>NZ_JAKJHX010000028.1:5578-50571 GCF_021648855.1 Tychonema litorale BBK16 | reverse complement strand
ACCCCTGTGAAGCGTCAAGAATCACCGCACTTTTAGGGCGGTGAGTATGTCAAGAATGTTTTTTTCATAAAGGACTTATATCAGTGTCAAACCCAAGCATTTACGTTATCCTAGTAAATTAAAGCTCTACCCAACAAAATTCATGCTTCCCCGCATCCGACAACTAGCCGCCACCCTCGCCCCCCGGCTAATCGAAATTCGTCGCCACATCCACTCGCACCCCGAACTCAGCGGCCAAGAATATCAAACCGCCGCCTATGTAGCCGGAGTTTTGGCATCTAGTGGAGTTCATGCGATCGAAGGAGTTGGCAAAACCGGCGTCATCGGCGAACTCAAAGGCAATAGCAACGAGTCCCGGTGGCTGGCAATTCGCACCGATATGGACGCTTTACCCATTCAAGAACGTACCAACTTAGAATTTGCCTCGAAAAACCAAGGAGTCATGCACGCCTGCGGCCACGACATCCACACCACTGTCGGTTTGGGCGCTGCGATGGTATTGTCTCAGTTGGAAGAAAAACTATCTGGTCACGTTCGCTTTTTGTTTCAGCCGGCGGAGGAGATAGCCCAAGGTGCGCGCTGGATGATTGCTGATGGCGCGATGCAAGATGTTGAGGGCATCCTCGGAGTGCACGTTTTTCCGACGATTCCCGGCGGTGCGATCGGCATTCGCCACGGGGCACTCACGGCGGCGGCAGATGACCTAGAATTGATTGTGATGGGCGAATCTGGCCACGGCGCGCGTCCTCACGAGGCGATCGATGCAATTTGGATTGCTTCTCAGATTATTACTACTTTGCAGCAGGCAATTAGTCGGACGCAAAATCCTTTGAGGCCTGTGGTTTTGACGATCGGGCAAATTAGCGGCGGACGTGCACCAAATGTGATTGCCGATCGCGTAAAATTATTGGGCACAGTGCGATCGCTCCATCCTGAAACCCACGAAAAACTACCAGCTTGGATCGAACAAATTGTCGCCGGTGTCTGTGAAACCTACGGTGCAAAATATGAACTTAACTACAAGCGTGGTGTACCGGGAGTCCAAAACGATCCAAAACTCACCCAATTACTCGAAGCGGCAGCTTTGGAAGCTTTAGGGCGATCGCAAGTCCAAATTTTACCAGAACCATCCCTCGGCGCGGAAGATTTTTCGATGTATTTAGAACACGCACCGGGAACGATGTTTCGCCTAGGAGTTGGACTCGGTGACAAACCGAATTATCCCCTCCATCATCCGCAATTTGAAGTGGACGAAGCTGCGATTATTACTGGAGTTGTTACCTTAGCCTATACCGCCTGCCAATATTGGAAATAGCATCAAGATCTCAGATAGAGTGCTGACTTGATCGTATACTTAACCGTGCTAGTCCTGGACATAATATTAACCTAAAAAAACTGGTTTCGCGATCGTCATTCAACTAAAATGACACAATTACTTTAAGAGACCAGATTTTTGTGTCCAGGAATATCAGCTTTAATTCTAAGTTTTTTAAGTATGGAAGATTACCAAGCCGCTTTTATAGAACGCCACTTTGATACCGAAGCACTAAACCAATCTAAAAGGAAAGTAGCGGCTATGCACTTCGGTGGTGTAACCATTGAGTGTCTACTAAAAGCAATGATTTTTGCGTCTTTAGGAAAGGGTGCAACTCAGGAATGGAAGACAGACTCAAACAATCCTGGACATACTCTTACTAATCCTGGACATAGCTACATAGAGGCATTAAAACGAAACAATAGACTTAGATCTAAAATTGATAATTTTCCTGAAGTGCGAAAATGGCTGGATGAAGTGGAAAATCCCACAAGCCAACATTTCATAAATATGCGCTATTCTGGCATTGAGCCTGATGATGAAAGTTACAAACGGTGGTTAAACGCATATCAGAGTCTCAAAGGATGGTTACAGAAACAAGCTACTCAGCTTTAAGGGGGTTTAAAATGAAGGAAAATTGGCAAATTTCGCTAAAGCAGGATATTAAAAACCAATATGTGCAGAATCCGCAAAAAGAGTGGGTTGACCTGATTATTTCTACATCAGGCTTGTTGAATTTGACAATTATAAGCGATCGCTTTATCAGTTTATCCATGCCTCAGCGCAAGGAGGAAATCTCAACCTTACTCCAATCTCATGTTCCTCATCTATCTCCTGGGTTTCTCTCCCTATATACACTTCAAGAAGCCGAATCACTTAATTTTTCACGACCACAGGTTTTGAATGCAGCCTCAGTAAACACTTGGCAAGATTTAGCTATCCAAGCAGCCAATCCGCAAAATCAAACCCAACTACCCCAACCCGAACTCCGTATACCCAGAACAGTAACATTTTATTCATTTAAAGGAGGAGTAGGTCGAACTACCGCATTAACTCATGTTGCTTCAATCTTAGCAATGCGGGGTCTTAAAGTTGTAGCTGTTGATTTAGATTTAGAAGCACCTGGATTGAGTACAGCATTCAACCTCACTCCACAACCAAAGTATGGAATTGTTGACTATTTTTATGAGCGTTCCTACTTGCCAGAAGGATTAGAACCCAGGATTTCAATTGCCGAAATATTTGGTGAAGTGAGAGTCCCAAATGCCACAGGGAGATTATTTGTTGTTCCCGCTGGTTGTCTAAATCTTGATTACATTTCTAAAGTTGATGATCTCCACGCGACTACTATTATTGACGGAGACAAAAGTCTTTGGTCGATTTTTAAAGGAGAAATTCAAGAACAATTAAAGCCTGACATTCTGTTGATTGATTCAAGGACTGGTATTAATCAATGGGGAGCTTTATCATTAATTGAAGCTGCTGATGAAGCCATTATCTTTCTTTTTCCTAACGAACAAAACAAACAGGGAATAGAATTACTCTTGCAATCGCTTCAGAGTCTAAAAAATATATCAATTAATTTTGTTTTTTCTCCTGTTCCTGATATTACTAAAACTGGCTTGTCCAAAGTAAAAAATATTTGGGATTCATTGCAGCAAAAGATAAATACAGCAAAAAATGAAAATTATGAAGCAGGAACAGATGAAGATGAAGATGAGTCGGATTCAGACAACGATCAAACTCTAATAGAAGATATTTTAGTAATTCCTTACCTTGTGCCAATTGCTTTGGCTGACAGCTATCCTGTACCAGGAATGCAAGATTACTACACAAAAATTGCTAACTTGATTGATGAAAAAACTGATGAATTAAAACGGAGCAATGTTTTAAATATAGAGCAGCGATGGAAGATTATTGAAAGTCTGAAATTTCCAGAAGTAAATGCTGCCGATCAAAAACAAGATTTGAGCTTGCTTTTTCAGAAAACTACTGATTTTGAAAAGTTTTTAGACGATACAACCTGCCTAATTAGAGGACGAAAGGGAACGGGAAAAACTGCGCTATATTGGCTTTTTCTAAAACACAAAAATGTTGCCGAAAAAATAGCACCTGGACGCTTGGATAATACTAAAGTTTTGTCAGCACATGGTACATTTCAGGCAAGTCGTCCATCCCGTACCGAGTTTCAAATTATCCATCAAACTTTGCAGCAAAAGGGTTGCCCTTGGGAAGATTTATGGAGGGCTTATTTACTACTTAGATGTTATCAGGAAAATTTATTGAAATTTCCTCCTAGACTTGCAAAATATAAAGAATTGACAAAAATCATTAAAAATTTACCTAAAGAAAGATGGCAGTCTGAAAATACTAGAGCTTTGTTAGAACTATCTACTAACTCTCAACTACGTCTCATAGTCAAAGATGCCGTAAACATTCTTCTTAATGAACAAGCCAGAGATAATCATCAAAAACTGTGGTTTCTTTATGATGATTTAGATGAAGATTTTCCTGAAGCAGGAGAAGTAAGGCACCAAGCACTAACTGGATTGTTTCAATTGGTTCAGTCTTGTGATGCCGAAAGATTAACAGAAATTAGATTTAAAATTTTCTTGAGAGAAGATATCTGGAATCGTTTGATTTTTGATAACAAAAGTCATTTTACTGGACGGGATATTATTTTACAGTGGACTAGGATTGACTTTTTACGGTTGGCACTTCGTCAAGCAATACAATCTAAAGAATTCAAAAATTTGGTTGATAAATTTTCTCCTGTTGCTGTTGAAAGTATCGATCAAGCTAATGAAAATGCGATCAATAAAGCCTTAGAAATACTTTGGGGAAGTCGTCGCAGGAGAGGGGAAAAAGCTAAATCTGTATCCAGATGGGTCTATGAAAGATTAACAGACTCAAGTGGTACTACTTTTCCTCGAAGTTTAAGCATATTACTAGAAGGAGCAAAAGAGCAAGAATTAAGCTATGAAGGGAAACTATCAATTCAACCCCCAACTGACCGTTTATTGCGAAGTCAATCTTTAGAAAGCGGATTGAAGAAAGCATCAGAAAAACGCTGTGAAGAAATCAAAGAAGAATATCCTGATTTGACTAAGTTTTTTGATAGCCTTAAGGGAAAGTTGGCCTTTTTGCCAAAGGAGCAATTACAAGCAATATGGCAGGATTCAGGGTCCAATATTTTAGCAAAGTTCGAGTTTGAAGAATTTCTTTCGTTTTTGGGCGAAATAGGTATTATTGAATGGCGCGAAAAAGAAAAACGCTATAAGTTCGCGGACATATATGTATATGGTTTTGAGATGGATCGCCCAGGTGCAGTATAGAATTTATAAAATAATGGAGGAGTCAAAGGGTACGGGAAATTTATTTTTTTTCCAGAAGCCCGATCGCACTCAACTCAATCCTGCAATGATATTGACACTCATCGCCAGAATGGCTGTGTTAAAAAAGAAAGACAGCACACTATGCAACAAAACTAAAGACCTCATCGATCGAGAAGTCGTCTGCACATCTGCAACTTGGCAAGTCATGCCAATCCCAAACGAAAAATAGAGAAAATCCGTGTAGTCAGGTGCTGCGTCGCCCGGAAAATCCAAACCCTTCACCGGCTCAGATTTGCTATGCGACTTTCTGGGGTTTTGGTAGTAGCCGTGGGCATAGTGCATGGTAAAGATAGTATGCACCAGCAGCCAAGACCCAACAATTGTCAGGGCCGCCAGCCCCAAGTGCAGAACTAGCAAATTGGAGGACAAGCCTTTGGTATCGTGCAGCAGTAAGACTAGGGCTAGGACGCTAGCACAAGCCGCTGCTACGATCGAGCTGAGAATCACCACGCGGCCGGCGTCGAGCTGTTGTGCGTGGTGACGCATCATTTCTGGAGTGGCTTGGAGCATTAGCACCAAGGTCAAACTCAGGAAGCTGACCAGCCCAGCGTCCCAAATGCACAGAGCACGAGTTAGCCAGAGATAGTGGGATGGCAGTAAAACTGCAACTGCAATAGCCAATAGAACAGACACTAATAGGCGATGCCGGACTGTCCAGAGCCAGTGCATCTTAGATAAAGACTGATTTCTCACAAGAATTTATAGCAAGTTAGGCAGGTGTAGGTTTAGGAATCCAAACTACTGCTATTTTGGCAGTTCGTACTGCTTTAAAATCCCGATTCCCGATTTCTCAAGCCTTTGGATAGATCGATCGCCCTCAACATTCTCGATACAGTATAAAAAAATCTCAATATGCGGTTTAACACTATGGCATCTTCTCAACCCCTGAAAGGCATTGAGTTAATCGACTGCGCCAAAGCCAACGCCCCACAAGGCATTGCCACCGCCGCCCAACTTTGCGGCTACGGTAGTGACTTTAATACATTTGATCGCGAACTCAAGCTGGCTTGTCAAAACATCGGCGTCGAAGTCAAGGAATTGAGCGACTTGATTACGGATCAGCAGATGATTCGATCAGAAATGGGCATAGAAGTGGCTCCAGATAGTCCCTCAGAACTCTAGAACAAATCTTCCGAATCAACCTACTTTCAGATTTAACGCTCTTCCAAATTGTGACTGTGCTGGCTGTTGGGGCTAGAATGTCTTGCATAGGAGATTTCGATTTTTGCCATGAGTCGCCTTGCTTCCCTGGTTAGGAGTGCTTTCTGGAGGGCGCTGAGATTGTTAGGAGGACTGTTGTGTCAGACCAGCAAGACCGAATTTTACGTTTATTCATGGAGGAGGCTAAGGAGCACCTCGATACTCTGGAAAATGGTTTGGTGGATTTAAAGTCCACCATGAAAGACCCCGAAAGTCTTCAAGAGATGTTTCGAGCAGCCCATTCCGTCAAAGGAGGGGCGGCTATGCTTGGCTTGGATAGCATTAAAACTACGGCTCACAGATTGGAAGATTGTTTTAAGATTCTTAAGGATGGGCCAGTTAAGCAGGTTGACCAAACAGCAGAATCTTTGTTTCTCAAAGGAGTTGACACGCTTAAGGATTTGGTGAACCGGATGTCGGGGCCTTTTGGCTTGAGGAATGAAGAGGGAGAGAAACTCGTAGAGCAAATCATGCCGGCGTTTGCTCAACTGGAAACTCACCTCAATAACTTGGTTTCAGGCAAAGTTCCTGGTGTTGCTGCTAAGTCTGGCTCATCTGGGGCTGCTCAAACAGTCGGGACGACGACAAATTTTGCGGCTTCGGTGATGGTGCTACTGAAAGAAATGTTGCAGGTGTTTAAGGGGAAGGAGTCGGCTGTTACTCGCCAACAGTTGTCTGATTTGTGCGTTCGTCTCTATAAGTTGGGAACTGGGGTCGAGACTTGGCAAAGTTTAATCAAAACTGCTAGGGTGGCGATCGCGAATCCGAAAAATTCTTATAAAGTGTTAGCTCCACTAATTATCAAAGAACTCAAGGATGCTGGGGATTTGGTGCAAGGGGGGAAAGTCAAGGCGATCGCTCCTAGTAAGAATTTACTGCTTTTGGCTTCTGCAGCACAAGCGGCGAAAAGTGTTCCAGCAACAGCCCCAGCAACAGCCCCAGCAGCATCGAAGCCAGTCGCACTTCCCTCGGAACCGAAGGCATTAGTTAAGCTTTTGCTGAAAACTTTTAACAAAAAGCAACTCTCGGAAATAGCTAAGTTACTGATTCACGCTATCAAATTTTCTCCCTAGGGCAAGGGCGGTTTGATTTTCATGAAAAAACTCAAATGAGGGGAGGAGAGAGGGAGAGTGTGACAGAGGTAGGGGGGAGAAAGAGAGTCGGAGAGATGACCGAAGAGCTTCGGAAATTTATCTCCCCATCTCCCTCTCTCCCCATCTCCCCCATCTCCCCCATCTCCCCCATCTCCCCCATCTCCCCTATACCTTTGGGCAACCCTGCGTTAGAATTAGTGAAAGGGCGCGCGTGCAATGTTGTACGAGAGTTAAAAATCGAGCAGGCTAAAGATAGGCGGTAGCTGTGAAACCAATTCGTTCATTAGAAGATGCTTTAGATCGCTGTCAGGCGATGGGAATGCGCTTGAGCCGCCAGCGTCGATTTATTCTCGAACTCCTGTGGCAGGCGCAAGAACACCTCTCAGCAAGGGAAATTTACGATCGCCTGAATCGACAAGACCACTCGATCGGTCACACCTCTGTATACCAAAATCTGGAAGCTCTTTCGAGGGAAGGGATTATTGAGTGCTTAGAGCGATCGGAGGGACGCTTATACGGGAATGTCAGCGATTCTCACTCTCACGTCAACTGTCTGGATACGGCTCAGATTCTCGATATTCATGTGGAATTGCCCAAAGACTTGATTGCACAAATCGAACAGCAAACGGGAGTTCGGATCGTAGATTACCGCATCGATTTCTACGGCTACAAATCGCCGGAATCAACCACAGAAGGTTCGATGGCATAAGAGTTGCTCAGAATTCTCGAATGGGTTGCCAAAAAGAAAGGTAAGCAAGTAGTCTTTATTGACGGCTGGTATCCATCTTCTAATGCTGTATAATTTACCTGCGTTTGATTTAGTACCAGACACAAAAGCGCATTACAGGAAAGGCTGAAGTAATGGCGAGACGACAATCTGACCAATTCTCAAGACCACCCAAATACAACCAATCCTCCGAACCGACACCAAAGTTAAGTGCAGAGACGGTTACAGGTGATTATAGTTCTGAAACAATGGTGCAACCCTTAGTTGAAGGCAAAAGAAATTTTTGGCAGTGGCAGCTCATCTGGTTGACTGTCCTAGTGGGTTTTGGAGTAACCGGTGTGGCAGCATTTCTGTGGTTGCTGACGATGCCACCGCCCCCCAATTGCCAGCAACTTTCGCCACTAGCGGCGGACGGGGAGCGACTTTATTGCGCTCAGCAAGCAGCTAAGTCGGGCAAATTAGAACAGCTAGAATCGGCGATCCTACTTGTACAAGCTTGGCCAAAAGAACACCCAATCTACTCTCAGGGTCAAAGTTTGATAGGGGAATGGTCGAAGGCAATTTTGGGATTTGCCAAAGCAAAAATTGAGGCGGGTGACTTGAAAGGGGCTATGGACATTGTGGCCAAAATTCCTAAAACCAGTCCGTCTTATGCGGAGGTGGAAGATGCTGTTGGCGCTTGGGAAAAAAATTGGCAGGAGGGCCAAAAGCTCTACGATACGGCTCAAGCAGCTTTGAAGGCTGACGATTTAAAAAAAGCCTGGGATTATGCTCAAGCTTTGTTTAAATTGGACAATATTTTCTGGAGTCAGAAGCGCTACAACGAGCTAGTCCAGCAGATAGCTGTGGAAAGAAATGGCTGGCAACGCTTGGAAGAGGCGAGGGAGTTGGCGAAAGATGAAACTCCGCAGAAGTTTGCAGAGGCGATCGTCTTGGCTCGCAAAATAGACTCGAAACTTTTTGCGCGGGCGAAAGCAGAAGAGGAAATCGCAGGCTGGAGCAAGATTTTACTGGTAATGGCGGATAAACAGTTGCAGGCGAAAGACTTGCCTGGGGCGATCGCGGCAGCTTCTGTGGTTCCACAGGATTCGCCACTGTTTGCGGAAGCTCAAGATTTGATGCAGTTGGGTAGAGCTCTTGCGGTGACTTGGAATCAGTCGATTACTACACCCCTAGGGGAACACATTTTTAGCTTGCTAGAAGGGCAGGGCGCTGCTAGTCAAATTGCTCCTGGCCGTCCTCTATACCAGAAGGCTCAAGCTCAAATAGACAATTTGGAAGTGCAGTTTCAAGATTTGGTGCGACTGCAAGTGGCGAACTCGATCGCTAGTATTGGTCTACCTGGAGCCTTTTCCATGGCTATAGAGCAAGCTCAAACTATCGGCAAGTCTCAGCCGCGAAGGGTTCACGCTCAAACTTTGGTGGCTTCTTGGCGCAAGGAAATTCAGCGGATAGAAGATAAGTCTTTTGTGATGCTGGCTAAGCAGTTGGCTGAGCCGGGAACGGTTGAAGGACTCAAGGGTGCGATCGCTCAGGTAACTCTGATCGCTCAAAACCGCCCCCGCAGGCTAGAAGCTCAAACTCTCCTGGCTAGCTGGACGAAAAGCATCGAAATTGTAGAAGATCAGCCGTTTTTGGACGGAGCGCTCGCCCTGGCGAAGCAGGGAAAACTCAGCGAGGCTATTGATAAAGCTTCAAAAATTAAGAGCGGTAGGAGTTTGTACGCAAAAGCTCAGGATAATGTCTATGAGTGGGTAAGCGAACTGCAAGTGGCTCAAGATCGACCAATTCTCGATCAAGCTGCTGAATTGGCATCTCAAGGCCGTCTAGGAGCCGCCATCAATATGGCTTCCCAAGTCAGCTACGGTAGATCGCTGCATTCAGAGGCTGCAAGTGCGATCGGGCGCTGGAGTGCCGAACTTAGCGCCAAAACAGCACCCTTACGACCGGAACCCGATCGCCAAGCCGAGCCAGCTTCTGTTGAGCAGTACGCCCCAGCTCCGCGACAGGAAGAGTACGCCCCAGCTCCGCGACAGGAAGAGTACGCCCCTCCCGCCGAACCAGCTCCGGCTCCAGAACCTTACTATCCACCAGCTCGACAAGAGGCACCGGCCCGTGAGCCTGAGCCTTATAATCCGCCAGCTCGACAAGCGGAGCCTTACTATCCCCCAGCCCGACAAGCGGAGCCTTACTATCCCCCAGCTCGACAAGCGGAGCCTTACTATCCCCCAGCCCGACAAGAAGCTCCGGCTCCAGCTCCTGAACCCGCCCCAGCTCCAGCTCCAGCTCCGGCGGCTCCACCTCCGATTCCTGAATCGGCAGGGCCTCCAGATGCTAATTTAATTCCAGAGTAATTATGGTTTTTGCCGTTAGCACTGAGCGATCAGTTTCAGGGAAACGGTTCAAATTCTGGCTATGACAAACTTCCAACTGTTGTCGATCGGTAATGACCCGATTTTCCGCCTGGGCCTGCGAATTGCTTGCCAGGATTATCCTGATTTGCAAATTTTTGCCGATGTTTCAACTGTCACGGAAGCTTTGCAAGTTCTAAAAGTGCGATCGGCGAATGGAGAGGGAAAACCAGCAGATTTGGTGGTTTTTGATTTTGATACACATAATGTGCGATCGGGCGAAATGTCAGGACTAGCATTTTGCCAACAGCTCAAAACTCTCTACCCAAACCTACCAGTTTTACTCCTAGGCGGGCCACTAACACCGGAATCGCGATCGACCTTACAGAAAGCTCGCATCAATGGCTATTGTCCTAAAGGTAGAGATATTAGCCTGACAATGGCAGCTATTGACTTAGTAGCATCTGGTCAAACTTATTGGCCAGAAAATACGGCTTTTACCTCAGAAAATGAACACGATTTAGCCACAGTTCAAACAGAAGAAAACTCCGTAGCTGATGGAGATAAAAGTCCAGATTTTCAACCTGTTTCTACACCGATACACCAAAAATTATTGACTGATATTTGCTCGTCTGGATTGCGGCAAATTGACGAAAACTTAGCAATTATAAAAGTTGAGTTGCAAGATACTATAGCGACAGGGAAAAAAGATTTTTCATCTATTTTAGATGGGATCATCCTCAACGGAAACCGCCGAGAATTGCTGGCCGCTCGCTGGATTGTTAGTCAGTTATTACCTCAAGTCCCCAAGGGGGGGAAAGAAGGAAGAAGGAAGACCGGATTAATTAATTCTGAATTGGTAGTTGAGAATACAGAATCTTTAGTGATTGCAAGTGATTGGCAACGGAGTTTGTTTGACTCGCTCAGGGCTAAATTGCAATTGAATTTGGTGAATTTAACTGGCGTGCCCTTGGAAATCGATATTTTGCGATCGACCAAAAAGCTCGAATTGATTACCTCGATCCTGCGGAAGTTAGAGGAATTGCTAGAAGAGTTACGCTTGGGGCAAGTGCAACCAACTCAACTACCAGAAAAAATACCTACTATTCTGCGGGATTTGTGGGAACAAACAATTATAGATTTCTTTGGCAGATACTACACACTGCAAATCAGTGACAATCAGAGTTTAGATCGCATTCAAGCAGATTTAAAACCCTCTAAAAATCCCGCCAAAACTTCTGCCTTTAAATTTGCTCTAAACAGCATAGAAGTTGTCCCAGTGCTGCTGGAAGATACAGATTCAGTTAGAGTAGAAATACTTGACAAAATTCCCATGGTCGTTGATTTATTTACACATTTTCTATTTAAAACTCCCCTCATAGTTGATAACATTTCTTGTCTGGCTGGTAGCCCGCAAGCAATGCAGCGGGCTGAATCTTTGTTACACAATTTAGTAATTCAAGTGGCTAGCGGAGTAGTGCAGCCTCTGCTCAACAATTTTGCGAATGTTGAGGAAATCAAACAAGATTTTTATGATGGGAAGTTGATATCGACACGAGAAATTGAGCGGTTTAGGAATAACTTGTCCTGGAAATATCGTTGGGGAAGCTATTTTGTGGAACCAAAAGCTATTTTTGAAAGTAGGTTTTGGCTGTTTGTATTGACGGATTATGGAATTCACAGAATTTTTATTTATGCCCCCAGAAATCTGGAATTAGCACAGCTTTCTGGGTGGCAGTTGGCATTAACTTTGGGACTGGAAGCTAGGGATGCAATTTCACCTAGAGTGAGGGCAGTTATTTTGCTGTTGGGTGCTGGTATTGTTTACATTTTGACTGAGGTAATTGGACGGGGAATTGGTTTGGTAGGGCGGGGAATCATTCAGGGGATTGGCAATTCTTTACAGGATAGTAAGTTTGACAAAAATGGGTGATTTACCAGCTATGTTGATGTTTGAGGCTGGTTCGATGGATGAAGCCAGGGCGATCGTGGCTAAATACCCGCTGGTGAAGAACGGTTGCCTTATTTTGGAAATTTATCACTGGTGTGTGGTTGAAAAATAAATAACTGTGTTATACTCATAAATGAACTGGCCCCACGCGATTCCAACGCCTAAACCTTGTCAGGACCGGAAGGTAGCAGCAACACGGGATGCTTGTAATAGGCGTGGTCTCCGGTTCACCTAGTCTTATGCGGTGTAGTTCCTATGCCTGGTTTTGGAGATATTTTACAAAAAGCAGTTTACCTGGGCGTTGGGCTAGCTTCCTACGCTGGCGAAAAAGCAGGTAGCAAGCTAAATGAGTTGCGCGGTGAAGCTGAAAAGCTGGCTGACGAATTGGTGAAGCGGGGCGAGATGTCCACCGAAGAAGCTCGTCGCTTTGTTGATGATATGGTGCAACAAGCTCAGCAGCAACCACCCCCAGTGGAAGCAGCCGGAGAGCAAAAAAGCACTGAACCGCGCCGGATTGAAATTGTTTCTGAAGAAGAAGATTCTTCAGGAAAAGATACTAAAGATGCTGGCGGCGTAGACAAGCTGCGTGAACAAGTGCAGAATTTACAAGACGAATTGCGGCGGCTGAAGCGAGATTAAGCTAGAAAAAGCTCCCGCGAGTCATTGAGGGAACTAGGAGTTAAGCTCTTGGGTTCCCTTTTTGAATATCTCCAGATAATTTCAAATCAGATGTGGATGGAAATCGGGTAATAAGTAATAGAATAGAATTGAGAGTAGGGTGTCAGCAGTTCTGATGAGGCTGTCTCCACTAGCCTGTTTAATATTTTCAATAGTAGGCTTGAAAATTCATGGAAGATTGGTCAAAAGAGTTATTTGAAGTAATGGAAAATGCTGCTTCTGAAGTAGAGCATTTTTTCAGCGATATGAACGAAGAGTTTGCTGAAATGGTAGACGTTTTGGCAAAGATGTCGGAAGAGTTTACAGAACAAATACAAAATAATCTGATCAATGACATTGATGGTTATTTTAGTGAATTTGATGGTTATTTAAATGAATTAATAGAACCGATAATTGAGGTTTATCGCGACTTCGATTCCAATATTGGCGACATAGATTCGTCTTTTGTGACTTATGTAGACCCTTCACCAACTCAGCAGCCGGCTTGTCGTGGTTGTAGCAACTATCATGGTCAAGTTTATGGGGGAAATTTGTTGGTTTGTGCGATGCACCCTACTGGTGTGGAATCTGAGAGTTGTGCTGATTGGGAAGCCGACAGCGATCTAAATTTTTAGAGGGATTAATGGCTTATGGTAATGTTAATTCAATCTCCGTCAAAAATGTTTGAGCTGTTAAGTTTTAGTTAGAAATGAGTTACAGTTGAATCAGGGTAATTTTGCATCTAATGGCATTTAAAGGTGAATCACTCAACAGCCAATAATTCGCAATTTGGGTTTCCGAGAATGCCACCATCGCTGCAATTGCGGCAGTACCAACAAGAAGCTGTGGCTAATTGGTTTGCAAATAATGGACGCGGTACGCTGAAGATGGCGACTGGTAGTGGTAAGACGATTACTGCACTGGCGATCGCAACTGAATTATATCAAAAAATTAACCTGCAAGTCCTGCTAGTAATTTGCCCCTATTGCCACTTGGTGAATCAGTGGGCGCGTGAATCAGAAAAATTTGGTTTGAAACCTATTTTGGCTTTTGATAGCGCCCACAGTTGGCAAAATAAACTAGCTGCGGGTTTGTATGAAGTCCGAGCGGGCGATTCCCTACGGGATAGCTGCGCCGCGCGTACATTTTTGACAATTATCACTACTAATGCTACCTTAATGGGAGATAGTTTGCGATCGCAACTGCGCTATCTACCAGAAAAAACTTTAATTATTGGAGACGAAGTTCACAACTTAGGCGCGCCCCGTCTAGGACAAAGTTTACCCCGGAATATTGGGCTACGTCTCGCCCTTTCCGCCACACCCGAAAGGCATTTTGATGAACAGGGAACAGAGGCTATTTTAGATTATTTTGGCCCAGTTTTGCAGCCAGAACTCACCTTAGCCGATGCCATCCGTCAAAAAGCATTGGTACATTATTTATACTATCCCATTTTAGTAGAATTGACGGAAGCCGAAACCCGCAAATACTCCTATTTAACTAAAAAAATTGGCTGGGCACTTTCGGGCGATGAACAAGCAGAAAATAATGATGCTTTAACACCTCTATTAATGCAACGGGCTAGGTTAATTGGGGCGGCGGCAAATAAATTAATAGCTTTACGAGAATTAATGAGTAACCGTCTCGATACTACACACACTTTATTTTACTGCGGCGACGGTGCAATCGAAGAAAGAACCCGCAAAAATAACAACCGCCAATTAACAGAAACCGCCAAGTTACTCGGTTCAGAACTAGGATACCGAGTTAACACTTATACTGCATCTACTCCTTTAGAAGAAAGAGAACGATTGCGCCTACAATTTGAAAGTGGAGAATTGCAAGGTTTGGTAGCGATTCGGTGTTTAGATGAGGGCGTTGACATTCCCGCAATTCGTAATGCTGTAATTTTAGCCAGCAGCAGCAATCCGCGCCAATTTATTCAGCGTCGCGGGCGGATTTTGCGGCCACATCCAGGGAAGGAAAGGGCTACTTTATTTGACATGATAGTTTTGCCGCCTGATTTGGGAAGGGAGACGATAGAAGTGGAACGCAATTTACTGCGAAGGGAATTGAGGCGGTTCTTAGAATTTGCTGATTTGGCTGACAATGCTGGAGAAGCTAGGGTGAAATTGCTGCAAATTCAGAGACGGTACGGGCTATTAGACATTTGACATTTATTCAGGTTCGGTTTATTTTAGGAAATATATAAATTGTGCGATCGCAGTTTTAGCTACTCGTTTTTAAGATTAGTTCAAAAATATGACTGATAATCTGAGTCAAAGTCTGATTGTACCATTTAAATATGAAGATAGTGCGATCGTATCAATATCAAGAAGCATTTTAGCAGAAAAGCGTTCTTCTTATCAAACTGACAACGATTTGAGCGATGTCCAAGAACCAATCACTAGCGCACCGTCGGAAGTACGGCAAATTATTGAGCGAGTATTGGAAGTTGAAAAAGATAAGTTATATATGAGAGCTCCCCGCCATATCAACGATGACATTTTGAAAATCATTAAGGAAGCAATTGTATGAAACTAATCTCAATTACTCTTTGTAACTTTCGTCAATTTTATGGAAAAACCCCTGAAATTAAACTAGCCTTTGGTCGGCAGAATACTACAGTAATTCATGGCAATAACGGTGCTGGAAAAACTGCACTAATGAATGCTTTTACTTGGGTATTATACGAGGAATTTAGTGCCGCTTTTGCAGCAGTTGAACAGTTAGTAAACAAACGCGCTCTGACTGAAGCAGAAATAGGAAAAGGAGTAGCTTGTTGGGCAGAACTTATATTTGAACACGACAACAAGCGCTACCAAGTAAAACGACTTTGTCGCGCCTACAAAAGTGAAAATACCGTAGAACATACCCAAAGCGAACTGTTTATGCAGGTAGCGGGAGATGAAGGCCGCTGGATGCCACCTTTTCAACATCCTGATGATATTATTGGGCGAATTTTGCCGAAAAGTTTGCATCAATATTTCTTTTTTGATGGTGAGCGAATCGAGCAAATTGTTCGCCATGACAAGAAGGCTGAAATTGCTGAAGCGACTAAGGAATTACTAGGTGTGGAAGTATTGAATCGGTCTGTCAGACATTTGGGAGAAGCCAAAAAATCTCTAGAGACAGATTTAAAACTAATTGGGAATCCAGAAACAAAGCAACTTTTAAGAGAGAAGCAAAAATTTGAGGAAGAAGTTGAGCAACTTTCGATTAGACAAGTAGAGATTGAGCAGGAATTGGTGAACCATGGAGATGTAAAAAAAGCAGTTAATGGTAACTTGTTAGAACTTAGCGGTGCTGCGGAATTACAAAAGTTGCGAGACGAATTGGAAATGCAGCAAGATTTATTTAAGCAACAAATTGCCCAGGCTACAGATGCTCTTAGACGAACAATTTCCATGCGAGCTTACGGAGTATTTATGTTAGATGCAGCGGCAGAATTTAAAGTTATTTTTAAAGATTTACGGGAATGTGGCTCGCTGCTTTCGGGGATTCAGCGACCGTTTTTGGCAGAGTTATTAGCCACGGAACGGTGTATCTGCGGTGCGGAATTAATCGAGGGTTCGGAAGCCAAGAAAAATGTTAGTAGTTGGATGGATAAGGCGGGAGTTGGTGATGTGGAAGAAACTACTATTCGGATGAGCGATCGCGTCAATCAAATCGATCACCAAGTGGCTGATTTTTGGTCGGAAATTGACAGTCATCAAGCCAATCTTCATCGCAGCCGAACCGAACTTTCTAGGGTGGAAAACCAGTTAGATGATATTCACAACAAGCTGAGAAATTTTCCTGACGGCGATGTCAGCGGCTTGCAAAAGCGCTTGGATGAAATTGAGGCAAAAATTGGCAATTTACACCGAGAAACTGGCTCTAACCAGCAGCAGATTGAGAGTTTTAGCGCGCAGGTGGCGGCTTTGGACAAGCAAATTGACAAGCAGCAAATGAATGAGGAAAGGCAAATATTGGCTCAGCGCCGGATTGCTGCAACTCAAGATGCGATCGATCGCCTGATTGAAGTGCGATCGCGTTTAGAAAAACAATTTTGTTCTCAGTTAGAAAAGCGAGTACAGGATATTTTTAGTCAAATTTCTTTCACTCCTTATACACCCAAATTGAGCGATAAATATGAACTAACATTGGTAGAAAATACGTCGGGAAAAGAAGCTTTGGTTGCTGCTTCTACGGGGGAAAATCAAATTCTCAGTTTATCGTTTATTGGCGGGATTATCGACGGCGTGCGAGAGTGGAGTCAACAAAATACTTTGATGGGCCCGGATAGCAGTACGTTTCCGATTGTGATGGATTCTCCCTTTGGCAGTTTGGATGAGATTTATCGCAAGCAAATTGCCAATAAATTACCAAAATTGGCGAATCAATTAATTATTCTGGTGACAAAAACTCAGTGGCGCGGAGAAGTTGAGCGAGAAATGGAAAGTTGCACTGGGAGAGAATATGTACTTGTGTACAATTCTCCGAAGCCTGATTGTGAAGAAGATGCGATCGAATTGGGTGGAACGCGCTATCCTTTGGTTAAGCAAAGTCCAAATGAGTTTGAATACACAGAAATTGTAGAGGTGGATTATGGCTTCTAGTTCGGCAATTACGCAGGTTTTGGAAACCGATATTTGGGGAAACTTTTAGTTAAGGTTAAAGGAGTGTTTGAAATGGAAAAAGAGCATAATAAGTTGGTGCGCGATCGCATTCCTGAAATTATCCGACAAAGTGGAAATGAATGCGAGGTGGTAATTTTATCACAGGCAGCATATCGTCAAGCTTTGCGACTGAAATTGATTGAAGAAGCGACGGAAGTGGCGGAGGCTAACGAGAATGAGTTGGTGGCGGAATTGGCTGATTTGTATGAGGTGATAGATGCACTGATGCTAAGTTATGGTATTTCGGGCGATCGCATTTTGGATGCACAAGCCAAGCGCCGGGAAAACCGGGGCGGTTTTGGACAAAAAATCATGCTGTTGCGGACATTAAGCATTGAAGATGACAACTAAATTCTCCACTTCTCTAAAAGTCGGAATATTAAGCAGTGTATAATAGTTAGAAACTACAGATTAATTGTAATGGCTACGAACAGAATTAGAATTGCTAAAGATAAAGCCGATTTAGTTAAATCATTAATTTCATCAGAACACAAATCCTCACCTTTCCAGACTTACGCTGATGTTATCGCCTTCGCCGCATCCCTGGGAAATAAGCGGAAAAAACGCTTGCCTTTGGTGGAAATTTCTAAACGAGAACCCGGTTCCATTGATCTTGATATTTTTGTATCAAGAGGTTATGATATGGCGATTAAGTTAATTGCGATCACCGAAACCAAAAATCCTCAAATTCTTTCCCATCTCGACGAAAAAGTGGAAGCAGAACGATTGCAAATTTTTGAAGAATATGCTAATGGCGGACTGGAAATTTTGCGAGAAGAGTTTCGGGGTGCAGCAGATTATACCGATCGCCTTTTGTTGTTTTTAATTTCTGAAAGAGACAATCAACATCGGTCAAATGAAGAATTCGATTTAAGCAAATTCTTATTCTGAGTTAACTAAAATTATGATTCACCGATACTTAAAACAAGGTGTAATTTTTTGTGCTTACAGCTATATAGACACTCCGCCTGTAGGAATTATCAGTAAATATCCAATTTTATCGAGCGACATATTGCACTTAGCCAATCATCCAGAAACTCAGCAGCGAGCAATTATTAAATTCAACCAACAAGAAATAGTCATTTATAATATGCAAGCAACTGGGCCGTGGTTTGGGAGATCTAAAAAGTTGCCTTTTGTCGGAATGCCAGTGTATAAATATGTCAAACGCGCTCCAGAAATTCAAGATTTAGTAGAGAGAGTGCAGCAAGAAACTTTGCCAGTAATTGTCGCGGGCGACTTTAATATGACAGACGAAACTCAAGACTACTACAATCTGCAAAAAGTCTTGGAAGATGCTTTCCTGAAATCTGGATTTGGATTTGGTTTTACGTGGCCTCACGGTTTTTTTGCGAAAAGGTTTAACTTGAAAATAACCTATCCGGTTTGTCGCATTGATTATATTTGGTATTCACAGCATTGGGGTGCTAAATCTAGTTCGGTTTTAGAGGCAACAGAATCCGATCATTTGCCTGTAGCAGCGGAATTAATTTTGTTAAAGTGAAGTGGTATCTAGAAATATACAATTTTCCTTGACTTATCTGTTAATATAAACATTAGGTGGAGTAATTGACCAATGCCTACGGCTGGCCAGCTAAAGAGTTTATATCACATCTGTTATCAACTGACGTACACAATGCTTCAGCCCATACATCTTATTTGTGTTGACGATAGAACTCGTAACGTATACATATTGGCTGGGTACGATGAAGAGCTTGAGTTCCA
This sequence comes from Tychonema litorale BBK16, assembly GCF_021648855.1. Classification (GTDB taxonomy): domain Bacteria; phylum Cyanobacteriota; class Cyanobacteriia; order Cyanobacteriales; family Microcoleaceae; genus Microcoleus. The sequence continues at coordinate 31,495 of NZ_JAKJHX010000028.1, read as the reverse complement.
AATTTTACCCAGTGGGGAGTTTGCTGATGAGCCAAGTTAACTATAATGCAATGTCCAATAGTGAATTGAAACAGTATTTTCTTAAACATCGTGGAAATCGAGTCGCTTTTCAGGCGTATTTAGACAGAATTAATCAGCATCCGCTGAGAATTATTGCAAGTCCCGGCGATCCTGATTTTGATGAGAAAGTTCAAGCTGCAATTCGCAGCAAGTTAGAAGTGGCAAGAAATAGCAATAGTTAGCAATCTAATAAAATTGATAGGCACACCCATCTTCGGATTGCGCTTCAGGAAGTAGAAGACGGCAAAGTTCACCCGATCGCAGAACTTTGGGATGGTATCGATGTCTGAACCACCCAGCATCCAGGTTCTGTTTAAAGATTCGGCGGTTGAAACCGCTTCTACACAAACGAAGTCCGCCTTCGCGGACTAAAGAATCAACGAGTTGTAAACTCGGATCTAATAAAAACTTAGCTAAGCACAGGCGGCAATCCCACCTCTTTCGGCTGCACAAATCTGCTATTAAATCCTACAGCTTTATCCTCAAAAGTTCTCGCTTGCGCCACCGCTTGCCGCAAATGAGCTCGATCCATATCGTCCCCAATTCCCGCCACCAAATATACAATTAACTTGGTCGCCAAATCCCTTCCAGAAACTAGCATTCGCTTCTTATTCGGATCGTACAAAATCCCGTACCACGCAGACTCAGGATTGTCCATGTTACTAAATCCTTCATCCACATCGTACCTGCGGAGTTTGTCGAAAATAGATTTCAGGGAAAGTTTCTTTCTAAATACTAGAATTCCCAAAGCATGAGCTAAAGCAATTTGACCGACTGGGCGGAACAAAATATTGCCCTCACCACCAGGCTTTTCAAAACTAAAGCGGCGCAATTCAGCCGTTTCTTCCCCGCTTTCAATTCTTTGATAGCTGGGCAAAGTTGCTAAATGATCGAACAATTTCTTAAACTCTTCTATTCCTTCTTTCAGTTCCTCATCTTCCGGGCGCATGGGAATCAAACCTTTTCTTTCGGGCTTCCAATGAGGAAATTTGTATTCTAAATACCGTTCCGACATATCTTGCAATGCTTGCAGTGTTGTGAGAACAGTTGATTTGGCTGCGACTGTAGCACTATCCCAATTTACGCGGGGATTTCTATCATCTTGCTCTTTTAATAAGGGATGGGTGACGGCAATTTTGCGGGCGCAAATTGCAAATCCGTTGTCCTCATTTAATAATGCTAATTGGCCTTGACTTAGGGTTACAGCCATTAAGTTAACGTGCACAAAGATCGATCGCACGCGCCGTTGTGCTTGCTGTCGGGTTTCTCCTACCGCAGCAGCCGGAATAAACTCAATCCCGATTTTTTCGTGAGCTAATTTATACACTGTTTCGGGGTCAATTTGATACTCTTCGGCTAAATCTTCGAGGGTAATTGCAGGGCCGACAGGTTTTTTATTTTTGTTGTATCTTTGGAGAATTCCGGTTTTAATTAAACTCATTAAACCTTGAACTCCCATCAGCCGATGCTGGCCATCTAAGGCAAAAATTGCCACTTCTTTAGAAACATTCAAAAGCCCTAAATTTTGGTTTTTATCAAAGGATGTGAATTCTGCGGCTGATTTGGTTGCGACGCCGTTTTTATCCCATTCATCGGCTAGGGGATTGTCCACCCACGGGGGGCTGACGACTACTAAAACTGCGGGGAATTTGTGCGATTTTCGGGCTGCGAGATATTGAGTGAGGGCTGCTTGGCGCGACCAATCTAATGGGCGCTGGATAATTTCGTCAATGGTTTCGTCGTCGCGGACGATGTTGTTAGTTTGGAGGTCAAATTTTTGCCGAAAAAGTGGCATATGTGAGGCGAAACGGACGCGGGAGTCTAACCATTCTAGGGTGACTGAACCGATGTAAGCTTCGCTGCTTCCCATCTGGGTTTTTTGGACGAAAATGCGATCGTCCTTTCCTAAGTAATTATCTAATAAAAGTGCGATTTCCTGTCTTTCGCGATTTTCTTTTTCCAAAAATTGTTTAGCGAGGTCATCCACTGAATGGGTAGTCATTTGGGGTTTTTATATTATTTGGGTATTTTTTCAAAAATATCACGAGTTAAATTTTATGTCAAGAGTTGTTTTTTAAAAATATTTGTGAAATACTTGATTTATCTCGACATATCCCGAATATTCACCACAAGTCAGACAAAAAGTCAATAAGTATTAATTCTCATTTCCGATGCTCAATGCCCGATTCCCAATTCTAAATTATGTCTACTCCTTCCTTTGAATACATTTTGCCAGTAATTCGGGGAATTCAAGCGGGCCGCGAATATTACGTGTCGATGTGCCCGGTGCGTTTTCTGCCGAAATTGTTCCCCTTTGAATCGGAAGATTTGCCGCCGGAAATGCGGGCAATTCGCACTCTGAATCAAACTCGGATTCCTGAAATTGCTGACTATTTTGTCAAGAATCCTACAAATTATACTTGTGGGGCAATTGCAGCTAATAAATATTGATTGCTTACCATCTCAGTTGGCTTTTGACTGCTTCAACTGCATCTGCTATAGCACCTGCACCCCAAGATATAGTCAGTGTTGTTTTCCCATTTTTTGTGTTTTTCCTCACTACATTGTTATGCCAAAGATTATTCGTTCTAGACCAATCTAGCTGAGCTAGTAGCAAAATTTTTTGAGAGTTGAAGGAATTACTTTTCGGCTCCCAAGTACAGTAAAGCAAGCGCCCTAAAATTTCTAAACCCACACTCACCGCTAAGAGACATTCTTTCTTAAAGTTAGTCACTTCCTCTACAGTCAATTTTTCGATACTTGTATCAAAAATATGTCGTGTATGATTGCATTCTGAGAAAAATACATTGAAGGAATTAGCTAAGGCATTAAACATTTTTTCAATTTCTTCTGGAGTGTCAAAATCTTCAAGTTCATCTTCTGGATTGTCAACACAAGCGCAACTTACGGCTCTAGCTATGTAATTGGTTGTATATATTAACTTATCGTTTTTTCCAGGAGATTTATCTAATCTATTTGTTTTTCCGCGAAACATGGTCACTTCTTCTATCAATCTGTTAGCAATACCATCCCTCCCCGAATATTCGCTAAATGAAACAGACAAAGATTTTTCAACTGGCTTGGCTTGAGCTAAATCGCGAAAATCTAATTGACACTGTTTAAAATTATCCTCTAAAATTAGAGTTATAGGGAAAGATTCGTTTTTCAATAAAGTTTCATCGGTTTTCATTAAGTCTCTAATTGCCTTTAGACGGTGCTGCCCATCAATCAAATCTAATTTCACTATTTGCGGAATGACAACTATGCAAAACCCCATACCCAATTCTTCAACTGTAATCATCTCTGGGGCTACATTTGCTGTAAAGCTCCCTAAAATCCACTTTTTACCTTTTTTCAAACGCTTACCAATATATTGTTTAATGTCATCAGCATGACCCTTGATTTCTGGGCGATCCTTACCAGAAGCTGGATTATTAGCACTAGCGGGTTTAGCTTGAAGAAGATTTGGTAAATCTTTAGAAGGTACATTAATTTGCAGCATAGTCCGTTTGCCGCACTCAAAAATTAACGCCGGATAGCGCCGATCGCGGTGGTACTTGGCGAAGTAGGGAGCAAGTAACTCATCAATTCCTGGAACTCGATCGGACTGAGTAGGGTTATTATCAGACATATAGGTTAAAAAAATTGTGTAGTGACATAATTTTACATTACAAACCGTATAAATATAAACTGTCAGGGATACTATTTCTCGCCACTGGCAAACAATAAAACAAAAAAAATAATTTTTATAAGGCATGACATTATATCGTAAACTATTAATATAGAGGATAGGAGCTTTCAGATATGATTCAAACTCAGCAGATGTCATTACTACCGGGTCGTAGTGTTACCGAATTAATAGAAGACATAGAGTTGCTAACTCAGGAAGTTCAAGAGTTATATTGTCTTGACGATATCCCCTGGGTAATTGGATATAGTGGGGGAAAAGATTCGACGGCAGTAGTACAGCTAATTTGGAATGCAATTGCTAAACTTCCCCAGTCTAAACAAACTAAAAAAATTGATATTATTACCACTGACACTCTGGTAGAAAATCCGATCGTATCTACATGGGTTCGGAAGTCTATTAAGCAAATGAATATTGCTGCTATAGAACAAGAAATGCCCATAGGTACTCATCTGCTACAACCAGAGTGGACAGAAACTTTTTGGGTAGGTTTGATTGGCAAAGGATACCCAGCACCCAGAGGTAAGTTTCGCTGGTGCACCGATCGCCTAAAAATATCTCCATCTAACCGTTTTATTCGTAATGTTATTCGCAGTAGCGGTGAAACTATACTTGTCTTAGGGACTCGTAAAGCTGAAAGCACAAAGCGTGCTCATAGGATGAAAAAAATGGAAGCTAGACGGGTACGCGATCGCCTAAGCCCCAATATGAACTTACCGAACTCTCTGGTTTATAGCCCAATTGAAGACTGGCGTGATGATGAAGTTTGGCTTTATCTAATGCAGTGGGACAATCCTTGGGGATACAGCAACAAAGATTTGTTCGCTATGTACCGGGGTGCGAGTGCTGATAATGAATGTCCCCTAGTTGTCGATACTTCTACGCCTAGCTGTGGCAGTTCTCGTTTTGGGTGCTGGGTGTGTACAATGGTAAGTCAGGATAAATCGCTAACAGCGATGATTCAAAATGATGAAGAAAAAGAGTGGTTGCAACCTCTACTAGATTTCCGTGTAGAATTGGATGTTGAAGATAGTCGCGATCGACGTGACTTTCGGCGACGCAATGGAAATGTTCAACTGTATGAGCGTAATTTAGAGGGTGAAATAGCTATTGAGCCTATTCCCGGTCCTTATAGTAAAGAAGCGCGTGATTATTTATTGAGGCGACTTCTTTCTGTTCAAACTGAAATTCGTTTTAAAGCACCAGAAGAAATGCGAGATATTACCTTAATAGCCCCGGAAGAACTTAGCGAAATCCGTCGCATTTGGCTAGAAGAAAGACACGAATTTGACGACAGTTTGCCCCGGATTTATGAAGAAGTCACGGGCGAACGTTTTGAAGATTCCCGCCCCGCCGCCGAAAGAAAACTTTTGGGTAGCGACGAATGGACTGTGCTCGAAGAAATGTGCGAGGATAAAATGCACCTGGAATTGATGGCAAAACTTCTGGATACTGAACGCCAATACTATACAAAACCCCGCCGTACCGGTGTTTATGGAGATTTGGAGAAATGCTTTGAAACCAGTTCGCGATCGCAGAAAGAAGCTATTGGTAACGCCCACTATCAACGCAACTTGAAAAAAGCGGTGGAAGATGTGAAAGCAAATCCGGCCCTGAATATTCAGCAAGTCAAAGATGCGATCGCCCAAAGCAACATTTCTGCAACCGATGCTACCGTCGATATTGCCAAACTTAAGGAAGAACTTGAAAGCAGCAGCAAGGAAGACAAGCAGTTATCTTGGGCGGATATTAAATATTCAACTCCAGATGTCGGAGGGGGAAATAGTAAAGATTAGGTCAATAATGTCGATCGGGCTAGGAGTCTCAGCCCGATCGCACCCATCAACTCTCATCCTATCTCAACAACATCTACAATGCAATTCCTCGAACTCGTCCTCAAAAACTTCGGCCCCTACGCAGGCATTCAAACCATCAATCTCCGCCCCGAAAAAGACGGAAATCCCTGCCCAGTCATCCTATTTGGTGGCATGAACGGTGGCGGCAAAACTACCCTGATGGATGGTATTCGCCTCGCCCTTTACGGTGGTAGAGCTCAATGTTCCACCAGAGGAAATTTAAGCTACAGCGACTTTCTGAATCAATCAGTCAATCGTCATACTCCACCATTAGACGATACCCGTGTTGAATTAATATTTGAACAAGTCCAAGATGACAAATTAACTCAATTTAAAATAGTTAGATACTGGACTAAAAATGATATCAAAGATAACTTAAGTATTCTCATATATAGCGAAGTTGTCAATGATTGGTGGTCGGACAAAGCAATTACTAAAACCTGGGATGAATACATCGAAACTCTTTTGCCAGTCGGCATATCCAACCTATTTCTGTTTGATGGCGAACAAGTAAAAGAATTAGCTGAACTCGAAACTCCGCCGGAGTTTGTTGTTGGGGCGATTAAATCTCTTTTAGGTTTGGAACTTGCAGAACGCCTCGCCATTGATTTAGAGATTCTAGCAGGGCGCAAGCGGAAAGACATTGCTGGGAAAAAAGACTTGGTAGCTTTAGAGAAAATTGAGGGAATATTCAAGGAGATTACTGCCAAAAAAGACTTAGAAATAGAAAAGCAAGCCAGCTTTAAAAACAAATTAGAGAAAGTTCAAAAAAATCAGCAACAAGCATCAGACAAATTTATTTCTGAAGGTGGCAAAATTGCGGCCGATCGCAGTCAACTAGACATACAACTAAACAACTACAGAAATCAGGCAGAAAAAACCCGTCAAACCATGATGGAATTAGCCTCAAATACGCTACCACTAGCGCTAATTTCTCCCCTGCTAACCGCAGCAAAAATTCAAGCAGAAACAGAAGCTAGTCAGCAGCAAGCAAAGATTGCCCAAAATGCGATCAAAAAAAGAAGCGATCGCCTTCTGAACTATATCGCCGAAATCTCATTAAATGCCGAACATCTAGATAAAATTCAAGACTTCATCCGCCAAGAAAACCAAGAACTCGAACAGCAAGCAGGAACAGACATTCCGCCCTGGATGAACGCCGATGACAACAGTAGCCAGCAACTAGAAAACCTGCTTAGCTACCAAATTCAAGCCCAGCAAACCGCCACCGCTGAACAAATAGCAGAAATCAAAAACATCGAATCAGAAATCGACTTCACAGACAGACAACTCGCAGCCGCTGCTGCGCCCGAAGCCTACGATAAACTAGAGTTAGCAGTTAAAAATGCTCAAAAAGAAGTCGCCAACGCAGCCGCCGACTTAGAATCAGTTAACCGTCGCATAGATGAATTAGATAAAGAATTAGCAAAAAATCAAAAGGAACTAGAAAGCTATAGTAGCGAATATATCACCATCAGAAACAGCCAACATATCATCGCATCCATCGCCAAAGCCCAAGCCACCCTCAAACAGTTCAAAGAAAAACTTACTCTCAAAAAACTCAACAAACTGGAAGTGGAAATTACTGATTGTTTCCGTTATCTTCTACACAAAACTGATTTGGTGCACAGAGTTGCGATCGATACTGAAACATTTAGCCTCTCAATTTATGATACTGAAGGTAAACAAGTACCCAAACACAGACTTTCTGCTGGGGAAAAACAGTTGCTGGCGATCGCGTTTTTGTGGGGATTAGCCAGAGTATCTGGTAGATTGTTGCCAGTTGCGATCGACACACCCCTCGGCCGCCTCGATTCTTCCCACAGAAACAACCTAGTCGAACGGTATTTCCCCTCAGCCAGCCATCAAGTCATTCTGCTGTCAACAGATACTGAAATTAGCAAAGTAGAATATGATAAGCTGCAAGAATTGGAGGCGATCGCCCACAGCTACCTACTTAAGTATGACTCTACTAAGCGCCAAACTACTGTGGAAGAGGGTTATTTTTGGTAAAATTTGAGATTGTAAATTAGATACCTGACTTTTTGAAAAAGTCGGGTATCTAGGTATTCTCTTATACTTCTGTTTTTAACTATTAGGTAATTCCTCCGGTAAAATCGGCGGGAACTCCAAAGGAAGTTGACCCAAAACACCAGTCCTAAAATCATTCAACATCTGCCGCGCCATTCGTTCCACATCTCCTTGATGTCTTTCCTTAGCTATCTCGTGTAAATAATTCTCACCATTAGTAGATAAAGCATCTAATTTATATCTGGATTTGAAACCAGATACTGAAATCAAAGTATCATCAGTAGCTTCCAGCCCCAGCAGCAAATCTACCATCGCCGCTGCTACTACCTGATTGTCGTAAGCTGCTTCGCCAATATCTTCACAAATAGCTAACTTTAAGGCATTTTCCTGATTGTTAATGCGGGTGGGAATCACTCCAGGAGTGTCTAATAGCTCAATTTCGTCAGAAATCCGAATCCATCGGAGCGATCGCGTTACTCCAGCCCTACGCGCACTATCTACCACTCTCCGTCCCAATAACCGATTAATCAAAGCAGACTTTCCCACATTCGGAAAGCCAATCACCACCGCCCGGACTGGACGAGGAAGCATACCGCGATCGAATCTTCTTTGATTGAGTTGCACCCCAGCATTCTGCACAGCATCCGTCAAAGCATCTATGCCTTGTCCGTGTCCAGCATTAGTAAAATAAACCGCTTCCCCCCTTGCTTCAAACCATATTTCCCATTCCTCGCGCAATCGAGGCGAAATCATATCCATCCGATTAATCACTAATATTCGTGCTTTACTGCCCACCCAAGTCTGCATTTGGGGATGATTAGTAGCCAGAGGAATGCGGGCATCTCGGACTTCCAGCACCACATCTACTCGCTTTAGTTGTTCTTTTAATGCCCGTTCAGCTTTAGCAATGTGACCGGGATACCAGTGAATTTTCATTAGTTAGTTGACTGTTGACTGTTGACTGTTGACTGTTGACTGTTGGTTATTTGTTATTTGTTATTTGTTATTTGTTATTTGTTTAATGACAACCGTCAACGGTCAACCGTCAACGGTCAACCGTCAACGGTCAACTGACTAAGGCACAATCAAAACGGAACAAGGAGATAAGTTTATCACCCGATTGGTAACGCTGTCAGACGCCCCATCATCAGTTAAACCCATCCCTCGACAGCCCATCACAATCAAATCAGCCCCAATCTCGTCAGCCACATCGCAAATCGTGAAAGCAGGTTTGCCTTCCCGTTCAATGATTTCAGCTTCAATTCCCTGCTGAGAGAACATCGCTTGGGCATCAGACAGCAGCTTAGCCACTGCTTCCGGGGAAGCCATTGCTTCTCGCGGTGGGGACTCGCCAGCCTCGGCTGGGGGTTCGACTACCGACAGAATCACTAAACGAGCACCATAGGTTTTCACAATATTGACAACCTTTTCGGCAGCTTCGCGGGCTTCTCGGCTTTGATCTACTGGAAATAACACTGTCTTGAACATACTGGAAATCTCCGGCACACGGACTCCGTTGACATACCTCCTCGTCCTGAAGGAGCGAGGATTCCTTAACGCTTCACAGCAATGTGCTACCGAAGTAGTCTTACCTTCGCTCCACGTTCATTTAGAGTCTCCCAATGCCCTAGGTTGACTTTTTGGTACACAAGTTAATACTTGTTTGTCGTCAGGGTTGCACTTAAGCATTGCCCCTCCAAACCGTCTAGGTGCGCTTCTCAACGTGGCTATTTCAACGTGTCTTGAGCCTGTAGACTGTTTTATTTTAACCCAAAGTCGTCAAGCTGATGACGGGGTTTTAGACCCAATTTTTTGATAAAGTGTTTAAGTTAAGCCCATCAGCGCACTTTGTTCCATCTTCCGTTTTTTGTAGGGCGCGATTAAATTCGTCCTAGGCCCAAGTGCAAGTTACCAGTGCCACCATTTTAACGGAATTCAACAAAACACACATATTAGGAGGTTAATCCTGTGACAAAAAAAACTGTAGGAAATTTATCGGCATCGGACTTATCGGGAAAACGGGTACTCGTGCGGGCGGACTTTAACGTGCCACTCGACAACGGCAGTATCACCGATGATACTCGCATCCGGGCTGCTCTGCCGACAATTCAAGATTTAGCTTCCAAGGGCGCTAAGGTGATTTTGTGCAGCCACTTCGGGCGTCCCAAGGGTGTTACCGAGAAATTGCGTTTGACTCCTGTTGCTAAGCGCCTCTCGGAATTGTTGGGTAAAGAAGTCAAAAAAACTGATGATTGTATCGGCGATGATGTCGCTGCGACAGTTGCGGCGATGGAAAATGGCGATGTGATTTTGCTAGAAAATGTCCGCTTCTACCCAGAAGAGGAAGCAAATGATCCAGAATTTGCTAAAAAGTTGGCTTCTGTGGCTGATTTGTATGTAAATGATGCTTTTGGAACTGCTCACCGGGCGCACGCTTCTACCGAGGGTGTGACTAAGTATCTGAGTCCTTCCGTGGCTGGGTTCTTGATGGAAAAGGAATTGCAGTATCTTGGTAGTGCGATCGACAATCCTCAACGTCCTTTAGCTGCTATCATCGGCGGTTCTAAGGTTTCTAGCAAGATTGGAGTCATCGAAAAACTGTTGGAAAAGTGCGACAAATTGCTATTGGGCGGTGGCATGGTTTTCACATTCTACAAGGCTCGTGGCTTGAATGTTGGTAAGTCTTTGGTGGAAGATGACAAACTAGAATTGGCTAAGTCTTTGGAAGCTAAGGCGAAGGAACGGGGAGTTACTTTTCTGTTACCTACTGATGTGATAGTTGCTGACAAGTTTGCTGCTGATGCTAACACTCAAATCGTCTCCGTCGAGAACATTCCCGATGGTTGGATGGGTTTGGATATTGGCCCTGATTCAGTCAAAACTTTCCAAGATGCTTTGGCTGATTGTAAAACTGTCATCTGGAACGGGCCGATGGGCGTGTTTGAGATGGAGAAGTTTGCTGCGGGAACTGAAGGTGTCGCTCATTCTTTGGCTGGAATTACTAAAACTGGTACTACCACAATTATCGGTGGTGGTGACTCGGTAGCGGCTGTTGAACAGTTGAATTTGGGTGCAGAAATGAGCCACATTTCGACTGGTGGCGGCGCTAGTTTGGAGCTACTTGAAGGTAAGGAATTGCCTGGTGTGGCGGCTTTAGATGAAGCTTAATTAAGTAGTAGGGACACGGCATTGCCGTCTCCTTACTTAATTAGGACACGGCATTGCCGTGTCCCTACGGGGATTTATAGATCTGTCATATACTTGATGAAAAACATGGAATCTATGAGGTTTGTCTATGAAAGTTAAAATTTTAGCAACTGTAACAACAATTTTAGCATCGCTTTGGCTAGCTGTTCCGGTGAAAGCTCAAAATGCGGATCATGTCCGGCAGTTGTTGGAAACTAAGGAGTGTGAAGGTTGCGATTTGAGAAATGCCGATTTATTCAAGGCTAGCTTGTATAGAGCTAATTTGAAAGGGGCTGATTTAAGCGGAGCAAATCTTTATGAAGCTAATTTGATACAAGCAGATTTAACTGATGCTAATTTGGCTGGTGCTAACTTAGTTAATGCTGATTTGTATGGTGCTGATTTGGATAGTGCTAATCTGCGAAGTGCGAATTTGTCTAATGCTTTTTTGAGTAGAGCAAATATGACGAACGCTGATTTGCGTGGTGCTAAACTTTTTTCGGCTAATTTGGCAGAATCTTATTTACTGCAAGCTAATTTGTCGAATACAGATTTGCGGCGATCACTTTTGTTTAGAGTTAATCTAAATCGAGCGAATTTAAGTGGTGCGGATTTGTCTTTTGCGGATGTGCGCGATACGAATTTGCAGAGTGCTATTTTGTCGAATACTCGGCTACCAAAGGCTCAATTGAGTGGTACAAATCTAGATGCGGCGAGAGATTTCCGTCAGGCTGATTTGGAACGTGCGAATTTGCGGGGTACGAATGTGGGGCCTGTGGTTTGTGTAACGACTAATTATCCTTATTGTGTCTTGAATTTGGAGTGATAAGGGTCATTAGTCATTAGTCAGTAGTCATTAGTCAGTAGTCATTAGTCTGATGCTACACGAACAAAGTCCGCGCCCAGGCGGACTTTTTGTTTTTTAGGGTTGGAGGATGTGGAGAAAAGTGCGATCGCTTTTTGATGCACTATTCGTGTGGTTGTGATAGAATGCAAGTAAACCTACTTTCATTAGTACAAGTCAGCCAACTGCTGCGAGGTTAAATACTATGACACAATCTGTTTTAGATAGCTTTCAAGCTCTCAGCTCTAGTATTCAAACCAAAATAGAGGAAGCTAGGCAAAAGCTCGAAACGGAATTTGTTACTTCTGAATTTGATAGTTTAATAGTAATACTTACTACTAAAATTGATGAAATAAATAGTTTAGCTCCTTCCCATTGGAAGAATATCGAATTATTTAACCACGAAGACGCGAAGGACACGAAGTCAGAGGAAAGAAGTAGTACATCATTTGCCGAGGAGGGAGTGATACGTGAAAGTTTAACTTCTGAAGAGTTATTTGTAATATCAAAGAAGTTTGAAGAGCTGAACGAATTCGTACTTTATGAAATTGGCGAATACGCTTGGAAAACATCTTTAGACGAAAAGTTAAAGGAGATTATAAAAAAATTCAGTGATGATTGTAGTAAGGATTTAAAGACTGGTCAAATATTTTGTGAGGCTCTGGGCTTTATCTATCTAGCGAGCACTACAAAAGATGAGATAGATAGATGCGTACATTATGTTAGAGCATATCAACTATTCCGAGAACTTGCTACTAATTATTGGGATAATATTCCAGTTGAAGGTAGGCAACCTTTTTCACTCCTTCATAAAAAAATATTAGAAGCGGGAACATCTTCGCTTCTTTCAGTATTTGCAAAAGATAAAGACCTTAAATCACTCAACAAAAAGCAACTAGAAAATCTGTCTATTTCTGTAGAGGAAATCTCGAAATTAAATCCTTTAAATGGGATAAGTAACTACTTGCCAGAACTAGAAAATGTGGTCAATATAGCTGTGGAGCAAACTAGGAAGTGGATAGAATTGGGTATTGATATTAGCGATCCGTGTGTGGTAACGCCTTTAGAAGAGATGGCAGACAACTATCCAACAATTGCTGAATACTGCAACGAGCGTTTAATAAAACTGGTGCAAGAACAAATGAATCAAATAAAAAATTCTTTGCCCGACATGAATGAGGAAAATTTAGATGAGTTTTGATGATAATATTTTAAGAAAAAAGTATGATTAAGTATTTATGACTTGAGAACAATTTTTGGCTGAAGGAGATTATGCTGTAACACTTATTCGCAATGGACTGAGGAAACGGGGAATTAATGCAGGAGAGTCTATTGTTACTCAGTTTAATACTGACGAAGATATTCCTGTATATGATAATTAATGATACAAAGCTTTTCAGGTATGGCAATAAAAATTGCCGCCAACAACATCACTCGGTTGCTAGCGGCAAAAACTGATTAACCGTCTTATTTCAAAGGCTTAGTGGAATTGGCGCAAAACTTTTCATCCACTATAGCGGAACTGATATTAACCGCCTGCATGGGCGATGACGGAAGAACTATGTCTTGGGGGGCGACTACCATTTTTTTACAAACGAGTTCGCTGCTACCTACAGAGGCAAAGTTCCAAGCGTAAAATTCGGGGTTGCTGACTGATGCAGTGGCTGGATTCATACCTAGTGCTGTCAGCAATACTAACTCTAAGGTCACTAAAGCTACGATCGCAAATCTCAGCATATTCTTTTCTGAACCTGAAAACTTACATGATTACTATTACCTATTATTACCTGGGTTTTCTTCAACGTCAAGAGGACTTATTCCGCCGCCAGATTCAACTCATAGGAAATAGCCTCTGAGGATTTAGAAACTACCACGAATTCATAATAACCATCATCATCCAGCAATCCTGACCAACTAAGTCCCTCTGCATCTTCAAGCAAAGCCCGCCCTCCCCTTCTTCGTCCCGGAGTATAAATTGATAGTAGAGTCGATTTACGGGGAGCTTGCAAATTCACCCGCAGAGTTTGATTTTGAGCGAGTCTGGCTATATAAGCTTTCCCTTCTCCTGGTTTGAGATTACCTTTGAGGGTTTTGCTAGAAGCTCGGTTTTCAAATTCTATGCTTTCGATGGTTGCTCCGGCTTGTAAGGCTTCGAGGCTGTCGCTACTAATTGCTTGCCAGATTTGCCCGATCGCCAAATTAATGATATCTCGATCGCGCCGCTCTTCTGGAAACAAATGAAAAAACTTAGCATCAGTTAAATCATTCAGCGCCCGACTGCTCAAATTGATCTTGTTAACCTCAGCTTTCCGGCGCGAGATATCATTGGTATCATAAGTTCCCAACCGCTTTCTAGAATTACTGCTAATAGTTTGCAATTTGTCAAGTAATTCATCACCGATTTTTTGCCACTTTTCGCGCCAATTGCGATCGCCCTCACCTTCTTGTAACAACCGCCCTCCCAACTCTGGGTATTTGGCATAGAAAGTTTCGTCCACAAGACTCACGTAACCATTATAAAATTTATCGTCTATTTCTAGTTTCTGAAAGCGATCGCGTAAAGCATCTTCTTGTTGCTGTTTTGGGCCCGTAGCTACCGGAATTTTCTGCACTTTAGGAGATTGAAAATTCAACAAATAATTACCCGCAAACCAGCCAACTCCTCCCATACTTGACAATACTGCTGTCACCAACAAAACCATCTTCCAAGCAGGCAACTTTTCTTGACTGCGAATATTACTCATTGAAACCGGAATTCCCGGTAATTGCGGCGGTGGTACAGGTATCGGCTGCAACTCCGGCGGGGCTTGTGTCGCTGGAAATGTTGATGCTGTCGTAGGCTGCGAGAGAGGCATAGAAAGCTGATTGCCGGAGAGAGCAAACATTACCTCTCGCGCCGAGGAATAGCGATCGCCCGGCCCGTGAGCGAGCATTTTATCCAACACCAGAGCCAAATTTGGAGAGACTAAACATTGCGATCGCCAATTCCAATTCAAGGTATAGCTGTCGAGCAACTGATGGGGTTCCTTCCCTGTCAGCAATACCAAAACCGTTGCCGCCAAAGCGTACAAATCGCTGTGGGGACAAACGATGCCCATCTGCATCTGTTCGGCTGGGGCATAGCCGAGTTTGCCAATCCGAGTTGCGGGGGCGGGAGTGCCGTTAGTCTCAGCGAACAGAGACTCTGCGGTGGCCGCAACTTCCTTGACTCCGCCGAAGTCGATGAGTACCGGCATCCCGTCAGACGATCGCAGAATCAGGTTATCTGGAGAGATATCGCGGTGAATCACCCCCAAAGAGTGAGTGTATTCCAGTACGGGCAAAAGCTGGATCAGTAATTGATTGATTTCTGCCTCAATGAACCGGGAACCGTTACGTTTGCGGGCATCCAGCAAAAAACGGTATGTTTGTCCTGGTATATAATCTTGGACGAGAAATAGATAACCTCGATCGCTAATATTGACCCGAAACAGTTCCCGGAAGCTAGGTATTTGGTTGTGTTTCAGCTTGTAAAGAACTCCGGCTTCCCTCTCGAAGAGTTCCTCGGATTTCTGTAAAGCGTAACTCCCCTGTACTTGGGGCGCAAATTCTTTTAAAACGCAAGGTTCATTAAATCGGTGTGCGTCTTCAGCCAGGTAGGTGCGCCCGAAGCCACCATGTCCCAATTCGCGGACAATGCGATAGTGGTTGCTGAGAATAATGCCGGGGTAGATAGGATTAGTCATTGGAAGTTGCGTCGGGTTTTGGCACTTGGCTGAGATTGAGGATGTTTGGCGATCGCTGATTTAAGCTTGACATTAATCTTGACATAGTTGACGACGTTTATCTGCTTGTGACCAAATTTTGCGATCGGAAGTCAGCTATCGTGAATTTATAGACATCCGCAGCAACAATGACTATTTTTCAAGTCATAATTTCCCCTATTTTTTGTTTATTTCCACCTGGAAATGATACTCCGAGGCAACTTTTTGACAAAGTTGTCTATTTCTTACAAATCTTGTTAAATAGTAAGAGCAACTTCACAATTTTTAAATGAATTTCCGATCCATACCAAAAGGGTTGCTGCACCCAATAGCAGTTGTAGCGATCGCTAAATTGTATCAGGATCGATGTTTAATTCTCGTAATTTAGCGGCAAGGCGATCGGCTCGTTGTTGAGCAAATTCTTTTTGTTGACGCTCTAAATCTGCGGATTGTTGAGCAAACTCTTTTTGCTGACGTTCTGAATCTTCTCGTTGTTGAGCAAATTCTTTTTGCTGACGTTCTGAATCTGCCACTTCTTCGGGAGTAGGAACCAACTCTCCAGAAGCCTTGAAAAATCGCAGTTTATTCTGATGAATTCCTAGGAATAAGTCAAGCTGTTGACTCCACAAATATCCTGACGAATTCTCTGGTAGCGGTTGGTATTCGCCATCCACTAGATGAAATCCAGCAAACTCTAACGTATGTGGATCGAACCAAAAGTAGTCCGGGGTACGAAAGATGTCTTGATAGAGTTTTTTCTTAAATTCGCGATCGGTATTAGCCGTTGTTGGTGATAGCATTTCTACAATCACATTGGGATACTTTCCTTCTTCTTCCCAGACTACCCAACTTTTCCGAGGTTTGCGATCGGTTCCCAGTACCACAAAAAAGTCTGGGCCTCGAAAGTCTTTCGATTTAAGTTGTTTGTAATAAATTGTGAGATTGCCGGCCACATAGAAGTCGTTGTATTATTGCGACTTTATTTACCGTCAATTTGTTTAAGAGCAGCCAGAATTTCTGGTCGTTTCATACGCGCGTAGCCCGGTACTTTCCGATCTTTGCCGATCGCCTTTAAACGCCTCAACGAACAGCTATCATAGTCTTCCACCGGGGTTTCAAACTGGAACTCCAACTGCAATTGTGGTAGCTGAGGTTTCACTTGAGCTTTTGACTGCTTCTTAGGCTGGCTTTTTGACTGGCTTTTTGACTGGCTTTTTGGTTGTATTTCTGGCTGTATTTCTGAGTGATTCGCGGCAACTCCAAGTTGGCTGCGGAGAGTTCCGATTTGACTTTTTAGGTCATCTTCTACGTCTTTGATTGCATCCGCCACAAACTGATTAATTCTTTCAACTGTGGACTCTAATTTGATTGACAGCAATTGCTCCAAATTATCCAACTGTGTTAACGCAGATTCAAGATTAATCTCTGAAATAACCGCAGATGTTGGAAGATTATCGCTACCAGATTTCTGAATTTTTTTAGCCAATTTATCTACCTTTTCATTAAATGTTTGTTCAACTTTTGCAATCAAATCCTTAATTTGTCCTATTTGATCGCGATCAAAATTCTGTTCAGTTAGAGATTTTACTTGTTTTTTGAGTAAGTCTTCATTTTTTTTAATAGATTGTTCTATTTGTTTTGTGAGACTTTCTACCTTTTGTTGAAATGATAGCTCAAATTGTTGAAATAGAGTCTCAATTTGTGGAGTTTTTTGAGTCGGTTGGGGAGCTAAAAGTTCCATTTCTGCTTGAGCAGCAGCTACTTCCTCGTCGGTCATTTCAAACACCCAAGCCCACATTTGCTCGATGCCAAGTTCTTTTGCAACAGTATACCAATCAGCGCCACAGACAACTTCGTATTCTTCTTCGTTGCTATAAGCTTCAGTGCGGCGTACAATTAAAGGAATTAAATTGCTGCCTTGTTCGATGAGACTTCGCCTGAGAGCTTCGCGGCGATCGCGAATAATTTCTTTTCGCAGAGAATCAGGTCTCGCAATTTGGGAAGTGTAAATTTGACTGTGACTAATTGGCTTAATCCGCAAATATTCAACTATTCGGTTTTGATCTTGCGATCGATCCATCTTGTTACAAGTCCTCTTTTGTCATGGAAATCAGGTGTTTTAGGCATTTATGTATATCTACGCGGCTTACGTGGGGCGACATCCCTGGCGATCGACAAAAGTTACTGCAATTCCTAAAAAAAGCGACTGTGATGAGTTTAACTGGCTAGGGGACAATAATTACACATTGCTTAACTCATCTTTACTTTTTTTAGCCATCGGGCTGACGTTGCGAGTTGCGATCGCAATTGCGAGTTATGAGTATTTTTACCCTAGTCAATTAGTTGTAATAAAATTGGTTGTTAGAAGAGACATCATATTATAAATTTTTTTGCCAATAGTCAATAAGCTTAATCATTGTTTTATCGCCTAGCCCTTTAATGCGTTGCACCACATTCTCAAAGGAGGTAAATGGCTCCAAATCTCGCTGTTTGATGAGGTTGTCTCTCATTGTTTGAGATTTGATGCCAGCAGTATTCAAATTTATCCTCAGTTGCGATTCCTTTTGAGTGTTGAGTGCTTCCAACAGCGGAACAGGTTTGGGAATCCGGCTTTCAACATCTTTAACCCTCTCTATCAGCGCCTGTTTTTCCCGCGTATAATCGGCTTTCAATTCATTAATTCTGTTTTCCAATCGAGTTTCAATATTTGTGAGCCGCTGTTCAAAGCTGGAGGACTGTTGCGGAACCACAGTTACACTTTGATTCTCAGTGATTGCGGTTTTTCTGAGAATTTCAAGTTGTTCGAGGAGAAGTTCTTCATTTTCTTCCTCCAGGATGAATGCTCCGATTGTCTCGCCTTTGAGAGGTTCTATTTCCTTTGCTCTCGCCGCCGCGTAGTATTCAAAATCTCCGTCTACTATCTCGTAGGCATCCATACCGTTTCGGCGGACAATTATCGGATTAATCAATCCTCCTGACTCTAAAATTAGTCTCGCTAATTTCTCCAAATCCGGCTCTGCAAAATTGGAACGGGACACTGTGGATGTAATTTTTTTAACTGCCACCAGTGACGGAGATAATTTTTTCATTAGTTTTTACCTATTTTTTCCAAAACTTCGAGTGCTAGCATTTCAAATTCTTGGGATGCGATGGAATCAGGCTTAAAGTCTAGCACTGAAATCGGATCGGCGATTTCCATATTTCCCACGATTTGAAATTGTTCTGCACACTTTGCTAAATCGTCTCTCTCGTAAATTACGCTGTCCATGATTTCAAAGCCGTAGCGTTTGGGAATTGCCTCCCTCCGCTTGGGAAAACTGTACTGTACAAATTTAGCATTAGTTGAGATTTTGCAAGCAAGTACGCCTAAAACTTCTAGAGGTTTCTTGCCAATTTGTTTTTTGAATCCGTTGACTTTTTTAATAAAATCCTTGACATTAATCAGTCCTTGATTGGCAAAAGGTTTTAAGTCAGAAGGAATAATTAAATAATCCGCCGCAATTAGGGCAACTCTAGCATAAAAATTCAAAGATGGCGGCGTATCAATCAGTACAATATCATATTTCTCCTGTACTTCTGCTAGTTTCTGAATTAAAATCATTCGGCTGTAATCTAGTTGATTGAGTTCCGTTTCATATTGCATTAAATCTATGTGGGAAGGAATCACATCAATTTCGGGATGGCAAAAATTAGACTTGCGAGCTACTTCTTCGATAGAGAAAAAGTCTTCGGATTGCAAAACTTGAAGAATATTATTATCTTTCAAATCATCTTGTTCTTCATCCTCAAATTTGACTAATCCTGTGGCAAATGTTGTATTGGCTTGGCTGTCTAAGTCTATTACCAGGACTCTTTTACCTTGCTTGCTGAGGGCGGCGGCTAAATTCACTACTGTTGTAGTTTTGCCGACTCCGCCTTTATTGTGGTAGACTGCAATGATTTTCATGGTGTTTTGAGTTGTGGTTGGAAAAATTATATCTAATTTAATTTCGGGTTTAATGTCTGTATTAACTGACACTCTTTCCGGTGTATTTTCCAGTTCTGAGATTTGATTGTGGTTGGGTTCTGTGGTGGCGGAATTATTTGGTGTTAGTGGTACTTGGTTAGTTAACTCAGGACTAACTAAGTTAATTTTATTATCTTCAAGTTCGAGATTATCTGGAATTTTTACAACCTTTAAACTATCTCTGCCAACTAAAGCGTAAATTTCATCAATTTTAGTTTCAATATCTTGTCCAGCACACTTAAAGACTAGCTGAATATCATCGGCAACTCTTTCGTAAATTCTAACTTCTTTAGCATTAGTGATCAATCCATAGCGAATACTTAAACTTGTTAAGTAACGCTTGAGTTTTCTGATGTGACGGTCTAAATTTTCCTTGGGATGTTTTGCCTCAATTATCACACTCATCGGCGACTCGGCATCGATGACTATGGGAAGAACTTGGGTGGCGAAGGATAGAAAGTCTAGACGGATATTTCCAAATGCTATTTCTTGATGCCAATTGTCGGGGGTATAGCCTAATTTTGGTAGTAGGTAGCTGACAATTAGTTTCGTTTCTACTTCGCTTTCGTTGCGGCAGTTATTCGGATTAAAAGTCAATCGATTTTAGATTTTAGATTTTGGATTTTAGATTGGGGAATTGGGAATTAGTTATTGGTCATTGGTAATTCGTAGCAAACAACCAATGACCAATAACTAATGACTGCTGACTAATGACTAATGACTATTTGGTTTGAGCTTCAAAAGCTTCTAATGTCAGATAACCGCCAGCAGGATCATACAGGTGACAATTGTCAGCAATTCGCTCCATCAAAGCCCAAGAAAACTCTGTTTCGTAGAGATGATCTTGCCAATTTTCTTTCAAGCTACTGTGGGCTAGGCGCAAGTTGTACCAGGGAATAGCTGTTGAAAGGTGGTGGGGAATGTGGACGTTAATGTCGTGGCAAAGAAACTCTACCCAGCGGGGATAATCGCAGTGAACTGTTCCTGATAGTTGGGCTTGAGCTTCGTTCCATTCTGAAGGTTCTTTGAATGAAATGTCTGGTGCGGTGTGGTGAACAATGGTGAATGTGCTCATCCAGAAATGGTAAACCATCCAGGGCATTAACCAAAATTTGATGAATCCCCAAATGCCTGTGGTGGCAATTAATGTGGGAAATACGATCGCAGCACCGATTAAAACAAATAACACAGAAAAGCGGACTTGTTCTTGTTGTTGTTTGCCTTTGAAGCGCCACCACATGAAGTGGACTTTTGCCCAATGTGCGATCGAGCCAATCCACCACATCCGACCGAATATTAAACTATAAGCTATTTGCAAAACCTTGGGAGCAGCAGCGTAATCCTCTGCTGTCATGGGTTGCCAAGCATTGTCTTCACCAATTTTGTTGGTGTGCTTGTGGTGATAATTGTGTCCGTGACGCCATGCGTGAAACGGGAAAATTAACGGCAAAAATGCGAGGTGTCCGACTAAATCGTTTACCCAACGGCGGTTAGCAAATGAGCGATGTCCACAGTCGTGTCCAATCACAAAAAAACCGGTTAATCCGGTACCTGTGAAAATCCACATCAGTGGTAGTAGAAACGAAGGCGATATTGCTATGCCCCAATAACCGACAGCAACTAGCAAAACGTTGATGATGACTTTTGTCCAAGCTTTGCGGGGGTTTTTGACGAATACTTCTCGCGGCAGGGTTTTGAGAATATCTTTCAGGCGCAAGTTGGATGTGTCACTTGCGGATGTCAAATTTAGTGGTTTTTCGATCGATGCTGTCATAAATTAATTTCGACTCTCCGTATACCATCTCGATGGCTTAACAAAATTAGCGCCTAAAAAATCACAGTGAAGGTTCAGCTCGTTGCCAGCAAGTGGCAGACGAGTTGAGCTTTAGGCGATCGCGTTTTAACAACCGCGTTTTAACTCACATCTTGCACCATTGTCAGCAACGGGCAAGATGCCCGTTCCACAATAGATGAATTTTCTTGTGGAACAGGCATCTTGCCTGTTCATAAAAAAGGCTAATTGAGAATGTTGCAACATCTCAGTTTTAACAAATGCTGGCTATCGCTAGCCGCTGATTAGATGGCTAGCGGTTTTGGTTAAAAAAACAATGCGGTTAACAAAACTTTACTTTTTATACCACAGGGGTGGCACAATTAGCACGAGTTGCTACTAATTGTTGTTGCTGTCAACAAAATTTTGCGCGATCGCAACTTGAGAGTAGGCTATGGAACGTCGTTGTTTGACGGTTTGCACTTGCAGCAGCAAAGATTCGATTTCTGCTTGCAGGTGCAGAAATTTAACTTGATGGTCGGCTTGGTACGGAGACTTCACAGACTCTACTTTGCGGGTAAAACCTATCGCAACGTCAGAAGAACTAGCCATTTCGGGATTGCTAGTCGTGATTTGAGGCCGAGAAAGAGTGGAAGAATTATTTGACATTAGTAATTGAGTAGACATATCTACACATTCACACCATTAAGTTACTTTAACCTGAACCGATCGTATTAAACATCAAATTAACCGATCGAGCTAAAATTGGTGTAAATTCCTTGGCCATTGCCTCAAAACCATTGACATCGTGACCCTGATTCTACCTGTAACTGACTCTGCTCATAACTCTACTGCCCGCGCAGTCTTGCCGAAACACTACGGCTGGCCGGGCTTGATCGAAGCTTATCGCCCCTACCTGCCGGTGACTGAAGCCACGCCCGTAGTGACACTCCACGAAGGCAATACACCCTTAATTCCAGCACCTGCGATCGCCGCTCTCATCGGTAGAGACGTGCGAGTCCTGGTCAAATACGACGGCCTCAACCCCACTGGTAGTTTCAAAGACCGGGGGATGACAATGGCGATTTCCAAGGCCAAGGAAGCTGGTGCTGAGGCGGTAATCTGCGCCAGTACGGGCAATACTTCGGCAGCAGCGGCCGCCTACGCCCGACGCGGGGGGATGCGAGCTTTTGTGTTGATTCCCGAAGGTTACGTGGCGTTGGGCAAGTTGGCCCAAGCTTTGCTTTATGGTGCGGAAGTGATTTCGATTGTCGGTAATTTCGATCGGGCTTTGGAAATTGTCCGCGAAATGGCCGTCAACTACCCGGTGACTTTGGTAAATTCGGTGAATCCTTACCGCTTGGAAGGCCAGAAAACCGGCGCTTTTGAAGTGGTGGACGCCTTGGGCGATGCCCCAGATTGGCTGTGCATTCCGGTGGGAAATGCGGGAAATATCACAGCATACTGGATGGGTTTTTGTCAATACCATCAAGCTAAAAAATGTTCGCGACTACCACGGATGATGGGATTTCAAGCGGCGGGGGCTGCACCGTTGGTGACGGGACATCCGGTGTCGCACCCAGAAACTTTGGCGACGGCGATTCGGATTGGGAACCCGGCTAGTTGGACACAGGCGGTTGCGGCTTCCGAAGCCAGTCGCGGCAGTTTTAGTGCTGTCACCGACGAGGAAATTCTCGACGCTTATCGTTTGTTAGCATCCGAGGAAGGGATTTTCTGCGAACCTGCGAGTGCTGCTTCTGTGGCCGGTTTGCTGAAGGTAAAAGACCAAGTTCCGACGGGAGCGACGGTGGTTTGTGTGCTGACTGGTAATGGTTTGAAAGACCCGGATACGGCGATTAATCACAGCAAGAACAACTTTAAACAGGGAGTTGCTCCAAGTTTGGATGCGGTGGCTGGGGCGATGGGGTTTTAATAAGTGATGTCAAGATTCCTCGGCGGTTGAAACCGCGTCTACAAAAACTAAGTCCGCCTTCACGGACTAAGAAATAGGACAGATAAGATGCCTGTTTTACTCTTAGTTAAAATCCATTGTGGGGTGGTGAATACAATTACTCAAAGTCCCCCTTCTTAAGGGGGATTTAGGGGGATCGAGACTTGGCTACAAGCGATATCTACAGAGGGTTTTATATAACAAGCGATCGAGTAAAACTGTTAAATTCTAGTCAAAGGAAGGGTCTGTATACCATTTCTTCATGTCTTCATAACATTGCATTGCTTGCTCGTATTCCTCAACTAACTCAGGGGGAGCTCCTTCTTTTAGGTAATCTAATTCCGAATTATCCGAAACATTGGGCTGAGATTCACAACGAACTTGATAGCCTCGTGGTAGAGTTTTCCAGTAGGTAGCTTGCCAAGGTTCCAAAACATCCCAAACTTCTTTTCCTTGGATATGTTGACGATCAAAAATAAAGCGTTCTAAAACCAACAATTGTTCCATAATTTGTTGCTGAGTGCCTAAAATTTGCTCTTCGTAGGGGAACGGTTCATAAAATTTAAGACTAAAAAACTTACTCCAATCAGGATGAGCCATTGCTTCCCATCTAGCACCACCTTGAGGAGTTAAATAGTAGCAAGCAAGAAGTCTTCCATCTAAGTGATCTTGAATGCCAGCTCTTGTTAAAACAACATCTGAAGTCCCCTCAGTATCGTCTTCATCGGCAAACACCCTTGCTTTAATGTCCCCTCTCTGAAACAAAGAATCCGCTGCAAAGGCTGTTTCAGCATGAGATAAATTTTCTGAGTACGCAACACTTCTTAGTTCGTCTTTGTTAATTACAGCAAACTTAAGAATCAAGTATTCAACTTTTGGATTTGCAGTTTCTGCGAATCTTGCGTAAAAATTGAGTTGTGCATCCCCAAACAGATTTGAGGGGTTTGTATCTAATTCTGGCTTCGTATACCAATGCAAAATTTTTGAGTACCACTGATTCGCTTGTCGATCTTTATCAATCCACTCTTGAGGGGTATTTGGGCTGATAGACCATTCAAAATGTCGATACTGGTAAGTAACTTTGCAAGCTTTAGGTAAAGTTTTCCAGTACATTACTTTCCAGCACTCTATTTCCTCCCAAACACAAGTTTCTAGAAGAATAGTTTGGCTTTGTAAATATTGGCTAAGATTTATGGTTTTTTCGATTATCTGCCGAGAACAACAGGTTATTCGTGATTCAAATAAACCTGTTTCTTTAGTTTCCGAACCTAGATACCATTGTTGATAATTATTCCAATTGGGATGAGCTAAGCTTTCCCAGCAAGCTCCTCCTTCAGGAGTTAAATAGTAAAAAGTATTGAATTTTCCATCCAAGTGGGTCTGAATTTGAGATCGATTTAAGGTAATATCTTCAATGAATTTTTCATCTTCAGTGCGAAATCTAGCCTTGATGTAACCTTTCTGAAATAAGCGATCGGCTGCTACTACCACCTCAGTATGAGACAACCTCCAATCCGATGCTAAATTTCTGAGGTTTTCATGATGTTGTATAACCGAAGAAAGAATCAGGTACTCTATTCTATGGATAGTCATATTGTGTATTAGCGAATGACCTTCGCTGGTAAAAGATGATTCAAACTTGTATTTAGCCCTAACCGATGTAGGCTTTCAGAAACTCAGTCGATCGCAAAAATTGGTTGTCTCTGTTTTCACTAATGGTTAGCGATCGCCATATCGCCTAAAATAAAACTCAATTCTTTAACAATTATACCATGACTAGCCCTACTGCAACCCTATTAATCGCCTGTCCCGATCGCAAAGGACTCGTCGCCTTACTTGCTAATTTTATCGCATCCCATAACGGCAATATCATCCACGCCGATCACCATACAGATTTTACCGCCGGATTATTTCTCAGCAGACTCGAATGGCAATTAGATGATTTTGACTTAACTACCGAACAAATAACACCAGCTTTTAGTAAAATCGCCAAGGATTTACAAGCCAGTTGGCAATTACATTTCTCCCATAAAATTCGACGAATCGCCCTCTGGGTTAGCCGCCAAGATCATTGTTTATTAGACTTAATTTGGCGACAAAAAGCTCAAGAAATTAGATGTGAAATTCCCCTGATTATCAGCAACCATGAAAATTTAAAGCCCATTGCCGCCCAGTACGGTATCGACTTTGAGTATATTCCCATTACTAAAGATAATAAAGCTACTCAAGAAGCACAACAGTTAGAAATTCTTAATAAATATCAGATAGATTTAGTAGTTTTGGCGAAATATATGCAAATTTTGAGTCAAGATTTTACCGTCAAATTTCCCAATCTGATTAATATTCACCATTCATTTCTACCCGCCTTTGTGGGTGCAAATCCCTACGAAAGAGCTTATGAAAGAGGCGTGAAAATTATCGGTGCAACAGCCCACTATGTCACGCCAGATTTAGATGCTGGCCCGATTATCGAACAAGATGTGGTACGGGTGAGTCACCGTGATGAAGTGTCGGATTTGGTTCGCAAAGGCAAAGATTTAGAAAGAGTTGTTTTAGCAAGGGCGGTGCGATATCATTTGCAAAATCGGGTTTTAGTTTATGGCAATCGGACTGTGGTTTTTGCTTGAAAATTAGGGTTCATCTCAATTTCGGTTGCACCGGAATAATATAGAGGAGACGGCAGTGCCGTGTCCCTACCGAAAATAATATTGTAGGGACAAGGCACTATAATATAGAGGAGACGGCAGTGCCGTGTCCCTACCGAAAATAATATTGTAGGGA
>NZ_JAKJHX010000028.1:0-5478 GCF_021648855.1 Tychonema litorale BBK16 | reverse complement strand
CAAGCACTACTGTCAATTAATGACTAACTTTCAAAAGGTGGTAACTGAAGTAACTGATTTTTAGAAGGCGGAAGTTGAGCGGGATTGTGGCGGATCTCGATCGCACTTTCTCCCACATTTCCCGTGCTCACAGGGACTATCTCCAAAGAATATACACTCTCATTTCTCGCAGCAGCAGGAGTTTTTGCTCTCGTGAGCAAGTCAACCGCATCTCCGAGGGCGCTAGTTAAATTTTTGCTCGTTTCAGCGTGGCGGGCTTCCTCTTGTTTCAGGGCTTGAGTCAGTTGTTTAATTTGTTCAAAAGCCCGATCGCGCTCTTCCAATACCACAACTAACTTAGCTTTAAGTTCGCCAACAGTTTGCAATTGTTCAACTTCTTCCCGGCGGGCAATTCCAGCTTCCCCATCTTCCGACACAATGGGAGAAAAGTTTTGCGATTGCTCGATTTGTTCTTCCAAATTAGCAATGCTTTGTTGAGTTAATTTAGCATCATTCCGCCGCTGTTCAGCTTCGGTATTATAGAGTTGACGCCACTGAGCCGCACTTTCACCAGCTTCATCGCGATCGCGCGTCATTTCTGTTAACTGTTGTTGCAGCCGCTTGATTTCATCTAACCACTGTCTGACATCTTGAACCATAATATTAATTTTAGATTTTAGATTTTAGATTTTAGTCGTAGGGTGCGTCGCCACAAAGAATCCCTCAAAAAATAGACAATCTCACAGCGACGCACCTTACCATTAGTCATTGGTCATTGGGAATATGTGAGCTATGAACATTTTTTATTGGTTGCGTTACCTGATTTTAGCTTGTTTAAGGGTGCTTTTGAAGCTGCTGAGAGCTATCAAAAATAAATTTGGTCGCTTTTGGCTTTTTTGTCGGTGTTTGACGTGGCGCACGCTCAGGGAAGTCTGCGTGAAGGCGGGAGAGCAGCGATTGCCGGGGCTATCGGCGGAAATGGCCTACAATTCTATGCTGGCGCTATTTCCGGGGCTGTTGGCTATGTTATGTGCGATCGCCCTTTTTGAACCTTTGCAATCAACACTTTATCAAATCGCCGGTCTTTTGGGCAAAGTCATACCCGATGACGTGCGAAATTTGATTCGTAGTTCCCTCAAAGAAATCCTTTCATATCGAAATCAACAACTATTTTCCCTGAGTTTTGTAGCATCGATATGGGCATTTTCTGGAGTAATGAGTGCCGCAATGGCTGCACTCGATCGCATCCATGAAATTCCGCCCGATCGCACTCGCTCTTTTTTGAAAGCAAAACTCATTTCTTTAGCCCTGAGTATCGGAACAATTATACTATTAATTTTGGCATCTAGCGTAGTATTTTTTAGCGATTTAATTGTACAAGCTATTGCCCGTCAGAGTTGCCTGCTGGAGTCTGTCGCTAATTGCAATTTAAAAGATGTTAAAAGTTGCTTGCTCCCGGCCACAAGTTGTCCTTTAGAGTCGCAACTGTTAGCTGTTTGGCGGCTATGGCGTTGGCCGAGTTCGTTGGGGATTGTATCAGTTGCCTTTGCCTTTATTTACCGTTACGGGCCAAGCCGAAACCAACGAGACATTCCGATTTTTTCGGGCGCTGTTTTTGCCGCTATTTTGTGGGCGCTGATTTCAGCTTTGTTTCGCTTCTACGTTTTACATTTGGGCAATTATACTTGGACTTATGGAACGATCGGCACTTTTATTGTTTTGTTATTGTGGCTCGATCTTTGTTGTTTGGTGATGCTGATTGGTGCTCAGTTAAATGTAACTGTTGGGAAAGCAATGAAACTTAAATAATTGGGCATTGGGCATTGGGCATTGGGCATCGGGCATCGGGCATTGGCATGAGTTTTGTTGTTTGTTGTTTCATAATTGCTCCTTCTTCCTTCTTCCTGAAGCGCTCCCTGAGCGGAGTCGAAGGGCCTTCTTCCTTCTTTTATTACCGGATACCAAATTACCTACGCAGTACAGTGCTGAGTATACCCGTAACAAAAGAAAGCAAAATCAGTATCCAAATAACAGCACCGGGAATGAATGTCAAAAGGCCAACACCTCTCAGAATCCAAACTAACAAGGTGATGCCCAGGATAACCCAAAAGATGCGGGTAGATAGTCGCATTTGAAATCTAGGAGAATTAGTCATGTTGAATGTTAAAGTTTTGTCTGGATCAATGATAGCTGCTTTATTGGCGATCGGCTCTTATCTGGGAGCAATTTCAACTCCCGATACCGCTGTAGCGCGTGTGAGTACAAATATTCTGGGAGAAGCTGCTAATGCTGCGACAAAACCTCCTTATACAAGTTTAACAATTACCGATAAGTATCATCCGAATGCTGTGATTGAGTCTGTGATGGTGCGGAAGTAACTCGGCAATTTAAATTGTACATACGATCATTTTACCACAGCCCAGAGTTGATGGAATGCCGTTCGGAGAAGTTTAGTCTTGATGCTAGCGAAGTGCAGGTATGAGATAGAGGACACGGCAGCCATTTCCCTACGATTAATCATGGTAGGGAAACGGCACTGCCGTGTCCTGATTTCTGATCTGCGTCTATCCGCGTCTATTAGCTATTTAGCAGTCACTAACTGCGCGGGCAGCCTTTTAAAAGCCAACCTTTCATTCTCAATATCCACAAAAATCGTATCCCCATCCACAAAATCTCCCCGCAAAATACCCTTCGCCATTTGCGTTTCCAACTCCCGCTGAATTCCCCGTTTCAAAGGCCGCGCACCATACACCGGGTCGTAGCCTATTTCTGCTAAGAAATCAAGAGCAGATTCCGACAATTTCAGAGACATTTTGCGATCGCCCAAACGTTTTTCCAGACGCTGCACTTGCAACTGCACAATCTGCCGTAATTCAGGCTTAGTCAAACTGTGGAAAATAATCATTTCATCAATCCGGTTCAAGAATTCCGGGCGGAAAGTAGCCCGCATCGCCTCCATCACCCGACTCCGCATTTGCTCCTCATCTCCCGCCACATCTAAGATGTATTGAGAGCCGACATTCGATGTCATAATAATCACAGAATTCTTAAAGTCTACTGTATGACCTTGAGCATCAGTAACGCGACCGTCGTCGAGAATTTGTAGCATGATATTGAAGACATCCGGGTGCGCTTTCTCGATTTCATCGAATAGAATCACCGAGTAAGGACGGCGGCGCACAGCCTCAGTTAATTGTCCACCTTCATCATAGCCAACGTATCCCGGAGGCGCGCCAATCAACCGCGAAACCGCGTGTTTTTCCATGTATTCGGACATATCAATTCGGACGATCGCTTCTTCGGTATCGAACAGATAAGATGCTAATGCTTTCGCCAATTCCGTTTTGCCAACACCCGTGGGGCCGAGGAAGATAAAACTGGCAACCGGACGGTTTGGATCGGCTAAACCTGCGCGCGATCGCTGAATTGCATCTGCAACCGCCGTCACCGCTTCATCCTGCCCAATTACCCGTTTGTGCAGTTCATCTTCCAAGTGCAGAAGTTTCTCCATTTCCGATTCAACTAACTTGCTAATCGGAATTCCTGTCCACTTAGAAATAATCTCAGCAATGTCAGATTCGGTAACCTCTTCTCGCAGCAGAGTTTTACCTATAGTTTGAGTTGCTGTCAGTTTAAGCTCAGCTTCTTTCAGTTGTTGTTGTAACTGGGTTGACGTGCCATATTTCAACTCAGCAGCGCGGTTAAGGTCGTATTTTAACTCAGCTTGTTGAATTTCAATGTTAACCTTATCAATCTGTTCTTTTATTTTTTGAATGCTGTCGATGACACCTTTTTCCGATTGCCATTGCGCGTTCAAACCGCTTTGCTGTTCCTTGAGATTTGCTAAGTCTTTTTCCAGTCTTTCCAAACGGTCGATCGATGCAGCATTGCTTTCTTTTTGCAGCGACAGTCTCTCCATTTCTAGCTGCAAAACTTTGCGATCGATTTCGTCTAGTTCTTCCGGCTTGGAAGTAATCTCCATTTTGAGTTTAGCCGCCGCTTCGTCCATTAAATCAATTGCTTTGTCCGGGAGGAAGCGATCGCTAATATATCGAGTTGACAAAGTAGCCGCCGCCACTAACGCATTGTCGGAAATTTTCACGCCGTGATGAACTTCATAGCGTTCTTTCAAACCGCGCAGAATAGAGATAGTATCTTCAACTGTCGGTTGGTCAACATAAACTTGTTGAAAACGGCGTTCTAGGGCTGCATCTTTTTCCAGATACTTGCGGTATTCATCGAGAGTTGTAGCACCAATACAGCGCAATTCTCCCCTCGCTAACATCGGTTTTAGCAAGTTGCCGGCATCCATCGATCCTTGAGTTGCACCCGCACCGACAACGGTGTGAATTTCATCGATAAATAAGATGACTTTCCCGTTGCTATCCATCACTTCTTTGAGCACTGCTTTCAAGCGTTCTTCAAATTCTCCCCGGAATTTTGCACCGGCAATTAACGCGCCCATATCTAAGCTGATTAATTGTCTGTCTTTGAGAGATTGTGGCACATCTCCGGTAATAATTCGTTGGGCGAGTCCTTCGGCGATTGCAGTTTTTCCTACTCCCGGTTCCCCGATTAATACGGGGTTATTCTTGGTGCGACGGCTCAATATTTGAATTGTGCGGCGAATTTCGTCATCTCGTCCGATGACTGGATCGAGTTTTCCTTGACGCGCTGCTTCTGTCAAATCTCGGCCGTATTTTTCCAGCGCTTCGTATTTGCCTTCTGGATTTTGATCGGTCACTTTGTTGTTTCCTCGGACTTGGGTAATGATATCTTTGAGTTTGGCTTCATCTAGTTTAAATTCTTGCAGGAGATTTTTGCCAAAGCGATCATCTTTGATGTATCCTAATATGAAATGTTCGATCGAGATAAATTCATCGCCATAGTCTTTTCGATAAGTTTCGGCCCGATCGAGCAAAGTGTCGAGAGAACGACCGAAATAGACTTGGCCGCCGCTTCCAGAGATTTTCGGCTGGCGGCTGATAAACTCATTGGTGCGATCGCGTAATTTAGCTAATGGTATCCCAGCTTTGTTAAATAACCTGCTAGCAAGTCCTGATTCTTGTTCTAGCAAAGCTTTCATCAAGTGTTCGGTTTCTAGCTGCTGTTGCTGGGCTGCTTTGCCTAATTCGGGCATACGGGTAAGGGCTTCCCAGGCTTTTTCGGTAAATTGGTTTGGATTATTCGGTTGCATAAATTTTAATTCCCTGAATTTAAAAAAAGCGATACTGTAGGGGCAAAAGCTCGTAGCTTGCGGGGCTCCCAGCCATCGCCCGTATAATTGTCATTGTAGTGAGTTAGTGGCGATCGGGCGATCGGTGTTCCCTATCTTTAGATAGGTATTTCCGTCCTTCTCTTAAACACCAGGAGAAAATATTGATGATTCAGTTACCAAAAAGCTGGGTCTAAAGCCCCTTCTTCAGTGGCCGGCTTTAATTTTTTTGATTCTATCAGCAAGTCATAGTATAATAGAGTAAGTAAATAGCTTTTTTATAA
>NZ_JAKJHX010000027.1:23401-52396 GCF_021648855.1 Tychonema litorale BBK16 | reverse complement strand
GCAGTGCCGTTTCCCTACAATTAATCTGGGTAGGGAAACGGCACTGCCGTGTCCTGATTTTAGATAAGCCGTCTCCTAATTTCAGATAAGCCGTGTCCTAATTTTAGATAATAGGAACGTCTGATTTTTGTAAATATATCCTACAGCATATCGATTTTAGACTTGGGATTTTAGATTACGGATCAATCGGAGGGCTTGTTCTTTTTTTTTCATCCCAAATCTCAAATCGGCATAATCATCAAGCAATCTCAAAACTCACAACGATGTTTGGTGAACGCGCTGTTGCCACTCCTTATATTTTCTCGTTTCTGCTAGAGCTGGATTGATACCAAACCATCGACCTTCTGGATCGCGATATTCAAAAACAAACATACTTCGTAACAAAATTTGAGACTCTTCTTCACCAGTCACCGTTTGTCGGGTTACGACTTGAAACAGCAATTCCCATTCCAGATCATTGACAGCACCCAACAAGTCATCGCGGTATTCTTGAATCACACTTTCCAAGCATTCACGAGTAAAAGGCGGGTCTTCGTGCTGCAAACAACTATACAAAAGCATCAGTAGATTGCGGACATGACCGCCACTAATGCGGCAGAGTCTGTCTAAGGTTTCGGGAGCATCAAATACCTTGGAAATCAAATCGAGGCGTTGAAGAGGAGCAACATTGGGGAAGGCTCTAGCCAATACTAGCTGGCGTAATAGTGCCATTCCTTCTGCGTGGTCTTCGCCCGATCGAATTTGCACCGGTACCATGGGCATTACTTTGGGTTTGACTCCAAATCGACTGGCGAGTCGGCCGAAGTCATTGGAAAAAATTAAAGTCAGAGGAATAGTATAGACGACGTGGCAATTGAGTTTTTTCAACTGTTCGCCACGGTCTAAAAACAGGTATTCTGGCTGGGTGCGTCCGCTGGGTTTGAGACCTCCATCGAGGCGATCGAGGTTGTCAACAATTACTGCGAGTCCTTTTTTGCCTTGGCGTTTCAGTTCGAGATTCGCGACGTCCAGGAGCTCTTCGTTAATGGACTGCAAGATGCTGTTAGTACGGGGTTCGAGGTATTGCCTAAGCTGCGATCGCAGTTTTGGAGAGTCTTTAGTTTTAGCAGTAACTCTAGCAATACCTACAGATAACTCCGCTTCTGCTGACAAGTCGATGGGAGTCTGCAAAAATTCTGCGACTTCTGCAAACAGATTCTTGAAATAACTCGGTCTGAGTTTAATTTTAGCTGACTCCATCGTTTCACTGACTTGACGGGCAATGCTCAGCAAAATATCGCTGATATCTACATCCCCCATATCTAAATCTTGAGAAGACTCGAAGTAGACGACGTGAAAACCATCTTGTTCTAGCTCAGATTTGAGTCGAAATAATTCAGTCGATTTGCCACATCCAATATGTCCTGTAAATAGCTGACAAGTTGGCTGGTCAGGGGAGATACGGGTAATTGTGCGCTGTAAAGATTCAATAATTTTTCCACCACGTACTGAAGCAAAATCAATGTAATATTGATAGTCTCCTGGGTCGCCGGCGACAAGGGTCTTACTCGGGTTGCAGGCTTTATAGAATCTGTCTAATTCCAGTGCGATCACAATTGAAGCTAACTAAAGTTAAAAAAAAATCATAGAAAGTATAAACCTTCAAATCATAGTGTAGTTTGAATTGTCCCATTTTGCTCTGTGGGGTAATACCCTCAATGCCCAAACAACCTCTGTCAGCTAATCGGCTTACCTGTAATTGACTTCTCAATAATTAAGTAGTTTTTGTTTTTATCATGGGATCAGTGATATTACTGAGCTAGCAATCAATTTGAGTAATTTTGCGGAGATCTGTTTAAATAGTAGGGGGCTGCTCCAGAAAAGTCAAAACGTTTTGAGTTGCCTATAATTCACAATTAGCAAATTGTCGAGAGGTAAATGGCTAGTTTTGCATCAGTGTCAGAAACAGAGTTAGGTCGCAGGCGTCAACAGTTGCAGCGGATTCGGCGCGCTCGATTGGCTACTGTTGTGTGGCAAATGCTGGCGGCAAGTGGAATGGCTGTGGGTTTACTGTGGTGGATTTCCCAGCCGACTTGGTTGATTGCTCGATCGGAACAAGTGAAAGTAGAGGGCAATCATTGGCTTTCGGACAAGGCTGTACGGTCTTTGATGCCACTTTCTTACCCGCAATCTCTGTGGGGGATTCAACCGCAAGCCCTGGCTTCTAAACTGGAGGCAACGGGCCCGATCGCCAAAGCCAAGGTGACTCGCAACCTATTCCCACCGAGTTTGACGGTAGAAGTGGCAGAACGTTTACCGGTGGCAGTAGCACAACCTAGTATGGTGGTTGGTCGCAAGACTGACAAGCAAAAAGTTGGGTGGTTGGATGCTAAGGGTGGTTGGATGCCGTTTGATAGCTATACTACCGACAAACAATCACAAAATAGCTCGATCGGCAACAACAGCCAGGAAACACAGTCTCAGCGTTCTTTACCAACTTTAAAAGTCATCGGGGACTTGGCACTTTATCGCGCCGAATGGCCGAAATTCTACCAAGGATTCAGCGGTCTGACGGTGAAAGTATTTGAAATAGATTGGCAAAACCCGAACAACTTGATCCTGAAAACAGAGATTGGTACTGTACACCTAGGCCCGCCCGGTTCCAGAACGATCGAGCAACTGAAAGTTTTAAACAGGATGCGGCAATTGCCAAAACAGCTAGATTCAAGCAAAATTGCATACATTGACTTGAAAAATCCGGCTTCTCCCACCATCCACCAGGTCTCCATCCCTAGCAGTTCCGACAACTCAAGTCCCGCACCAACTCGCGCACGGAATTGAGCACAGGCTAGAGCGTATTCCAGGTTTTATGAAGTGGTAGGGACACTCCGAGAGCCATAGGTGTCAACAATCAGGTACAACCAATAGTCCGGCAAGGGTTGAAACCCCTGCCTCAAAGCGCAAGTCCTCTAAAAGAGGACGGCAGGAGTTCTTGAGTCCTCTTTTAGAGGACTTTAGCTATTAGACAGGGAATTAATTCCCTGGCGGACAGGGTGGCTGACTACAGTTCCTGGCGGGCTTTCAGGCTTAAGTTGACACTCCTTGGGCGAAAGCCTTTGTCCCTACGGTGATCGATCGCGGGCGTGTACTTCACAAAGGTGGAATCTGCTGTAATTCTCGGCTAGTTGCTGGACAAGATCCAAGCTTGCTAATATTGAGCCTTCCTTGCGCTAGTTTTTCGCGCAACATAGCCTATAGTGATTGTGAATTGGTGCTGAGTTAACAAGCTGTAATCTACCATCCCCGACTATAATGACGCTTAATAATAGACAGGGGTCTGGCCAAGACAGCCCCCCTTCGGAAGAAGTCAAAAATTTTCCGGTGGCATACGATTCCACCAATCCGTTTAGACGCAAGTCTGGTTATGTAAATGTAGATAGTATTGATATCGATCTTATGGTCAATCCCAAAGACATCATGCCCAGTAGTGCAGCCAAAATCAAAGTAATTGGCGTCGGCGGGGGTGGGGGCAACGCCGTTAACCGCATGATTGCTAGCGAGGTTTCTGGCGTAGAGTTTTGGTGCGTGAATACCGATTCTCAAGCTTTAGTTCTATCAAATGCGCCCAAACGCTTGCAAGTCGGACAAAAGTTGACACGCGGTTTGGGTGCAGGAGGCAATCCGGCGATCGGTCAAAAGGCTGCTGAGGAATCTCGCGACGAGGTGGCTAGTGCCTTGAACGGTGCAGATTTGGTATTTATCACCGCAGGCATGGGCGGCGGTACGGGCACGGGCGCGGCTCCGATTGTGGCGGAGGTTGCCAAGGAAATGGGCGCTTTGACTGTGGGTATAGTCACGCGACCTTTTACTTTTGAGGGGCGGCGGCGCACCAGTCAAGCTGAGGAAGGTATCGCAGAGTTGAAAAGCCGAGTTGATACGTTGATCGTGATTCCCAACGACAAGCTGTTGTCGGTGATTTCTGAACAAATGCCTGTGCAAGAGGCTTTTCGAGTTGCTGATGATATCCTGCGCCAAGGGGTTCAGGGTATTTCGGACATTATTACTATTCCTGGTTTGGTAAACGTTGACTTTGCTGACGTGCGGGCAGTAATGGCGGATGCAGGTTCGGCGCTGATGGGTATTGGCGTGGGTTCTGGCAAGTCGCGGGCTAGGGAAGCGGCGATGCAGGCGATTTCTTCGCCTTTGCTGGAGGCTTCGTCTATAGAGGGCGCTAGAGGTGTTGTGTTCAACATTACTGGCGGTACTGATATGACGCTGCATGAGGTGAATGCGGCGGCTGAGACGATTTACGAGGTGGTCGATCCGAATGCCAATATTATTTTTGGAGCGGTGATTGACGAACGACTTCAGGGCGAAATCAAGATTACTGTGATCGCTACTGGTTTTTCGGGGGAAATTCCAGCACAGCAGCCGGTGAGTAGGACGCAAAATGCTAATGCTCCTTGGCGGGCTGCTACTGTTCAGGTGACTCCAGCTCAACAGACGCCGGATAGTAAACCGAAACAGGATTTTGGCTTGGATATTCCTGAGTTTTTACGCAACCGACGCCCACCAAGATAATTTGGGATTGGGAATTAAGATCGATCAATCCGCGTAGGGACACGGCAATGCCGTGTCCTAAATGAGGAGACGGCAGTGCCGTTTCCCTACTCGAAAATTTCTAGAGTTTGTCCTGGTTCGGGTTCGAGGAGTTGGGTAGCAAGTCCTGAGTTTGCTAATAATTCGCGAAATTCGGGGATGCTACCGATCGATCGCACAAACATCGGTAAAATTCCTGTGGCTCGGATATCTCCCATAGTTGTCGGTACAAAAAACCGAGGTTTTAGGGTTTGGGCGAGGCTGAGGGCTTGAGATGGGCCCATGATGATTTGTCCGAGGAATGGGAAGATTTGACCGATGATGGGGGCAATTGCTACGTCTACTCTGTCTATTTTCTGCTTGACTTTTTCTAATGGTGGTAAGTGCGGTTCGTAGTAAAGTGTTTCGCCACTGTTTAAGTCTTTGAGTAAATACCCGTTTTCTTCTTGTCCGGGCTGGATTTCGGCTCCGGGAACGGCAGTTATTTGTAACTTTTCTTGATAATTAAATTCTTGCCAATTTGCTAAAGATGTGATGTTAGAGTAGCCTAAACTGCTGAGGACTTTGGCGGCGCTGGGGGATGCGATCGCAGGAATTGTGCGATCGAGCAATTCGAGTGTTGGTCTGTGACAGTGGTCGTCTAATCCTTGGGAAATTAGTATAAGGTCGATCGGTGGTAATGTGTCGGGAGTGAAAGCAACAGGGGTGTTGTGGTAGGCGGTGAACAGCCAGGGTTGACCGTAAAACACCAGGGGATCGATTAGCCAGGGATCGACGAGGATGGTTTTGCCCGCTATGTGGAAGATCCAAGAGTTGAGGTCAATTCGGGTGAGTTTCACGGCTGTTTAAAATAATACTTTACAATTTTTTTAATCATAGCAATTTGGTGGGAGAAGGAAGGGGAACAGAGGCAGACGATGCAATCCTCAATGGCAAGAAACAGGAGCGTAATCAGTGCGGGATACTATAGCAAAAAATCATCGTCAGGGGCTAGAATTTATACACTAAGGAGATAGAATACGGATGTTGTGGGCAATCGATTTTCTACTTGAGATTTTAGATTTTAGATTTGAGATTTTAGGATTCAGCCTACGGATAAATCCGGCAGATTGCGATCTAATACAAAGCCTGGGGCTTCTCAGAGGATTTTAGATGAGCGATTGTGAGAAAACCAAAGAACAACTCATTGATGAATTAGAGGCGTTGCGAGCGGAAGTAGCTGCTCTCAAAAGCGTGCGATCGCCTCACCAATATTCTAAACTCATTGTCGATGATTCCGATGGCGATCGCCAAATATTTTTACCTGAGCTACTCAATACCCTTCAACAGTTAGTATACGAACAAACGTCCTACCTCAGCCATATTAATGCTCAACTCCATCAAGAAATCACAGAGCGCAAACTTCTAGAAGCAAAACTAGCCTACTCCGAAAATAAGATTCGGGCTATCTTGGAAGCCATGACTGACGTGATCCTGATCGTGAATCTCGAAGGTGACGCTCTAGGGAGTATCGACATGGCCCCAATTAATAATCGCTCGATCGATGCTCTTCGTAGTGAGATAGTTAATCAGACGATTAATCGTTTTTTTCAAGAACCCTTGAATAGCGATTGGCTCCAACGAGTCCGAGAAGTAGTCACCTCTGGAAAAACTGCTCAATTTGACTACTCTCTCTCTGTGGGATCTTACTTGTTATGGTTTTCAGCGATTATTTCGCCAATCACTGGGACAGCAGTAAGTTGGGTAGCAAGGGATATTAGCGATCGTAAACTAGCAGAAGCAAAACTCCAACAACTGAATACAGAACTCGAACAACGAATTTTAGAACGCACCATCGCTTTACGGCAGAGCGAAGCCCACTTGCAGGAAGCACAACGATTTGCCAGATTGGGGAGTTGGGAATTTGATGTATTCACGAACAAAGTTATCTGGTCTCCTGAAATATTTCAAATCTATGGACTCGATCCCAAAGAGCCAGACCCCACTCCTGAACAAGTCTTACAAAAATTTCCCCCAGAGGATCGAGAACGTCTCGAAAATTCCGTCAAAAATGCTATTCGGTGTGGACAACCCTATGCACTAGACCTAAAAATTATTCGGGCAGACGGTGCTTTTGGTTATATTTTTGCGAAGGGAGAAGCGATTTACAATGCAGTAGGGCAAGTTGTCAGAGTCGTTGGTATTGTGATAGATATCAGCGAGCGAAAAGAAGCCGAAATTATGCTAGAAGAGGCAGAAAAACGCTGGAGGTTTGTTTTCGACAACGTGCAATTAGTGGTTGTGGAACTTGACATAATTGGTGTCATAAATTATGTAAATCCTTTTTTGTTAAAACTTACTGATCATACCGAATCAGAAATTTTAGGTGAGTCCTGGATTGAAACATTTGTTCCTCCTGCTGATTGGGAAGAGATGGAAACTATGTTCTCAAAAATATTGGCATCTCAGAATCATTCTTATTGTGAAAATCAGATTTTGACGAAATCAGGAACAGAAAGATTTATTGTTTGGAATAATACACTGTTGATAAATTCAGCCGGAAATCCAACAGGTATATTTAGTATTGGTGAAGATATTACCGATCGCAAAGTTGTAGAAGAAGCTCTCCAAAGAGTTAATCAAGAATTGCAAGAATTAGTTGCTGAACTCAAGGAAAAAAATGCTGAAATGCTGCTGCTCAATGGAATTAGCGATTATTTACAATCTTGTTTTACGGTTGCGGAAGCTTGCGCTACAATCGCCACCCTATCCCAACCGTTATTCCCTGAGAGTTGTGGTGCTATTTTTCTGATGACCAACTCGCGGGATATTTTAGAAATGGTGACATCCTGGGGTGATAGGCTGTGTTCAGAAACCATATTTCATCCCAAAGATTGTTGGGCGCTACGACGGGGGCGAAGGCATTGGATTGGTAGTGAGGAACACGATCTGTTCTGCAACCATATCGACCACCAAAATCCCCCAGCAGAGTCTCTTTGCATTCCCATGATTGCCCAAGGAGAGACGATTGGTTTGCTGTATTTGTGTGCTTCAAAACCCGATAAACTGACTGAAAATAGACAACAAATAGCACGGAGAGTTGCAGAACAGTTGGGATTGGCGATCGCCAACATTACTCTACGAGAAAAATTACTAAATCAAAGCATCCGCGATCCTTTAACAGGCTTGTTTAATCGTCGCTATCTGGAAGAATTTATTACCAAAGAAATTGCTAGAGCAGAGCGCAATCAATATTCTGTGGGTATGATCATGATCGACCTCGACCACTTCAAGCGATTTAATAACACCTTGGGTCATGATGCCGGAGATTTAGTCTTAAAAGAAATAGGTAAGCTGTTAAATAGTATGATTAGAGCTTCGGATGTTGCTTGTCGCTACGGTGGTGAAGAAATGACCCTGATTTTGCCGGAAGCTTCTCTGGAAGGAACTTATCAAAAAGCAGAAGAAGTCCGAAAGGCGATCGAGCAAATGCAACTCAATTATCAAGGAAAAATGATGGAATCTATCACAGCTTCAATGGGAGTAGCCTGCTATCCCGATCGCGGAACGACTGGTTGTGCTGTGATTCAGGCTGCGGATGCTGCGCTGTATCGAGCGAAGGCTGCGGGACGAAATCAGGTGATAGTTGCCTAATCTATACGGTCTTGAAAATTAATCTCATACAGAAATAATGGTAGTTAATCAAAAATCTAAGATTCCTGTGGCTTTGACTGTGGCTGGTTCTGATAGTGGCGGTGGGGCTGGGATTCAGGCAGATTTGCGGACTTTTGCGTTTCACTGCGTCCACGGTACGAGTGCTTTGACTTGCGTGACGGCTCAAAATACTTTGGGTGTGACGCGGGTTGATGCTTTGTCTGCGGAGGCTGTGGCGGCTCAAATTGAGGCGGTGGTTGGGGATATTGGGGTGGATGCTGTGAAGACTGGGATGTTGCTGAATCGTGAAATTATGGCGGTGGTGGCGAACCAGGTAGAGAGTTTGAACTTGAGGAATTTGGTTGTCGATCCGGTGATGGTTTCGCGCAGTGGCGATCGATTAATTGATGATGGGGCGATCGCCTTTTTGCAAGATATTTTGATTCCAATGGCTGCTGTTATCACTCCTAATCGGTTTGAGGCGACTATTTTGAGCGGTTTAGAGATTAATTCTGTGGATGATATGCGATCGGCTGCGGAGAGAATTCATGGCTTAGGGGCGAAGGCGGTTTTAGTCAAAGGCGGCGGGATGAAAGGAGATTTGCGGGGAATTGATGTTTGGTTTGATGGTACGCGGTTGGACGTGTTGAAAACAGAGAATGTCGATACTGCTAATAGTCACGGAACTGGATGTACTTTGAGTGCTGCGATCGCAGCTAACTTAGCATTAGGTAAAGATTTATTTACAGCCGTCACATTAGCAAAGGATTATGTTACTACTGCTCTGAAATATGCCTTAGATATTGGAAAAGGTCAAGGGCCAGTGGGTCATTTTTTCCCGCTGTTGTTGAAATAAATTGTAAACTCTTCCTCTTCTCTTCCCTTCCCTTCTTCCTTCGCGTCCTTCGCGTCTTCGCGGTTCGTTTAATTTCTTAATTTCTCAGTTGATAAGGCGATCGCCATTAAGTCCTCAATTCTCTTAATATTCGGATCGCCAGCTAAATAACCGATACCTCGGTGTAAGTGGAGGCGAAATTGCTTAGCGAGAGTTTCTTTTTCTGTACCTAAGTTATCTTGGTAACAGCGCTGTTTGAGAGCAATTATCAGGATATCCGCCATATCGCCACCGAAAACATCCCAGCTTAACTCTACGTTGCTGTCGCTGGGAATCGGTACTGGGGATGGTAGACTGGGCTCAGCGAGCGATCGGCAAAACCCCCAGCGACAGAGGATGTTCCACTGGTCAATTTTGGTCGATCGTTTGAGTTTTGATAGTTGGTCTTTGCCGGTTTGGGAGAGGCGGATGCGATCGACTGGTGGTTCCATGAGCTTACGATTTTTCACCGCAGATGAAGGCAGATAAACACAGATTAATGCAGATGATAACATGAGAAAGTCTAAAATCTAGAATCCGCAATCGACTTGATGCTGATGATTTTGACTTCATCTCCTATGTGTAGTATTTTTCCAGATGTGCGATCGAGGACTCGCGTGTTAATGTTGAGTTGGGATAAGTGACTTAAAGGCGATCGTCTTGCGGAATCAGCTATTGTTTGATTGCGCTTGGCTGTGAATACTTCTTGAAAATTGGGATAAACTTGTTCCCTGAAAGAATTGCGCGTCGATACAATAAACTCCTGGCTAGGGTGAGTAGCTTCAAATATTACTTTCCCTATTTGAAGGTGAACAACCTCATCACTTGCTGCAAATAATTGGTCTTCCCAAAACGGAGGTACGTCTCCAATTTCAATATTAGCTCGCAAGTGCTGTCGCATCTCATTCACACAAACTCTCGGAAACCAAGATGCAATTTCTGCAATTGTTTCGGTACTGATGATTGTTGGCCCTGGTGCTGCGATATTGTCGGGAAAGCCAGTTATCAAGTTCTCAACTAACTTGATGGGAAAACCGAAGTAGCTAGTCAACCAAGATTCTATTCTGGCGCGTTCTCGATCGATATGAAAAAAGATTTCTTGTTCAGTGCCTTGAATTTTCAGCCCTACTATGTGATTGATCACATTAAAGGACAAACGCAGAAAACAGGTTCCGTTATGGCGCTGGCTGCTAACAAATTCACCTTGGTCGTCACAGATAGCAAAAGAGCGATCGCCCTCCAAAGCACCGCTGCTAAGAATAGCCGCTTGACTGACGGATATGCCGTCAAGGGATTTGACCGGATAGATATGAATACTGGCAACGTAAGCCATTTCGATTTACTGATCAAAATTATTGCTAATCTCTAATTATAGCTTTTATTTTGTCTTTATATTGGGATATTTTATAATTATTAATCATTTTTTTTAATTAGTGAGAGATTGCTTGTAAAGAAACAATAAAAAATCACTCAAAATTTATTATGTATATTATGCTCAGAATGTTTAACGATTAAACAGATTTATCAACGATGATCGACCCAAAAAAAACAGGCAAGATGTCCAGGCGGAATGTCATCTTGATGGCTGGCGCAGGTACATTAATGGCAAGTATTACAGGGGTCTTGTTAAAAACTGAGGCTGCAAATGCAGAGACAACCTCCAACATCACTCCTGACGCGGCACTCCAAAAATTGATGGATGGGAATCGGCGGTATATTCAGCAAAAACGGACATTTCCTGACCAAGAGCGATCGCGAATTCTAGAAGTAGCTAATGGTCAACATCCGTTTGCGACAATCCTTGGCTGTTCTGATTCGCGGGTGGCCCCGGAAATTATTTTTGACCAAGGATTGGGGGATTTCTTTGATATCCGAGTAGCTGGAAATTTTATTGACAATGTGGTTCTGGGTAACATGGAATATGCCGTAGTAGAATTAGGGGTTCCGTTGCTAGTAGTCCTTGGTCATGAACGCTGCGGTGCTGTCAAAGCAGCTTTAGATGGTAAACCGGTTCCGGGACACATTGGTAGTTTGGTAAGAGCAATTAAACCGGCAGTTTATGCCACCAAAAATCTACCGGGTGATGCTTGGGATAACGCAGTCAGAGCTAATGTGAAAATGAGCGTAAATAAGTTACAAGCTAGATCTCCTATTTTAGCTAAGGCAATTAAAGCGGGAACTCTTAAAGTTGTTGGGGCGCGCTATGATTTGGATAGTGGAGAAGTTGAGGTGATTGCTTGATTTTCTTTGTTAGATCTGAATTGTTAGTGGCTGAAATTAGGACACGACAGAAATTAGGACACGACAGA
Source organism: Tychonema litorale BBK16 (assembly GCF_021648855.1). Classification (GTDB taxonomy): domain Bacteria; phylum Cyanobacteriota; class Cyanobacteriia; order Cyanobacteriales; family Microcoleaceae; genus Microcoleus. The sequence continues at coordinate 41,002 of NZ_JAKJHX010000027.1, read as the reverse complement.
AATTAGGACACGACAGTGTCGTGTCCCTACAGTATTATTTGCGGTAGGGACACGGCACTGCCGTCTCCTAATTTATTGTCAAATTAAACCCATTTCTTGCAATCCCCGCCGTAGGCGTTCTGCTTCAAAAGGACGGCGCTCTGAGTGAAGGGCGATCGCCTTTTTGAACTCGGCTAAACTTTCCGGCATTTTCCCGATTTTCAACAGGGATACTGCTAAATTTTGATGAGCTTCGGCGTGTTCTGGATCAATTTTAATTGCTTGTCGGTAATAGGCGATCGCATCTACAAAATTTCCCCCGGCTTTCAGCGTCAGTCCCAAATTGTAGTGACCGATCGCAAAATAGGGGTCAATTTTTAAAGCGGCTTTGTAGGCTTTTTCGGCACTGGGCAAATCTCCTTCATCCTTGAGCAAATTTCCCAAATTATTGTAAGCAGCCAACTTGAGTGCTGGGAACACATTGGTATTAATTGCTGCTTGATAATGTTCCTTGGCTTTCACAAATTGCTGCTTTTGGCGGTAAGCAATGCCCAAATGATAGTTTAGTTCATAAACAATAGAATCATCAAGGGCGACAGCCGTCAAACCTTTAGTTAATAAGTCAATTCCTCGCTGAATTTGTCCGTTTTCTACATATAAAGCGCCTAATTTGCTACAAGCATAAGCATCGTTGGGATAATAGGTGATGTATCGTTCCATCGCAGTTTGAGCTTTTTGGAATTTGTTTTTAGCTGCGATCGCATCTTTGTGATAACCAGAGTGCCAAATCGCCACATCCGGGAGAGTAGCTATTTTCGACTCAGGTTCCCTCTGCAAAATCTCAGCCACGCTGTCGTCTACCATGGCGTGATAAGGTCGAGAAAAGCGGATGTCGTGGCGATTGCGAAACAGGCGCGACACGAGGGAATAGGGAGATTGAGATGCGCCGATTTCTTGACGGATGAGATTGATTAGTAAAGTGCGATCGCCCTGAATTACCTGTTTAATTAAAGGTACAATTTCAGGCACCAGCACCTCATCGGCATCCAACACTAAAATCCAGTTACCCGTAGCGTACTTGAGACACTCATTGCGGGCTGCTGCGAAGTCATCGCACCATTCAAAGCGATAAACCCTCGCCCCCAATTCTAGCGCAATTTCACAAGTGCGATCGCCCGAACCTGTATCGAGCACCACCATTTCGTCAACAACATCCTTAACACTAGCCAAAGTCCGTGGGAGTGTTGCTTCTTCATTCTTGACAATCATGCACAAAGTTAGATCCATCGGGCGCACACTTTCCTATTTTTAAGAATAATTAATAACTAATCTCAACCCAACCTACAGCTAGAGATTTTACCACTTTAGGTTCATCCCTATGGTAGAGACAATCAATGAATATCTGTTGTTATTCTAAGAACATAAGACAAGAAACGTTAAGCATTCAGGAGAAAAAGAAATGGGCATTATTGCTTGGATTGTTTTAGGACTGATTGCCGGCGCGATCGCTAAAGCTATTTATCCCGGACAACAAGGTGGCGGTTTCCTAGCAACCACAGGTTTAGGAATTGTGGGAGCGCTAGTGGGAGGTTATTTAGGTCAAGTCTTTGTAGGAACTAGCGCCGGGGCTTCCTTTGGTGCGTTAACTCTACCTAGCATTGCTTTTGCTGTCCTTGGTGCGATCGTTGTACTTTTCATCTGGGGATTATTAACTCAGCGTGCCGTGTAATAAATATTGTGAATTTCGAGTCTATGAATTGAACAATCCTCCAGGCAGAATACTGGAGGATTGCTGTTTGAATAAATGACTTTTTATGAGAGTTATATTAAATCCGGTAGCATCCCTAATTAATCATGGTAGGGACACGGCACTGCCCATTAGTGTCAACTTAAGCCTGAAACTCTTGGTATCTCTCGGTTTTACCTAAGTCTAGATCCCCCTAAATCCCCCTTAAGAAGGGGGACTTTGAAAAGACTCCTGTCCCCCCCTTCTTAAGGGGGGCTAGGGGGGATCTAGATTTAATGGTCAAACAGCAGTCTCTGGCTGGGTTTGACCTTAAGTTGACACCTATGGGCACTGCCGTGTCCTCTAGATACTAATCAATCTATCCGCCAATTAAAAGGCATACGAACATAAACTCCCTGGGGATCATTCATTGACTTCACCACAGCTAATTCCTCTTGCATTTTCTTAACTTCTGCCGTTAGCGGGTCTAGTTTTATAACTGTTTTAGAAGCGCGGATACCTGAAAGTCTTTCCAAAATGCGTTCCTCCAAACTGCGACGTTTTGGATACTCTTCCAATTGCCAATCATTGCCTAGTTTAGCTTGTTTCGCCGCTTCCTTGACAGCGTCTTCTAGACCACCAATTGCATCGACTAAACCCAACTCCTTCGCGGCCGCACCAGACCATACTCTGCCTTGAGCAATTTCCTGTACCTTGCCTTTTGGCAATTTACGGGAGTTGGCGACTTTGGTGATAAATCGATCGTAAATGCGATCGACTACCTTCTGAATATTAGCCAATTCTTGAGGAGTTTTCGCGCGAGAAATCGTGTTAATATCGGCAAAGCGGGTGGTTTTCACCACGTCCCAAGTCAGACCGTTGTTGGCTGCCAACTTTTCGACATTGGGTAGTATTCCAAAAACGCCGATCGAACCAGTAATCGTATTTGATTCAGCAAATATTTTCCGAGAACCCATCGAAATCCAATAGCCACCGGAAGCTGCTAAGTTACCCATCGAAACAATAACGGGTTTTTTCTTATCTGTCAGCACGACTTCCCGTCCGATGACTTCAGAAGCCGTGACGCTACCTCCGGGACTGTTGACACGCAAAACAACTGCTTTTACGTCGTCATCTTCTCGGATTTTACGCAATTCTTGAGCGATGCGATCGCCTCCTACTTGACTCACTCCCCCTTCGCCGTCTACAATTTCTCCCTCGGCATAAAGTATAGCTACTTGCTTGTTTTTGTCACCACGATTTAAGTTTTTATCCTCAGCGATTCTCGCGTAATTTTTCAGACTAATTTGTTTGAAAGATTTGTCTTCTGCATCGGTTCCAGTTAATTTCTTAAGTTCGGTGACAATTTCGTCAAAGTAGACAACTTTATCAACTAACTTGCTTTTGAGAGCTTCCTCAGCCATCAAGGTTCCACTATTATCTGCGATCGCCTGTAATTGCGGAACAGTCAATTTGCGGTTTGACCCCACAGTTGTCAGATATTGACCCCAAATATCTCCCAGCAACTTTTGAGTTTGCTGGCGATTTTCCGGACTCATTTTCTTTAGCAAAAATGGTTCTGTGGCTGACTTGTATTTACCAACGCGAGTAACTTGTACTCCAACGCCATATTTTTCTAAAGCGCCGGCTAAAAACATTGTCTGACTGCTAAAACCGTTGATTTCCAGAGAACCGAAGGGATTGACAGCAATTGTATTGGCAACGGAACCGAGGTAATATTCTCGCTCATTCCAATCCATTTCGTAAGCAAAAATTGGTTTTTTGGTATCTCGAAAACGTTGCAATGCCGATCGCACTTCTTTGAGATTTGCGAATCCACTACCACCGGAATCCGAATTTCCTTGAAGATAAATACCAACTATTTTCGGATCTTTTTCCGCAGATGCGATCGCATCTAGAACACTTCGCAGCGTTACCGTATCAGAGCCCTCATCAGAAAGCACTTCTTCCAGGGCCGCCCCTGTACTGCGACTGGGTTTGCTGTCAGTGATATTGAGAGAAAGATCGAATACTAATACAGATTTATCTTTAACTTGCGGGCCAGAATCTTTAGACGACGATGCAGCCATAGCAATTAGAATTACGAGTCCTCCCAATCCTATGCTACCAATTAAAGCCAATCCTAGGAGGCTTCCCAGTAAACTTGCAAACGTATATTTTAGGAAATCTTTCATTTAATTAATTGGTAATTGGGAATTGGGAATTGGGAATTGGGAATTAGGAATTGGGCATTGGGCATTGGGCATTGGGCATTGGGCATTGGAACTAACAAATAACCAATAACAAATAACCCATACTTAACAACCAACTGTCAACTGCCATCCTTCTATCTTAACCTTTCCAAAACCCCAGAATGTTTTAACTCATCCAGATTAGCGCAACCAGTACAAAACATCACGGTAGCAATCTCTGCAATCAAAACCTCAACTAAGAGCTCTAAAGCTGATTCCGATTCCGCTGCTGCTTGCAAAAACGGCCTTGCTAGCCCGGCCATATCCGCACCTAGGGCGATCGCCTTAGCTGCATCCAGCCCATCCTGCAAGCCTCCAGAAGCAATCAGAGGAACATCCGGCGAGGCGGCGCGGGTACTGACAATGCACTCGGCTGTCGGTATTCCCCAGTCAGCAAAGGTAGCACCCAACCTACGCTGCTTGCCATCACGGGCACGTTCTCCTTCTATTTTCGCCCAAGAAGTGCCTCCAGCTCCGGCAATGTCGATCGCACTTACTCCTGCTGCGATCAATTTTTTTGCCATCTTACCTGAAATGCCGTTACCAACTTCTTTCGCAATGACTGGTACTGGTAATTCATCGCACAATTTAGCAATTTTATCCAGCAGTCCTTTAAAGTTAGTATCACCTTCAGTTTGAACGCATTCTTGCAGAGGATTTAAGTGCAAAATCAGAGCATCTGCTTCCAGAAGATCCACAATTTTTTGACACTGTTCCAAACCATAATTATAGTTTAACTGAACAGCACCGATGTTAGCAAATAATAGAATATCTGGAGCGCGACGGCGAACGGCAAAAGTCTCGGCGAGTTGAGGATTTTCGACGGCGATGCGCTGGGAACCGACACCCATTGCAATTTTGTATTTTTGAGCGACATCAGCTAGGCGATAATTGATCGTCTGGGCTAATTCAGTCCCACCAGTCATGGAGGAAATTAGCAGGGGTGCAGCCAAGTTTTTCCCCAGAAATGTTGAGGTTAAATCGATTTCAGTGCGATCGAGTTCTGGCAAACAGCAGTGGGCAAAACGGTAGTGTTCAAATCCACTGGTAGTCTCATGAAATTGTACATCTTCTTCAATGCAGAGCCGTAGGTGGTCTGCTTTACGGGTTTCGATGGGTGATGGCGGAGTTAGTGGCAAGTTCACAGTGGCAATATAGGGAAATAATTGTGAGTTGAGAATGTAGAAATTTGGTAATTAAATAATAGAATAGATCTTGATCGGACAATAGACAAATCCATCCCAGGGAGAAACCATGAAAGTAAAAGCAGCAGTCGCTCATAGTGCCGGCAAACCTTTGAGCATTGAGATGGTTGATCTTGCGGGGCCACAGGCGGGAGAAGTGCTAGTGGAAATAAAAGCAACCGGTGTTTGCCATACTGACGCTTATACTCTTTCCGGTGCCGATCCCGAAGGCTTATTTCCGGCTATTCTAGGCCATGAGGGAGCTGGTATTGTTGCAGAAGTAGGAGCGGGAGTCACTAGCGTCAAAGTAGGCGATCGGGTAATTCCACTATACATTCCAGAATGCCGCAACTGCGAATATTGTTTGAGCCGGAAAACAAATCTCTGTCAAGCAATTCGAGTCACTCAAGGACAAGGCGTGATGCCCGACGGCACAAGTAGGTTTTCCATAGACGGTCAGAAGATTCATCATTACATGGGAACTTCCACCTTTGCTAATTATACAGTATTACCAGAAATTGCGGTAGCAAAAATTCGTGATGACGCTCCATTTGACAAAGTTTGTTTAATTGGTTGTGGAGTCACAACCGGCATCGGCGCTGTCATCAATACCGCAAAAGTAGAACCAGGTTCTAACGTCGTAGTTTTCGGTTTAGGCGGCGTGGGTTTGAATGTAATTCAAGCCGCTCGACTGGTAGGAGCTAATATGATTATCGGAGTAGATTTGAATTCCGACAAACGACAAATGGCCGAAAAATTCGGCATGACTCACTTTGTCAATCCCCGTGAAATAGAAGGAGACTTAGTTGCTTACTTAGTAGATTTAACCAAAGGTGGAGCCGATTATAGTTTTGAATGTATCGGCAACATTAATGTGATGCGCCAAGCATTAGAATGCTGCCACAAAGGTTGGGGAGTCAGCGTCATAGTCGGAGTAGCAGGAGCCGGCCAAGAAATTAGTACCCGTCCATTTCAGTTAGTAACTGGCCGAGTTTGGAAAGGCACAGCTTTTGGCGGAGCAAAAGGCAGAACTGATGTCCCAAAAATTGTAGACTGGTACATGGACGGCAAAATAAACATCGACAGTTTAGTATCTCAAATCATGCCAATCGAGCAAATCAATCAAGCCTTCGATGCCATGCACAAAGGCGAAGTAATTCGCACAGTCTTGACATTTTGAAGGAAGAAGACGCTTCGACTCCGCTCAGCGTACTAATTCGATCAGGGTACAAAGAATAATGTAGGAGGTACATAACTTCTCAATACTCTCTTCCTCTGCGCTCTCTGCGCCCTCTGCGGTAAAAAAATCCATTCCCAAATCAAATAGAATAAACATGATATCCAAATCCCTAAAACTTCACCAAGAATATAAAAGCTTCGGCGGAAAACTCAGCTATTATAGCCATCAATCATCCGCCTGCAACAGCGAAATGAAATTCGCCGTTTACCAACCACCACAAGCTCAATATCAACCCGTACCAATCCTCTATTTTCTATCAGGATTAACCTGCACAGAAGAGAACTTTATGGCAAAAGCCGGAGCACAGCAATTTGCCGCAAAATATGGACTAATGCTAGTTGCACCCGATACTAGCCCGCGCCATACAGGTATTCCCGGCGAAGACGATAATTGGGATTTGGGAAGTGGTGCGGGTTTTTATATTAATGCGACAGCCTCACCTTGGAATGCTCACTATCAGATGTACAGTTATGTTGTCGATGAATTACCTAAATTAATCGCTGAAAACTTTCCAGTCATACCGGAAAGACAGGGAATTTTTGGTCATTCAATGGGCGGACATGGGGCTTTAATTTGTGCGTTAAAAAATGGCGATAGCTATCTTTCAGTTTCCGCTTTTGCACCTATTTGCGCGCCCATGCACAGCCCTTGGGGACAAAAAATATTCAGCAACTATCTCGGTGACAATCGAGAGGATTGGCGCGCTTGGGATGCTAGTGAATTGGTGTTCAAAGCGCAATATAATCGTCCGATTTTAATTGATTGCGGCACAGCAGATTCGTATCTTGCTGACGGGCAGTTGTTGCCGGAAGTATTCGCAAAGGCTTGTGCAAAAACGGGACAGCCGCTAACCTTGAGAATGCAGGAAGGTTACGATCATAGCTATTATTTCGTAGCAAGTTTTATGGAAGATCATATTCAGTATCATGCGGCTGCTTTGTGCGGGTAGTTATGTCAAGTCCCGTGGCATCGGGATTAATATTACCCGAAATTAGGAGACGGCAGTGCCAAGGAGTGTCAACTTAAGCCTGAAAGCCCGCCAGGAACTGTAGTCAGCCACCCTGTCCGCCAGGGAATTAATTCCCTGTCTAATAGCTAAAGTCCTCTAAAAGAGGACTCAAGAACTCCTGCCGTCCTCTTTTAGAGGACTTGCGCTTTGAGGCAGGGGTTTCAACCCTTGCCGGACTATAGGTTGTACCTGATTGTTGACACCTATGGGCTCTCGGAGTGTCCTCCGCAGAAAAGCCGTGTCCTCCGCATACTTCAAAATAATCAATTCAGACTAATTGGAAATACCCAATCTTTGTACTTGCGATCACGATTTTCGATAATTCCTGTCAGTTTTGCCAAGAGTTTTTCAGTGATGGGTCGCTCTTTTGGTAAATGATAGTTTTCGATGCGATTAATTGGCGTAACTTTAGCTGCTGTACCGCACAGGAAAATTTCGTCAGCAATCAACAATTCAGATTTGTCAACTGGTCTTTCTATGACTTCAATTCCTAAGTCTCTGGCGATAGTTATCACGCTGTCTCTGGTGATTCCTTCGAGAATATCTTGCTCGAAACCTGGTGTAATTAATTTACCGTTTCTAGCGACAAATATGTTCATTCCTGAAGCTTCGCTGACTTTCCCTTGACTATTCATCATGATAGCTTCATCAAAGCCGGATTGTACTGCTTCTGTTTTCGCTAAGGCTGAGGTAATGTAAGCGCCGCTAATTTTTCCTCTCAAGGGTAAACTGCGGTCTTCTTGGCGATACCAAGAACTCATTCTACAGTTAACTCCTTCCTTTGGCAAATAGTCTGATAGTTCTAATCCGTAGACAAAAAAGTCTGTTTCTACGTTGTGGAGTCGGGGGGCAATTCCCAAACTTGAGGTGTAGATAAATGGGCGGATATAAAAAGATTGGGTGGGCTGATTTTTCTTGACAAAATCAACGATTATTGATTGAATTTTGTCAGCGGCCAAATCGCATTGCAGGAAGCTGGCACTTTGGCTTAATCTTTGACAGTGGCGGTCTAATCTAAATAGTAAGATGCGATCGCGATTTTCGGGGTCAGGAATTCCGCGCAAGCCACCCAAGACTCCGGTTCCGTAGTGCAGTGCATGGGTGGCGATGGAGATTTTGGCGTCGGTAAATGGGAGGAATTGATTTTGAAAGTAGGCAATTGGTAGAAAACTATCCATGATTCAAGCTAGCGATGAGTTTTGCAGTCTGCAAGGAAAGGTGAATTTGGTTATATTAGCATAATTTATAGCAGAAGGAAGAAGGAAGAAGGAAGAAGGAAGAAGGTTGCAACCATTGATTATTTTTTAACTGTCAAGATAGAGCTTGTTCTCTGCCGTTTTAAAAATGATCTAAATCGCGGTCATTTTGGTTGATAATTGTTTTAGGAAAGATTGGATTAAAGTACAAATCAAAAGTCAGAAAGAGGTAGCTATGGCACGTAAATGTTTTATCATTGAAATGGGAATGGGTATTGACCAGCACGGACAAGAACCGACGGTGGCGGCGGCTAGGGCTGTCCGAAATGCGATCGCAAATAATGCTTTACTCGGTGTCTGGGAAGTGGCTGGTTTGACTGACCCAAATCAAATGATTGTGGAGGTAAAAGTGGGGGTTCCCTACCCGGAACAGGTGCGAAGGGATGAGGTTTTGGCGGTGTTACCTTTTGGGGAAAAATCTCTGATTGTTGAGCAAGGTGGGATGGTTGTGGCTGGAAGGGCGATCGCATCTTTGAATGATAAAAATGATGAAATGTTGATTGCGGTAGCGGCGGTGACAGTTTTTGTGGACACTCAGGACTGATTTTTTGGTATTGGATATGGATGGGTGAAGTGCGAAGTGCGATCGCGCTAACCCTGATCTAGTAAAACAATTTAAACAAACACAAGCATAAATATAACACTATGTTAAAAGAAGTTAGAATAGAAAATTACAAATCGATTCACAAGCTGAAACTAGAGTTAGGACGAGTCACTGTATTGATCGGTGAGAATGGCTGCGGCAAGAGTAATATCTTAGAGGCGATCGCGCTGGCTTCGGCGGCGGCTGATGATAAACTGGATAATGAGTTTCTAGCATCTAGGGGCATTAGGGTGACAGAACCTCAATTAATGCGATCGGCTTTTGAAAAAGATAATCTTACTAAAGAAATTAAAATTGATTTAATAGGAAATGCTCAACAACCATTTAGTTGCGTTTTAGAAAATGATAACTCTCCGTATTCTAAGTGGCTTAACAAAATCGATTTTTATACTTTTCTTGTTCCAGCGATAAATTTTATTAATGACAATAAAAAATATCTAGAAAATACTTTTGATCTTCATGAAAAACACGAGAACGATCCAAATAAATTGTCTATAGAACAAGCAAGCCAGGAATTAAAACTTAGAGAGTTAGTAAAAACCAGAGATCAGATACTACTATCATTGCAAAGACATTCTAAAATGTTTGCTATACGTGAATTTATCATTTATTCTCCTGAAAACCAAGCCTTAAGAACTTTTGAAAAAGAAGGGCAAATCCAACCATTAGGGATTAACGGAGAAGGTTTGTTTAAACTATTAAAAGTCTTGAGTTCAGATAACCAGGATCAGCTTAATGAAATCAAGAAAAAACTGAAATTGATAGATTGGTTTCAAGATTTTGAAGCTCCTCCAAATTTATCCAATATTCAAAACTCTCTTCAAATTAAAGATAGATACTTAGATCCAGATTTAGCTTATTTTGATCAACGAAGTTCTAATGAAGGCTTTCTATTCTTGCTTTTTTACTTCACTTTATTTATTAGCTATATCACACCTAAATTTTTTGCAATTGATAATATTGATGCTTCCCTCAACCCCAGATTATGCCGCAGGTTAATCCAAGAATTAGTCGAATTAGCCAAAAAACACGATAAACAAGTTATATTTACAACTCACAATCCGGCAGTTTTGGATGGTTTGGATTTAGATGATGATGAACAGCGACTGCTTGTGATTTATCGCAACCAATTAGGTCATACTAAAGCTAGACGTATTCTCAACCCCGAACCTTTGGATGGACAAGAACCTGTAGATTTATCAGAGGCATTTTTGAGAGGCTATATCGGCGGACTTCCTAAGAACTTTTAAAATCAGTCAAGTTATTATGTCCTATAATAAAAACATAGTTATCGGAGATTACCATGCAAGCATACAAACTTAGAGGTAAAATCGATGCAACTGGCAATTTGGTAGTTGGTGAACCCGTGAATATGCCGCCGGGAGATGTGGAAATTATTGTCTTGCAGCTAACTGACACGGTGGTTAAACAAGCCAGCGCTTCAGAAAGTGCGATCGCCGAACCTGATACACTTAAAAAAAAGTTTAAAACTAGGGTGAAAGCATTTCAAGGTTTATTTGATCGAGATGCTGTACCGGAACCGCTGGATTTTGACGATCCAGACAAACAAGCAAAATGGGAATATTTAAAGGAGAAACATAACCTGTGAAAGTCTTGATAGACACTAATATAATAGTAATGGCACTAGCCTGCAACTTCAAGGATTTTGAAGATGCGATTCAGTACAGCACTGCTGTCATCCATCTAATTGATGCCATTGTCACTCGCAACCCGCGAGATTTTCCGGTAACAACTCCTAGGATTGTAACTCCAAATCTATTAATTCAAGAACTGACCAATTTTCCCTAAACTTTTTCACCTGCTATACTTCCGAGTCTAATTCGTTCACCCGCAACTGCACTGGCAACTCTACAGAATTCAATTCAGATGACTCTAATAAACCTGTGACTTTATCTTCTGCACTTGCTTCACCTTGTCGCACTTTCCCCAACTTCTCAGCCAAAGTATCCCGCTGATTAATCAAATAAATACTCACCAAAGTCAGCCCTACACCCATCGATTGCAGCGGATTCAATACTTCGCCCAACAACAAATTCCCGAACAGTAAAGCAAAAATCGGAGTCAGAAACGTTAGAGAACTTAAACTCGTCAAACTGCCACTTGAAGCAAAATAAAAGAACAAACCGTAGGCGATCGCACTTCCGAACACTGTAGAATAACCTAACGCCATCCATCCCGAAAAATCGATGTTGACAAACTGCTCAGATTCTGTTGCAGCCGATATTGCCAACAATGGCAAACCACCCAAAATCATATGCCAACCAGTCGCCACCACCGGATCAACATAACGGCAAACCCACCGCACCAAAACCGTTCCCACCGCCATTGACAACGCCGCCAACAACATCAACCATTCTCCACCCTCAAATAACTTTCCGATATCGGCAGAAACCTGCGCGTTTTCAGAGTGAAACAGTCCGAAAATCCAGCCATCCGGCAACCCGATTAAACTGATACCCACAACGCCAATAACTAATCCCAACCAGCCCCAAAAACCGATTTTCTCTTGAAACAGCCACAGACACAAAATCGCCACAGCTAGCGGCTGAGAGTCAATCATCACTGAACCTAAACCCGCACCGGTTCTCGCCAAACCTTCTGCTAAAAAGCCTTGAAATAAAGTGCCGTCAACTAACGCAAATAGCGAAATCCACAGCCAAGCTTTCCAACCCTGGGGCTGCGCTTTTCCCATGAATGCTGCGGCGATAAGCACCAAGACACCCGCAGGTATCAAGCGCACAACAGCGATAAACAGCGGAGTCGTGTGGGGCATGACTCCTTTCATGGCTACCATCGCGGTTCCCCATAGGAAAAATGGCGCAATTAGTAACAGCGACGCGAAGGGCAATTTGGAATCGGTAAGTTTTAGCTGCATGATGGTGGAGGGTTCCAGATGATTGATGAGAGTGACTCTCGTGGGATGATGTAGTTTTGTTAAGCGATTTTTACAATTATATATTATTGATGTGGGTTAAGTGCGATCGATGGAGAGTGGGAGATGGGGAGATGGGGAGATGGGGAGATGGGGAGAAGTGGGAGAGTGGGGAGAAAGGGAGAGGAGGCTATCAATGCCCAATGCCCGATGCCCGATGCCCAATTCCCGATGCCCAATTCCCAATTCCCAATGCCCGATGCCCAATGCCTTCGCATGAGGCACACTAGAAGTTAGCTACATAAGTTCGTAAAACTGCCCATGATTTGGCCATTCAAGCCCCGCTACCGTAAACAAATTGCTCGCATCGAAGTCGCCGGCGCCATTGCCGGAGATACCCGCAAACGAGTTCTAGAAGCTCTCAAAACCGTTGAAGAACGGAAATTTCCCGCTTTGCTGCTACGCATAGACAGCCCTGGTGGTACTGTTGGCGATTCCCAGGAAATCTACAGCGCCCTGAAGCGTTTGGGCGAAAAAGTCAAAATTGTTGCCAGTTTTGGCAATATCTCAGCTTCTGGGGGAGTTTATATCGGCATGGGAGCCGAATATATCGTTGCTAATCCAGGTACAATTACTGGTAGCATTGGTGTGATTATCCGGGGCAATAATCTAGAACGGCTATTAGACAAAGTAGGTGTTTCTTTTCAGGTCATCAAGTCTGGCCCGTATAAAGATATCTTGGCATTCGATCGCGAATTGACGCAACCAGAACAGCAAATTCTGCAAGATTTGATTGATACCAGTTACCAGCAGTTCGTAGAAACCGTTGCGACAGCCCGAAAACTAACTGTTGAGAAAGTTAAAAGTTTTGCAGATGGTCGTGTTTTTACGGGTCAGCAAGCTTTAGAGTTAGGTTTGGTCGATCGACTGGGAACAGAAGAGGACGCTCGTCGTTGGACAGCGGAACTCGCGGGACTTGACCCGGAGAAAACCGAAACCTGTACTCTGGAAAAACCAAAACCTTTCCTAAATCGCGTCTTGGGGAGTAGTCTGGATATATCGGGGCTTTCAGCTTACAAAAGTTGGCTGGAATTTGAGATGTCTACTAGCGGTTTGCCGCTGTGGATGTATCGCCCGTGACATTAGTCATTAGTTATTAGTCAGCAGTCATTAGTCAGTAGTCATTGGTTATTAGTTAGCAGTCATTAGTCAGCGGTCATTAGCTAGGTTGTGTGGTGCATACACACTGCACTACTATAGATGGTGTAAAAATTGAAAATTCATGTAAGCGCTGGATTGCTGGTTACAAATACCTAATAGCTATCATCCAACAATTAACTATTTATTAATGACAAATAACTAATAACTAATAACTAATGACTAATGACTAATGACTAATGACTAATGACTAATGACTAATGACCAATGACTGATGATAAAAACATGAAAAATATTGGCGTGGAATGGCAAGTACGGGCGATTCGTGGGGCAACTACTGCCAGCGATAATTCGGTAGAAGCAATTCGAGAAGTGGTGAAAGAATTATTAGATGAATTGGAAGCAAGAAACGATATAAATCCAGAATTAATTATTAGTGCTACGTTTTCTGTCACTCGTGATTTGGATGCTGTGTTTCCGGCTGCGATCGCCCGCGAACGACCTCACTGGTGTAATGTTCCATTATTGGATGTGCAGCAAATGTATGTCAAGGGTTCTTTGCAACGGTGCATTCGGTTTTTAATTCACGTTAACTGGCCAGCCCATACTGAAATTTATCATCCTTATTTGCGGGGAGCTCAAAATTTGCGGCCGGATTGGAATTTAGCGGTTGCGGTGGCTGGGGAAAAATAATAAATTCACTTTTGGTTTATGAAAAAACCCGGCTTCTTTGAGAAACCGGGTTTTTGTCAATCTGAGGTTTTCTTGTGATGCAACCTAATCCCTAAAAAGATGTCATATATAAAACTCCAAAAGTCCTTTTTCCCTTCCAATATTCCCAAACTTTGAGGAGAACCTTTTTCATCTAATAGTGGCTTCACAGCTTCGTAGGCTGGCTTGTAATTGTACCAAGGAATTGAAGGCCACAGATGATGAATCAGGTGATAATTTTGCCCCAAGATTAAGACATTTAGAATTGGACTTGGATATACTCTGGCATTTTTCCAGCGATCGCGCTCATGAAATGGACGATGTGGCAAATAATCAAAAAATAGCCCCAACGCCAACCCGACTACTAAAGCAGGAGAAAACCAAAAATTCAGCACGTAACCTAATTGGTCATATTGAATGGAGATATACACCACTCCGATCACAAATAAGCGGCTGAAAAACCATTCCCAAAGTTCGTATTTTCGCCACAGTTTACGCTTAAAGAAGAAAATCTCGTGGTAAAAGAACCTTGCAGCAATTAACCACAGAGGCCCACCGGTAGAAACATAATGGTCTGGATCGTTTTCTGGGTCATTAACGTGAGCATGATGCTGCATATGTACCCGTGTAAACACCGGGTAGGCAAAGCCCAACATCAGCGCACTGCCGTGTCCCAAAATAGCATTGATGGTGCGATCGCGGTGCGCGGCATGATGAGACGCATCGTGAATCACTGTACCCGCCATGTGCAATGCCAATACGTTCAGGGAAAAACAACACCATTGGGGCCATTCCCAAAACCAGAAACCAAAGTATGAGATCACGATAATCGCTACTGCACTCAAAAACAGCAGCAGCGTTGGATTGAAGTCACCCGGAGGACTCAGAAACTCTCTAGGCACTGTCAGCGGCCGTCCTGCCTCCGACATCTTTGTTAACACTCCTTAATATTTCCCACTTGCGTAGTATAAGATACAAGCCTCTAAATAGTAAAGTTTTGTGAAATAACTGCTAATGTAACAAGGAAGTCGCCGATCGCTCTTAGGAAATTTTGTAAATAAATATAAAACATCATGGCATTACCGCAATTAGATTTTCGGAGAGTCCAGAACCAAAAGCCCGATCGCCCCAAACAATATAGCCCATCTTGGCAAACCACTCTCGGACTCGCAATAACATCAACCATCCTGCTTGTCGGCTGCGCTGGTGAAGTAGTCGAAAATTCCACCAGTACAACTGAAGTTCCCGATAGTGTCCAACGCGCTTTTGCTGCTGCACATCCTGGAGTTTCGCCCGCATGGGAAAAGCAAGTCTACGGATACGAAGCAGAATTTGTCAAGGATGGTATAGAATACGAAGTCGAATTTTCTGAGGATGGTCAGTGGCTGGAAACCGAATACGAAGTAACTCAAGATTATCAATTTTCCTTGCTTGTGCTCGATAAAGTCAAGCGCGAACACCCAGGCTGGGCAATTACCAAGCGGGAAGTAGAAATAACGCCCCAAGGCAAATTTTATGAAGTAGAAATCGAACAGGGCGGTCAACAAATCGAGCTGTATTTCGACGAGCGTGGTAACAAAGCACAAAATAGTCACGAAGATGCTTAGATTTACCGATCGCTCCTTAACTTTACCAACTTTGGCGATCGTTGAAATTTACCACTGTGGCGATCGCGACAGTGGTAAAGTTTTCTTGTAGTATAGGCACTTGGACTGTCTTTCCACCAGCCTCTTGATAACATCGCCGATGCAACTCCCAAAAGCCCTACGCCGGACTAAAATCGTCGCCACCATTGGCCCAGCAACTTCTGATCCACAAGTGCTGCGCCAGCTCATAGAAGCGGGTGCGACAACTTTGCGACTCAACTTTTCCCACGGAACAGAAGAAGACCACCTACGCAGCATTCGCTTAATCCGGCAAACATCCTTTGAACTCAACCAGCCGGTCGCCATCCTCCAAGACCTTCAAGGCCCGAAAATTCGTTTGGGCCGCTTTGAAACAGGCTCTATTGTTGTCAAAAATGGCGAGCATTTTATTTTAACCAGCCGCCAGATTCCAGGCACTCAGCTCATTTCCTCTGTCACCTACGAACCTCTAGCAGATGAGGTTCCAGAGGGAGCGGTCATTTTGCTAGATGATGGAAAAGTGGAAATGGTCGTGGAAAAGGTAGACCGTAATTCCCGTGAATTGTACTGTCGCGTCGTTGTCGGTGGCCCGCTTTCCAACAACAAAGGTGTGAATTTTCCGGGAGTTTATCTGTCAATCAAAGCACTGACGGATAAAGACCGCAAAGATTTAATGTTTGGTCTCGACCAAGGTGTCGATTGGGTAGCCCTGAGCTTTGTGCGGAATCCCCAGGATATGCTCGAAATTAAAGAGCTGATTGCCAGTGCGGGTAAGCAAGTACCTGTTATTGCTAAGATCGAGAAGCACGAGGCGATCGAGCAAATGGAAGCAATTCTCGCCCTGTGTAACGGCGTAATGGTTGCCCGTGGCGATTTGGGAGTAGAACTACCAGCCGAAGACGTGCCGATTTTGCAAAAGCGCCTAATTGCCACCTCCAACCGCATGGGAATTCCGGTGATTACCGCTACCCAGATGCTCGATAGCATGGTGAACAATCCCCGTCCCACCCGCGCCGAGATTTCCGACGTTGCCAACGCGATTCTGGACGGAACTGATGCGGTAATGCTCTCCAATGAAACCGCTGTGGGGAATTTTCCCGTAGAAGCAGTGGCGACGATGGCGAGAATTGCGGTGCGGATGGAGAGGGAAGGGATTAAGGGCAATATTAGGAATGTAGAAGATATTGGGCGATCGATCACCAACGGCATCAGTCAAGCAGTCAGTCAAATTGCCGAACAGTTGAACGCTGCCGCAATTATGACCCTCACGAAAACTGGTGCTACAGCCCGAAATGTCTCCAAGTTCCGACCAAAAACTCCGATTTTGGCAGTTACCCCTCACGTAGATGTCGCTCGCCAACTGCAACTTGTTTGGGGAGTGAAACCCTTGCTGGTGCTAGATTTGCCATCCACAGGGCAGACATTTCAATCAGCAATCAATGTCGCCCAGGAGAAAAATTTAGTCTCCGATGGGGATTTGGTAGTGATGACAGCCGGTACTCTGCAAGGGGTGGCTGGATCAACTGATTTGATTAAGGTTGAGATGGTGACAGCGGTTTTGGGTAAGGGAACCGGTGTGGGTTTGGGTTCGGTAAGTGGCATGGCCAGAGTAGCTCATACTGCTGCGGATGTGGCGAATTTCCATCCAGGAGATATTTTGGTAGTCAACCGCACCAGCGCTGATTTTGTCGAGATGATTCGGAAAGCAGCGGGTGTGGTGACGGAGGAAGAGAGTTTGACTTCTCACGCCGCGATTATTGGCTTGCGTTTGGGCGTACCAGTGATGGTGGGTGTGGAGAATGCCACGGGGGTAATTCGGGACGGTACTATGTTGACGCTGGATATGCAGCGGGGTTTGGTTTATTCTGGTGCCAGAGGCGGCGGGACTGATGGCGAACTGGATGTCTAACAGTTTCCGATCCCTGAAATTCACGGTAGGGGCAATTCATGAATTGCCCTTACCG
>NZ_JAKJHX010000027.1:0-23301 GCF_021648855.1 Tychonema litorale BBK16 | reverse complement strand
TAAATTGCCCTTACCGTAAATTGCCCTTACCGTAAATTGCCCTTACCGTAAATTGCCCTTACCGTAAATTGTCCCTACTCTAGATTTCGGAGGCAAATCAGCAACGCCCAAAACAACTTGCTTTTCTACATCTGTTATGCTATAATTCAAGACTGTCTGTGCCGATGTAGCTCAGGGGTAGAGTATTCGATTCGTAATCGAACGGTCGTGGGTTCAAATCCCACCATCGGCTCTGGATTTCAGCCATTTTGATTTGAACGAGTCCGAGATTTGGACTCAATCTGGACTCAAAATGTTCTAAAAATACCCCCAAAACATTTACAGAGACCGGAAGTGACAACCACTTAATTTGTTACTTTCGGTCTTTGTATCTCTAAACAAGTGCTTGTTGATAATCCAGATTTTCATCTAAATAAATAGCTCGAATATCTTTGGGTAAATTTGATTCGAGAGTTTGATATCCTTTTTGTAGCAAAGCCTTGACTTGAGCCGGTGAAATTGCTTCACCTTCTGCTTGTAAATAAGCTGCAATTCTGGTTTCACTCCAGCGGAAAGTCTGATCCATTAACACAACTAAACGTGGTAGTGGTGCTAACAATTCTAAAGCTTGTTTGAGGTAACACCACAGCGGAGGTGGAGCTGATTGCAAAGAATAATGAATTGTCTCAACAGGAGGCAATTCGGCTTGATTAATGCAGATAGCGGTGACATTAATTAACCAGTTTTGGAGACTGAGATTGCCGCCATCAGACTCTTGGGTTTCGCGACGCAAATCGAGGCCTCGGAGTTCGTGATAGATGTGTAGCCAAGTGTGGGCGAAGAGGTAATCTGCTTGTACGGGCGATCGCACAGAATGTCGAATCAGGGAGTGTACAATTTGAGCATAGCGACAAAAAATTGCAGTGAAGAATTTACCCTGATCGGGATGATTTTGAAATAGGGTCAATAATTCGCGATCGCTGTGGTGGAAAAGCGATTTGACCACAGGATGGTTGAATTCTGAAAAATTAGGTGTTTGCACCATTTTTCCGTGTTGGCTTTGCTAATAAGTGCTAATGCAATTGAATCATACTCTATTTATTCAGTCCGTGTCCAATATTTTTTTGAGTTTGGGGCGATTTGTTCGTTGAACGAGAGTGATGATGCGATCGCACTCAAAATTTAGCGACTTCGCAGTAAACTTGACAGGAGACATACAAAAGGCGAGGTTCGCCATCAGGAGAAAAAACGTAGTGAAACAGTTAAGTTTATTCCCAGAAACAGACATCATAGCGAGTCCTGCCGAAACTAGCAATTGTGTTGAACGCGATCGCATCGAAGCAAAATTTGCGCCGTATATGAGTGAAGAACTGCGACTGGGACAACTCGTATCCTATGTAGGTAACAAAAGCTTGCCTGTTCTCCGCCTCTTCCGCTACAAAGAAGCATTTTCCTTTGCTTTAGTCAAACAATTTATTCACCGTTTTGAATTAACTGAAAATGATTACTTATTTGAGCCTTTTTGTGGCATGGGGACAACTTTATTTACAGCCATGCAGCACAACATCCCAGCATTGGGAATAGATCGATTGCCAATAGCTACTTTTATTGCCGGGACGCTGCCACTTTTCTCTTCAGTAGAACCACAAACCTTGCGAAAAACTTTTACAGAACTTAAAGCCAAGGTAGAGAAAGCAGAACCCGCTGAGGTGGCAATGGATGTCAAGATTATGCAAGTAGCTTTTCCAGAAGCAACTCTCCTCAAATTGCGTCAGTGGAAAAGTGCTATTGAAAGTTTATCTTCACCCTTGAAAGACATTTTTCAACTGCTTTTTTTGGCTATTTTAGAGCCTTGCAGCTATACGGCAAAAGACGGTCAATTTTTACGAATGAAACATGATAAATTAATTCCCGATCCAGGAGAAATGCTGCAACAGAAAGTATATGAAGCTGAAGAAGATATCCTATCATTAAGGTGTTTGTGGGGGCAAAATAAATCGGTGGAACTTCCCACGGTTAAGCTAGGTGATACTCGGAATTTAAGCAATATAAATTTTGAGAGACAACCCACAGCTTTGATTACATCTCCACCCTATCCCAATCGTTATGACTATACTCGCACCTATTCGCTGGAACTGTGCTTTAACTTTGTTAAGAACTTTGAGGAGTTAAAGGAGTTGAGATTTGGCATTTTGCGATCGCACATTGAATCCAAAATTGATGCTGCTGACAAACCGCCTAATCCAGTAATTGCCGAAGTTGCAGGCCTACTTCGCCAGCAAGGGAAAGCATTAAATAATCCCCGCATTCCCGATATGTTGATAGCCTATTTTGTAGATATGCAAAAAGCTATTTTGGAATGGGCAAAAATTTTAGCTCCCGGTGCAAAAGTAGCGGTAGTTGTGGATAACGTGCGTTTTGCCAGCGAGATAGTTCCAGTCGATTTAGTGCTTTCAGAAATGGCCCAAGAGCTGGGTTTTCGGGTTGAACAAGTAATTGTTGCCCGCTACAAAGGTAATAGTTCCCAGCAGATGGGTAAATACGGTCGAGTTCCTGTCCGTGAGAGTGTTCTCATTTGGCATAAAGAATAGGTGACAACAATGACATCATCGAACAAACGCGAAGCTTGGTTGTTTGATCAATTGTCCAAGAGTGAGTTTTTTCACCAAAAACTACATGAATGGGGAATGTTGGAGACAGCCTATCAAATTGAACAGGTAAAAGGGGAAAAACTGCCGTGGGAATGTGATCATCTCGGCATTTCTCAAAAAGCTTGGAATAAGGTAATTCACCGTGGTATCAAGCCCGTGATTGTCTTTGCTCACCCCCAAGTTTTGATGAGTATATCCTATAGTGTAGGGTATTACAGAATGTTAGCAATGGTTTCCCAAAAATCAATGAATCAAGTTGGAATGTCAAGTATTCGCTATGAGCAAGGAAAAGCTTTTCCTGATGAGTTAGTGGCTGAGAATATAGCTCAGCACTTAAATAAAATTATTAGCCATTTAGTTGAAACAGATGAACATATAGATCCTCGCGAATTTGATTTATGGCGTGGAATGGCTGCTGGTTCTCAAGCTCAGGGTTCGTGGCAGAATGCGAAGGGAAGCAAAGTCGAAATTCTCATAAAATCTATAGTTCAGTTGAGATTGCGTGAGGAAGATTGGATTTCTAATGAAACAGGTGACTCTGATGAAAAAGTCATGCAACTTAAAGATGGGCGGAAAATCGTATTTGCCAGTGAACCTGACATTGCAGTTTACAAAGACGAACAAATTTTAGTCGCAGTTGAAATTAAAGGAGGTATAGATACTGGTGGTGTTCTAGAGCGATTTGGAGCAACCCTCAAAAGCTTAAGTCGAGCGAAAGAAGCTAGTTCCGAATCAACAACTATTCTAATCTTACCTGGTGTTTCTGTTACTACACGAGCCATATCTGCTCTCAATACAGCCCAGAATATTGTCAATTATTGGTTCATTTTGGAAGAATTAGTAGAGCGAGATCACAAAAAAGAAGAACTATTCAAGTTACTCGCTATTTAAATAAATTCACTCCTTAAATCCTCCACCCCCCGGAGTCTCAATTACAAAAACATCCCCAGCCTGCATTTCCACAGTCGCCGTACTCCCCAACTCCTCAACTTTTCCATCCAATCTTTCAACATAATTCCGCCCAACTTTCCCCGCTTCTCCACCATGCAAACCGCACGGAGAAATCACCCGTCTCCCCGATAAAATTCCCGCCGTCATCGCCTCCAAAAACCGCATTCGCCGCACAACTCCATTCCCCCCGCGATGACATCCATTCCCCCCACTATTAGCCCGAATTGCAAAACTTTCTAACAACACCGGAAAGCGCCATTCCAACACTTCAGGGTCGGTTAAACGGGAATTAGTCATGTGAGTTTGCACCGCATCCGTACCATCAAAATTTGCACCCGCACCAGAACCACCACAAATAGTTTCATAATATTGATAGCGCTGATTTCCAAAGGTGAAATTATTCATAGTTCCCTGAGAAGCGGCCATCACTCCCAGCGCGCAATACAAAGCATCGGTAATATTTTGCGAAGTTTCCACATTTCCTGCAACTACGGCGGCTGGATACTTAGGATTTAGCATACAGCCTTCGGGATTGATGATTTCCAGAGGTTTCAAACAGCCTGCATTCAGAGGGATATCGTCATCTACTAAGGTGCGAAAAACATACAAAACAGCGGCTTTACAAACTGCTGCGGGAGCATTAAGATTGTTATTTTGTTGAGGGGAAGTGCCAGTGAAATCTATTTTGGCACTGCGCGTAGATTTGTCAATAGTAATGGCTACTTTAATTTGTCCACCACTATCCATCGGATAGGTAAATTCGCCGTCTTGCAAAACATCAATTACTTTGCGTACCGACTCCTCAGCATTGTCTTGTACGAAACTCATATAAGCTTGTACTATTTCCAAGCTGTAATGTTCTACCATTTTAAGCAGTTCTTCAGCACCGCGTTTGTTAGCAGCAATTTGTGCTTGCAAATCGGCTAAGTTTTGGGCCGGATTGCGGACAGGAAAATTACCAGTTGTTAAAATTTCTAGTAATTTTGGCTCTTGGAATTTCCCCTCACTTACTAGCTGAAAATTATCCAGCAATACGCCTTCCTGAGTTACGCTTGTACTGTTTGGAGGCATGGAACCGGGAGTGATGCCACCAATATCGGCATGATGTCCCCGCGAGGCTACATAAAATAAAACTAGAGAATTAGTATTATCAAATACTGGAGTAATGACGGTAATATCTGGCAGATGTGTACCGCCGTTATAGGGATTATTAGACACATAAACATCCCCAGGCTTAATCGTAGCAGCTTTTGCGGAAATCAATGCTGATATACTTTCACTCATGGAGCCGAGATGGACGGGAATGTGCGGCGCATTGGCTACTAATTGCCCGTTTTGGTCGAAGATTGCACAGGAAAAATCGAGGCGTTCTTTGATGTTAACAGAAGAACTTGTGTTTTGTAAGGTGATACCCATTTGTTCCGCGATCGCCCGAAACAAGTTATTAAATATTTCCAGCAACACAGGATCTACTGTAATCGTAGATAAACGGGGATTATCTGCGATCGCCTGCACAGACTTGCGATGTAAGATTAAGTCGTTGCTTGCCGTTAATTCGGCTTCCCAACCCGGTTCGATCGCATTTGTACCCGTGGCTTCTACAATCAAGGCGGGGCCAGTAATGCAGTCGTGCGATCGCAAATCTTCTCTCCAGTACACAGGCGTTTCCCGCCATTCGCCAGCAACATACATTTGTACGCTGTCAATTGCACGGGCAACAGGCAAGATGCCCGTGCCATAATCAGAGGAAATTGTGGATATTTCCGGCACATCCATTGTTTCTACAACTTCCACCGAAACAGCTTCCACAATTAGCGCTTTTTCTGGCATGATAAAACTGTAACGCTGTCGATGTGCTGCTTCAAATTCAGCCTGGATTACTTCAATTTTTGCATCAAAATTTACTGCCAAAACTGAATCGCTACCCTGATATTTTAAGCGCAGTTTCCTAATAACTAAAATCTCGGACTCTTCCTCAGCGCCCTCTGCGCCTCTGCGGTTCAATTTTCTCTTTCCCTCAGCCTCCAATTCGGTTAAAATAGGATGCAAATCAGTAATTAATTCGAGACTTAATTGTTGCTCGATCGCACTTTCGCGCATTACCCGCACATCAGCCAAACCTATACCGTAAGCGGATAACACCCCCGCATAAGGGTGAATAAACACCCGTTTCATGCCCAAAGCATCGGCGATCGCACAAGCGTGTTGTCCCCCCGCACCGCCGAAACAGCACAGTGTATATTCCGAAACATCGTAACCGCGCTGAAGCGAGATTTTTTTCACCGCATTAGCCATCTTTTCCACAGCGATCGCCAAAAACCCCTCCGCCACCTGTTCCGGTGTCCTCTCGCCCCCAATTTCCCCCGCTAATTGCCCAAATTTTTGCTTTACTACGTCAGAGGCGATCGGTAAATCTCCATTCAATCCAAACACTTTCGGGAAAAAATCAGGCTGAATTTTGCCCAACATCACATTACAATCAGTCACCGTTAAAGGCCCACCATTTCGATAGCAAGCAGGCCCAGGATTCGCCCCCGCAGACTCCGGCCCGACGCGGTAACGTCCACCATCAAAAAATACAATGGAACCGCCACCTGCTGCTACAGTATGAATTGCCATCACGGGCGATCGCAACCTTACACCAGCAATTTCTGTCTCAAATTCTCGTTCGTATTCACCATTAAAATGGGCAACATCTGTCGAAGTTCCACCCATATCAAAGGTAATAATTTTGTCAAAACCTGCCTTTTTACTGGTTTGAACAGCACCAACAATTCCCCCAGCCGGGCCGGATAAAATACTATTTTTCCCTTGAAATTGGGCGGCATCTACTAAGCCGCCATTCGACTGCATAAACATTAATTTGGGGAATGGGGAATTGGGAATGGGAAATTGGGAATTAGGAATTGCGAAATCGCGAAGGGGCGGACATGGGGAGGGCGGGCACGGGGGCACCGCCCCTACAGATAATTGGCTGGTTATTTGTTCGACGTAGCGGCGTAAAATTGGAGATAAATAAGCATCGACAACCGTAGTATCTCCGCGAAAAATTAGTTTCATCAGCGGACTGACTTCGTGAGATACTGATATTTGGGTAAAGCCAATTTCCTTTGCTATTTCGGCAACTTGTTGTTCGTGTTGCGAGTAGCGATAACCGTGCATAAATACGATCGCACAACTGCGAATTCCCTCATTATATGCTTGTTGCAAAGACGGGATAAAATTGCGATCGACAGCAATTAACTCTTCGCCTTGGGCGCTGTAGCGTTCAGTAACTTCAATAACTCGATCGTACAGTATTTCCGGCAGCACAATGTGACGAGCGAAAATATTGGGGCGGTTTTGATAACCAATTCTCAGCGCATCGCCGAAACCCTTGGTAATTAGTAGAATTGTGCGATCGCCTTTTCGTTCCAGTAAAGCATTTGTCGCTACCGTCGTCCCCATTTTTACCGCTTCAATTTGTGCTGCGGGTATTGCTGCGCCGGCGGAAATTCCCAAAATATCGCGAATTCCTTGAACTGCTGCATCTGTGTAGCGATCGGGATTTTCCGATAGCAATTTGTGAATTAATAATTTACCATCAGGGCATTTAGCAACAATATCAGTAAAAGTGCCACCGCGATCGATCCAGAATTGCCAGCCAGTGCGATCGCAAAAATCAGTATTCATATTTTTTTCCTAAGTTTTGTTGAATAATTTATAATTATTCAACAAAACTATCTGAAAGTCAATCCATGAATTTCCCAACCTCAGATTCCTCAAGATCATATCAGTTTGTCTCGGATTTTCCTTCGCATTTTACCCTACGCTTCGGGAACCAGTTCGTTAAAAAACATCTCAACTCCCCCGTTTCCAAATCTTAATCTCCCCCAACCAACCAGCACTCACAATCGTCTTCCCATCCCCGCTAATCGCCACAGCACTAACATAGCCAGAATGCCCGCTCAAAGTGCCTCTTAAATCACCCGATCGCAAATCCCACAATCTGACACTTTTATCCCAACTGCCACTAACCACTATACTACTATCACGACTGAAAGCCACCGACCAAACCCCATCCGTATGCCCGCTCAAACGCCGAATCAACTGCCCGTTGACCGTATTCCACAAGCCAACAGTGCCGTTGCTATTTCCCGCAGCCAAACTCTTACCATCCGGGCTAAAAGCTACCGACAAAACCGACAAATTATTGCCACTAATGGTGCGAATTCCTTGACCATTAGCTAAATTCCACAACCTAATCGAACCATCTTTGCTACCACTAGCTAAAACTTTACTATCGGGACTTATAGCAACAGTATTTACCAATCCAGAATGCCCAGCCAAAGTTCTTAACAACTCCCCCGTTTTCCCATTCCAAACCTTAATACTTTTGTCCCAACTACCACTAGCTACAAATTCACCATCTGGACTAATTCCAATGGTTGAAATAGCATTGGTATGCCCGCTCAAAGTGTGTAAAACTGCGCCAGTTTCTAAGTTCCAAATCTTGATGGTTTTGTCGTCACTACCGCTAGCCAAAACCTTGCCGTCTGGACTCATAGCCACTGCATTTACTGATTCGGTATGTCCTCGTAGTGTAGTTTTTAATTCTCCGCCCGGTAAATTCCAAACAGAGATAGTGCCGTTACTATTTCCTGTCGCAAAATAGGCAGAACCGAGAGAAACTGAATTGACTACTCCTGAAGGCGCTTTGAGGGTATTGGTAGTAGCAAAGGCGATCGCACTTGCAGGCTTGCGGGGCGAATTATTAACGGGATTTGAGGGAGTTTTGGCAGTGGGAGATTCAGGTACTATCGGCAGCGAAACAGTTGAGCGCCATTTCAGAAAAGTATTGATTTCTATCCCAGCAGACACAATTTTATCAGAATTATTCTCAAGTTTGACAATGCCATTAATTGCGATCAATCGTCCCGCATCGTCGAGCACTGGGCCACCACTCATGCCCGCTCTCACTAAGTTATTGTATACCAATGTATAGCCGTTCCAAGCAGTTTGGCGGCCGGTTAGTAAGCCTTCTGTGGCAAGGAAAATCGGTTGTCTGAGGGAACCCCCAGATATGGGCCAGCCCGCGACAATCGCCTTTTTTCCCGCAGTTGCTGGGGAATTGGCTAATTGAGCGAGGGGATAGCTTTCGGGGCTGCTGAAGGGGACAACTGCTAAATCCATTCCGGGCGATCGGCGAATCAAACTATAGTATACAGAGTGAGATTTTCCGTCCGCAGTGATGACGCGATAATCACCAGCCTGATCTACAACGTGCCAATTGGTGAGGATATAGTAAGTGTTACCTTTTTTTTCTAAAATTACTCCTGAACCGCCTTTTGGCCCTTCTATGCGGACGGTGACGGCTTTAGCAACGGTTTTAACTTGGTCGGCGGTTAAGGCTAGGGCGATTTGAGGTGAGGTGAAGGGGAGAAGAGAGATGGTGCTTAGTGCGATCGAAGCACTCAAAATAGCCGAAATTGTTCTGCTGTAATTCATTTTTTTTTCAATTTAACATAAACTTCTTCAGTCCTCTTGAGAGGACTTCAGCTTTTGAGCAAGGGACTTAAGTCCCTTGCGGGCTGTAACCGCAGGTGCAAAATATCAATACTAAGGCATCTGCACTTGACAAAACCAAACGCTTGGGTTATTATAGGTAATATATATAAAAAAATTTTAAAATTCAACGATAAAAATATGCCCAAAGTTATAGAAGACATCAAGAACAATTTATTTGTTTACATATATACTAACGACCATATCCCCGCTCATGTCCACGTCTTTAAAGGTAGAAAAAATGACGCTAACCAGATGGAACTCAAGATTAATATTGGCAGTGAAGAAGCACCTCCTACTTTAGTTTATGCTCACGATCTAATAAAGAATAAAGACATCGTAAATGCACTTAAACTTATAGCGATAAATCAAGAAATGCTGTTAAGCAAATGGGAAGAAATACATGGCATTTAAAAACTGGGACAAAGAATTAAGCGAGGAAAATCTCCGAGAGCAAATAGTCAAAGCAAAAGAAGCATGGAAACAAGCCGAGGCTACAGAGCCTCGCGCCGAATCTGTGTATTACAATCAGTCTGAAGATTTAATTACGATCAAACTGAAAAACGGCGCTATTTTTTCTTTTCCTCCAAAGCTGGGACAAGGCTTAGAAGGTGCTTCACCAGAACAACTTGCTGATGTTTGGCTACCGCCTTCCGGTAGCAGCATCCACTGGGAAACCTTAGATGTTGATTTTGGCATTCCCGAACTTATCGCAGGTATTTTTGGGACAAAATCTTGGATGGCTGAATTAGGTAGGAAGGGAGGAAAGGCAACTTCAACCTCTAAATCGGCAGCAGCAAGGCAAAATGGCAAAAAAGGCGGGCGACCTAAAAAGAATATTTCCGTTAATTCTTGATACCAAATACACAAAACAAAAATTATGTAGGGTGCGTCAGTTAGAGTTTTTTGTGAATAATTGAGAGTTTAAATGCTGACGCACCGCACTGCTAAAGAAGGTGCGTCAGGATTGATGATTTTCTACAAGCTTGTTAGCTTCGCCCTGACGCACCCTACAGTGAAGGGTTTTTAGGGCAATTTCATGCCAAATCAAACACCAAGATTTCAGCATCTGCTGTAGCTTCAATCACCAACTCAGACTCATCGCTAACCGCCGCCCCATCGCCATTTTCCAAAGCCAAACCATTGAGTAAAACTGAGCCTCGCGCTACTTGCACCCAACCATGCCGATTTGGCTGCAAAGCATGAGAAACTTGCGAATTTTTATCCAAAATAGCCGCATACAAATCCACATTTTGATGAATTTTCACAGCACCATCTCTAGCATCCCGTGCCGCAACTAACCGCAAATCTCCATGTCTTTCTGCTACTGAAAAATCTCGCTGTTCGTAACTAGGTGACAATCCATTTGTATCTGGTAACAGCCAAATTTGCAGTAGATGAACCGGATCAGTTTCCGAGTGATTGAACTCGCTGTGCTGAATGCCCGTACCTGCACTCATCCGTTGCACTTCACCAGGTTTAATCACCGCACCAGTACCCAGACTGTCCTTATGTTCTAACGCTCCTTCTAGTACATAAGTTATGATTTCCATGTCCTGGTGGCCATGAGTGCCGAAACCTTTGCCAGGGTTAATGATATCCTCATTAATTACCCGCAAAGAGCGAAAGCTCATATAATTTGGGTCGTAATAATTGGCAAAAGAAAATGTGTGATAACTGTCCAGCCAACCATGATTTGCGTGTCCTCTGGCTGCACTTTTGCGAATGGCAATCATTTTCTGAATCCTCAGCGAACTCTATCTGGGTGTTTTTGCTATGTTTCAAGTTTAGACCGAGTAAAGCTATTATGGGAAGTACGCACTTTAAAGTGCGGTAGTTACCAAAAAGATACTATGCAAGTTACAGTAAAAGGCGATCGGGCAAATTGCCCTGTAGAACGAACTCTAGAGGTAATTGGCGGGCGCTGGAAAGTCTTGATTCTCCGGGAGCTATTTCCAGGAGTGAAGCGTTTTAACGAGCTGCAACGAGCTGTAAACGGTATTACCCAGAAAATGCTGACTCAACAATTACGGGAGATGGAATCGGATGGGGTTGTGCATCGGGAAGTTTACTTGCAAGTTCCGCCGAAAGTTGAATATTCCCTAACAGCTTTGGGCGAAAGTCTCAAACCGATTATTGATACTATGCATGAATGGGGAATTCAGCATTTGGTCACAACTAATAAATACTAACATGAATAATATAGAACGTCTTGCCACCCTCAACCGCATCCGCAAATTCAGTCGCTTAATGGATAGTGCTTTCACGATCCCTGGTACTAAATTTCGCATCGGTTTAGATCCGATTATCGGTTTAGTACCCGGTGCTGGCGACATCGTAGATACCGCATTTTCCGCCTACCTTATTTATTTAGCAACTCGATTCAATATCCCTCCCAAAACTTTAGGCAAAATGATTTATCATATTAGTCTAGAAGCAGTGATTGGCTCAGTACCTTTGGTCGGAGATATCTTCGATGCGTTTTATAAATCCAACATGAGAAATCTTGCCCTTTTAGAAGAGCACCTCGCATTAGTTGAACCGGAACTAAGCGAGGTTGAACAACCTATTTCTGAATCATCTATTAAACCGTAGGTGTGGGTTTATCTAGATGATTGGCACTCACGAGATATTATTCGTCCCGCGCTCAGAAAATAATAAATAATGACTTTTTACAGATTCAACCAAAGCAACAACATCAGTTTCCTCAGTATTAAAAGCAGTGACAAGTCTGACAGTAGATCCAGTTTCGCCATCCCACCGATAAAACTGAAAACCTTCATCTAAAACTGCCACAATTACAGATTCAGGAAGTTGGACAAAAATTTCGTTGGCTTCAACGGGATGACAAAAGTTAACTCCCTCAATACTAGCTAAGCCTGCTGCTAATTTAGCAGTCATCTTATTTGCATGAGCTGCATTTTTTAGCCACAAATCATCAGTTATATATGCTGACAACTGCGCTGACAAAAACCGCATTTTTGAGAACAGATGCCCACTACGCTTGCGATAAAAAGGAAAGTTTTTTGCCAATTCTTGATTAAAAAAAACTACGGCTTCCGCAGCCATTGCACCATTCTTTGTTGCTCCAAAGGAGAGAATATCCACGCCTACGCGCCAAGTCAAATCCGCAGGAGAACAGCCCAAACTGGCGACAGCATTAGCAAAGCGAGCTCCATCCATATGCAGGTGTAAATTGTGGCGGCGAACAACTTCCGAAATCTGCGAAATTTCCGCAGGATTGTAGATAGTTCCAGCTTCCGTTGCTTGAGTGATACTAACAGCGGCCGGCTGTACATGATGGACAACACCTGCACCAGCTTTTGCGATGGTTTTATCTAAAATATTTGCCTCAATTTTAGCATTATTTCCTGTTAAACTCACCAACTTTGCACCGCCCGTAAAAAACTCCGGCGCGCCACATTCATCAAGGTTAATATGAGATTCCCCATGACAATAAATCGCACCATAAGGAGGAGTCATCACCGCCAGCGCGAGGGCATTAGCAGCCGAACCAGTTGCTACAGGAAAAACAGTCACCGATGTCTCGAACAATTCCGAAAACTTAACTTGCAAACGTTGCGTATATTCATCATCTCCATAAGAAAAAACAGCACCGGAATTAGCAGATGCAATCGCAGCCATGATTTCCGGCGAAACTCCCGTTGTATTGTCGCTACAAAAATTCATTTTAATAATTGGTAAACATAATTTATAATATAACTCATAAAATAAAATTTATGCTACCATGAAAAAGCAGCACAATAAATTTAGTCACTTGACGGCAATTGAAAGGACTTACCTATCATTTCCAGCAAAACAATTATTAGATAAAAACTTGCTCAAAGGTAAAGTCTTAGACTTTGGGTGCGGCTTTGGCAACGATGCAAAATTATTACAGCAAAAAGGATTTGATGTTCAAGCTTATGATCCTTATTATTTCCCGAAATATCCCGAAAATAAATTCGATACAATAATATGTTTTTATGTTTTGAATGTTTTGTTTCCCGAAGAACAAGCTAATGTGCTGATGGAAGTCTCGCATTTGTTGAAGCCGGGAGGCAAAGCATATTTTGCAGTGAGAAGAGATCTCAAAAAAGAAGGCTTTCGAGAACATTATGTTCACAAAAAACCTACTTATCAGTGTATTGTTAAACTTCCCTTTAAGTCGGCACACTTAAATGAGTCTTGCGAAATTTACGAATATGTCCATTACAACCATCAACGAAATTCATCTAACAATTGTATATTTTGCAACCCACATAAACATTTGATTTTAATAACTGAGTCAGCAACAGCTTATGCTATATTGGATGGTTATCCTGCCAGCAAAGGTCATGTCTTAATTATCCCCAAGCGTCACACTGCTAATTATTTTGAACTGCCGTTTCGAGAGCAATCAGCTTGTTGGTTTATGGCGAATAAAGTTCAAGAAATTTTAACTAAGGAGTTTCATCCTGATGGTTTTAATGTGGGGATAAATATTAATAAAGATGCGGGTCAAAGTCGAAGTCACGCTGCTATTCATATCATCCCACGCTACCGAGGTGATGTGACGGGAAATAAAGGCGGGATTAGATATGTGATTCCGCAAGTAAAAAATAAAGATTTGTAAATTGCATGAAAATCGCTCGCCAACCACTTTGAGAGTTAAAATATATTTCAACGTCTAAAACTACACTTTAGCAACAGTTTCACATTCTGTTTATGTCTAAGCGCAAAAAGCAAGAATGGCTCAAGGAAACCCTAGAGCTCAAAGAGAACCATAACTGGAAGTCAAAACCGGGAACTCGCATCTTTGTCGCCGGAAGAGGAGCTGTCCGTTTTGATGTCCCGGATGATTGGCATTTTGAACCGGATACAAAGTCGTTCCGGTTTACTGACAAGAAACCGCCGGATGATGATTGTGGTTTAGAAGTTTCGTTTAATTTACTTCCGCCTGGAAACTGGGCAGATTTTCCCTTGGCTCCGCTATTGAAGCAAGTGGCAGAAGAGGATAGTCGAAACCCTTTTGATATGGGAGAAATTATCCAACTGAATCGGCAAACTGCCCGGATTGTATGGACGGAATTCAAATTTATTGACCCTCCAGAACAACGGGAAGCTTATTCGCGAATCTGTGTGGGATTGGGTTCTAATGTTCAGTGTTTGATTACTTTTGATTACTGGGTTGATGATGCAGAACGTTTGACTCCTGTCTGGGATACGGTTATGGAATCGTTAGTTTTAGGGTTGTTTATTAGCGACCCTAGAACGGGATTTGCACGACCAGATTAGATAATATGCCTAGTTTGAAATGGTGGTATTGTGAGTCTAAATCCCCGATTTTTTGAATACGTCGGGGATCTAAATCTCTCAGGTATTCATCGTGCAGCAAACAGCAAGATAAAATTATTATCGAAGTGCAATCCTCTTCGAGGGCTGCGCTAACGCACAAATACCGTACAATAATCCAACGATCCCGCATCTACCAAGCCCCCAGCCCATGCTTTGCGATTACCTAGTACAAATTCTCACCGCCCGCGTCTACGATGTTGCCCAAGAAACTCCCCTAGAAGTCGCCCCCAATCTATCAGCGCGACTCAGTAATCAACTGCTGCTAAAGCGCGAGGATATGCAGTCTGTGTTTTCCTTCAAACTGCGCGGTGCGTATAACAAAATGGCGCAACTTTCGCCGGAGTTATTAGCAAAAGGGGCGATCGCAGCTTCTGCTGGAAATCATGCCCAAGGAGTCGCCCTCGCCGCCCGCCACCTGGGAACTCGCGCTGTGATAGTCATGCCTGTAACTACGCCCCAGGTGAAGGTAAATGCGGTGATAG
Source organism: Tychonema litorale BBK16 (assembly GCF_021648855.1). Lineage (GTDB taxonomy): Bacteria > Cyanobacteriota > Cyanobacteriia > Cyanobacteriales > Microcoleaceae > Microcoleus. Next base: position 8,357 of record NZ_JAKJHX010000027.1, on the reverse strand, counting down.
CGCGCGGTGGAGAGGTGGTTTTACATGGGGATACCTATGATGATGCTCACGCTTTTGCGCGCCAATTAGAGGCGGAAACAGGCATGACTTTTGTTCACCCTTTTGATGATCCTCATGTGATTGCGGGACAGGGTACGATCGGCATGGAAATTTTGCGACAACATCAAAAGCCAATTCATGCGATTTTTGTGGCAATTGGTGGCGGTGGATTGATTTCGGGAATTGGGGCTTATGTAAAACGGTTACGGCCGGAAATTAAAATTATTGGCGTCGAACCTGTTGATTCGGATGCGATGAATCAGTCTTTGAAAGCGGGGAAACGGGTGCGTTTATCGCAGGTTGGTTTATTTGCCGATGGTGTGGCGGTACGGGAAGTGGGGGAGGAAACTTTTCGGCTTTGTCAGCAGTATGTGGATGAGATTATTTTGGTGGATACGGATGATATTTGTGCGGCGATTAAGGATGTTTTCGAGGATACGCGATCGATCTTAGAACCGGCTGGTGCATTGGCAATCGCAGGTGCGAAAGCTTACGTGGAACGGGAACAAATCGCAGGGGAAACCTTAATTGCGGTTGCTTGCGGTGCAAACATGAATTTCGATAGACTGCGTTTTGTAGCAGAAAGAGCGGAGTTTGGCGAACGCCGAGAAGCTATTTTTGCAGTGACAATTCCCGAACAACCAGGAAGTCTCCGCAGGTTTTGCGAGTGTCTGGGAAAGCGCAATTTAACTGAATTCAGCTATCGAATTGCTGATGATAAAGATGCACATATTTTTATCGGCGTGCAAATTCAAAATCGTGCGGATGCGGTGAAAATAGCGGCCAGTTTTGAAGATTGTGGCTTCAAAACTTTGGATTTAACTGATGATGAGTTAACGAAATTGCACTTGCGGCATATGGTGGGTGGGCGTTCGATGCTGGCAGATCATGAGTTGTTTTATCGCTTTGAATTTCCCGAACGTCCGGGTGCGTTGATGAAGTTTGTCGGTTCGATGAGTCCTAACTGGAATATCAGCGTTTTTCACTATAGGAATAATGGGGCTGATTACGGGCGAATTGTGGTGGGAATTCAGGTGCCACCGGATGAGATGAAGGAGTGGCAGGCTTTTTTAGATACGCTGGGTTATCAATATGGGGATGAGAGTCAGAATCCGGCTTATAAGTTGTTTTTGAGGTAGGGGTTTTTGGGTAGTCCTGTCAAGGTGATTGTCGTGTCCCTACAATATTATTTTGGGGTAGGGACACCTGACTGTCATCTTTCTAAAGCAAGCCTTATAAACTAAGCTCGGCAATCACTTTGACAGGGCTAACAAAGCAAACCCTAATGCCAGCAGCAAACCGCTCGAAAAATGCAAGGTAACTGCGATAAACTTAGAGTTGCTGACTTGTGTGGGTTGGTCATGATAGTTTGTGACATGGCGGCAAAGGTCGATCGCAAAAAATACACTCCCAAAAATCAACAGCGTCCAAATCGGGAACATTCGCAACGCCACAAACATCACAGTCAAAGCATAAATGCTACTGCATAACTTCTGCAACACCTGGGCACTTTTTTTTGTACCCATCCGAACAATTGGCGACTTTTTTCCCGCTGCTAAATCATCCGCAATTTGATGAAAGTGTGAACAAAATAAGATAATACTCGTTGTAATTCCCACGATAATCGAAGCTGCAAAATTTGTGGCAGACCAAGTTTGAGTTTGACTGTAATAAGCAGCAGCGAGTGCTAGTGGTCCGAAGGTAAAAAAGCAGATAAACTCCCCTAAACCCTGATAGCCAAGACGAAAAGGTGGCCCCTGATAAGTGTAGCCAAGGGCGCAACACAAAACTACCAGCAAAATTACTGTTGGATCTTTTTGCCACCAGGAAATACCGCTGATTCCCGACACTCCGAGAGCTAAAAATAGATTGGCTAACCAGAAAATCAAAGATTTATTTCCGGTTAAGTTAACTAAGGAATGTGCTTTATTTTTATCTATCCCTGTTTCCGAGTCAAATACATCATTTGTGAGATTCAGCCATGCTATAATTAAGATGGCTGACATTAAAAAAGTTAAAAAGATTGATGAGTTAATCGTTTGAGTTTCGGCAAAAGCAATTGCAGTTCCTACTGAAATAGGAATGACGGCAACGCTGTACATGGGTGGCTTGATTGCAGCTAGCCACAGTTTACTATTTGGACGTTCAATTAACTTTGTTGTCATTATACAAACTTGATTCAATTGATAGCAGCGTAGTAATTTTACAATTTTATTGGTGAAGAAAGTCTACTCTATATCAGGTTAAGTGGATGGGAGACATTGATGGAGACGCTGTCGGGGTACTCAAACAGCGCAAGTACACCGTCTGTAAACCTCTGGGGGCGATCGACTTTTGCCGAAGTTAGGCGATCGATATATAAAGTTTTGTGTCTAAATGTTTCGTGCGATCGGTGTCTCGTCTGTTAATTTGCCCAACAGAGCTCAATTATAGAAAAAAACGTGAACAGCGATGTTTGGCGATCGCCCTCCCGTGCTTAGATCGAAATAGGGGTTTTAGCCGGACAAACCCACACTCTATCTGACAAATCTGCTATTCTCGATTTCATGACTGTAATACCGCACCGCGCTAATCTTTTGCAAGACCGCAATCAACTGCATCAGTTTCTGTTAAATTGCCAGCAGTCTTTAAGTGACAAATATCAAACAAAAATAGTTAGTATTTCTCAGGAGATTTCCACCGTCGATCCGCTAGCTGTACTGCAAGAGATTTCCGAACCTTGTCAGCGGCACTTTTACTTTGAAAAAAGAGACTCGCTTTCAGGCAAAAGTTTTGCAATTGCGGCCCTTGATTCGGCAATCCATCTCACAGTAGCAGGAACCGATCGATTTGCCGCCGCTCAAAACTTTATTCGTTCCACACTTGCTAGTACAATTACCATTGGTACAGAACGATTGCCATTTAGCGGGCCTCACTTTTTTTGTAGCTTTTCTTTTTTTGATGAGAACATCTACGAGAATTCTTACTTTCCGCCCGCTACCATATTTTTACCAAAATGGCAAATTTCTCGACAACAAGATAGCTGCATCCTCGTCGCGAATGCCCTGATAGAAAAAGATATCAACGTTAAAAATATTGCTGAAAATATTTGGCAAACTTTTGATATAATTGCCTCTCGAAAATATCTTAAATTAACTAATCATATCAATAATTCGATATCTTTCAAGCAAATACCTGTAAATGATGCCAATCAATTTAAAACATCTGTCAAGTCTGCGTTAGAATTGATCGAGTCTAAATATTTTAGTAAGATTGTTTTATCCCAAGCAATAAATGTGCTTTCTCAAACCAGTTTTAGTGCCATCGATTCATTGAACAACTTGCGCTTAAGTTATCCAGGTTGCTATGTATTTTCAACCAGTAACGGCAAAGGTCAAAACTTTATCGGTGCCAGTCCAGAACGCTTAATTAGCATTCACAATAATCAATTATCAACAGATGCTTTAGCTGGTTCAGCACCGAGAGGGAAAACGGAAGCAGAAGATGCTAATTTAGCGAAGGGTTTATTGAACAGTGAAAAAGATATTAGAGAACATCAAGTTGTGATTGATTTTATAGTTGATCGCCTTTCTAAACTCGGTATAAATCCGAATCTTTCCCCACTTCCGAGACTGCTGCAACTATCAAACATTCAGCATTTGTGGACACCAATCACAGCTCAAATTCCGGCGGATATTTATTTATTAAAGATTTTAGCCCAACTGCATCCAACCCCAGCAGTGGCAGGCGTGCCGAGAGATATCGCCCTACAGCAAATTCGTCGGTGTGAAAGTTGCGATCGCTCTCTGTACGCAGCACCCCTCGGCTGGATAGATGCGGGTGGTAATGGGGAATTTGCCGTCGGCATTCGATCGGCATTAATCGATGGCGATCGGGCTATACTCTATGCTGGCGCGGGTATTGTTGCCGGTTCTGAACCGGAAAAAGAACTAGCAGAAATTCAGCTCAAATTACAACCACTTCTAAATGCTTTGGTTTAGTTCAGCTAATTTAATGGCAGCCCAGAAACCGGGTTTTTTACGAAAAGACGTGTTGCAGCCCGAATATTCAGTAAAAACCCGGTTTGTGAAGGTTGGAGTGCGTAAGTCATGTTAATTAATTTTAACCTCCTCAAAATGTTCTACAATGGGAAAAGGATCGTAAAAATGGTGAAGTATTCTTTTCCACTCTTGATATTCAGGGGAACTTCTAAATCTAATTGTATGAGCTTCTAAATTTTCCCATCTCACCAATAATAGATATTTTCCTTGAACTTCTGTGCAGCGATGAAGTTCGTGAGATAAATATCCATCTATAAATGCGATCAGACTAGAAGCTTCTCTAAAAGCCATCTCAAAATCACCCTCACAGCCCGATTTAACATTAAGCACAACCGCCTCAAGAATCATAAAAATATATCCTGACAATTATTTGGGTATAATAACCTAGCACAATACAGAGTTGAGCTACTCAAATTTAGCAATGACAATAGATTTCCGCAACACAAATACTCTCTGGGCTTCAATATTAGCAGAAACATTGCAGCGTCTGGGATTAACTACCGCCGTCATTTGTCCCGGTTCGCGATCGGCACCATTAACAATAGCCTTTGCCCAAAACAACAAGATAGAAAGTATTCCGATTTTAGACGAACGTTCAGCCAGCTTTTTTGCATTAGGAATTGCAAAAAAATCTGGTTTACCAACCGCACTAATTTGTACATCTGGAACCGCAGCAGCTAACTTTTATCCTGCTATCATAGAAGCAAGGGAAAGTCGAATTCCGTTGCTAATATTCACAGCGGATCGACCTCCAGAACTACGCGATTGCCACGCTGGGCAAGCGATAGACCAAGTGAAAATATACGGCAATTATCCCAACTGGCAAGTCGAATTAGCCATACCTTCTGCGGAAATAGCAATGTTAGGATATTTGCGACAGACAATAATCTATGCTTGGGATCGATCGCAATTTCCCACTCCCGGCCCCGTTCACCTCAATATCCCCTTTCGCGATCCACTCGTACCAGTTTCAGATATTGCTGTAGAAGCTTTAGAAATACAGTTTGATTCAGAAGATTTCTTTGCAGGATTAGAACCGATTGTTGCAGGAGAAACCTCTATCATGGGGCAGGCATCTTGCTTCCCAATTTCAGGAGACGGGCAAGATGCCCGTACCACAATACAAGTTATTTATTCCACAATCCAAAAATGGCAACAATGCAGCAGAGGGATAATTATTGCTGGAGTTGCACAGCCTCAGTTTGCGGAGAAGTATTGCAGTGCGATCGCCCAAATGTCAAAATTATTAAACTGGCCAGTTTTAGCAGAAGGACTATCTCCACTTAGAAACTACGCCAAACTCAACCCGCATCTAATTTCCACCTATGATTTAATCCTACGAAACCGCGGATTAGCACATAAATTAACCCCAGAAATCGCCATTCAAATCGGAGACTTACCCACAAGCAAAGAACTGCGAAACTGGTTAGACAAAACCCAACCAAAACGATATATCATCGACCCCAGTCATCATAACCTCGATCCCCTACATGGCAAAGCAATTCACCTGCGAACCTCTCCAGAAAATCTCGCAACTCTATTAACTCAAGTCCCCCCCCTTCTTAAGGGGGGGTTAGGGGATAGAACCTCTAGCCCTAACGAATACCTTCAACTTTGGCACAACACAGAAACCCAAGTCAGGCAAACAATAGACCAAAAATTATCAGCCATTAACAACATCATCGAGCCCAAGATTTCTTGGCTGCTTTCCCAGAATTTGCCAGCAGGAACACCGATATTTATTTCTAACAGTATGCCCGTCAGAGATGTAGAGTTTTTCTGGAAGCCGAATAACTTAGAAATAAAACCTTTTTTCAATCGCGGCGCTAACGGCATAGACGGCACATTATCAACAGCTATGGGAGTTGCACACCACAATCAAAGCAGTATCCTGTTAACAGGAGATTTAGCACTTTTGCACGATACGAACGGCTTTTTAATTAAATATAAATTTGTTGGTCATTTGACAATTGTTTTAATTAATAACAACGGCGGTGGGATTTTTGAAATGTTGCCTGTTGCCAAGTTTGACCCGCCATTTGAAGAATTTTTTGCCACCCCGCAGCATATCAATTTTGCTCAGTTGTGTGCAACTTATAGGGTGGAACACGAGATAATTGACGATTGGGAGCAGTTAAAAGACAAATTAAGTTTGCTACCAAATAACGGTATTCGCGTCTTAGAATTGCAAACAGACAGACGCGCCGATGCCAAATGGCGGCAAAACAATCTAAGGAATTAAAAATGAATAAGTTGATGAATTATCGGTTATACTGAAAAAAAGTGCTAGATTGCAATTTTCACCCAAATAGATCATTTGTGACAAGTTAAGAAAAAGTACAAATTGTCAAGGGGGTAGACTTCCAAGAGGTAAAATAGGATGAAACCTTGACCGGGCAAGCAATTGAGCCATAATTGAACCGCTGTATGACTAGCAAAAAACGAATCAACCGAGATCATGCAAAGAAAAAAAATCGTCCCCAAGTAGAAAATGAAGCGATCGCGAATCACCTAGAAGATTTATTAATTCCGGCAATGGCTGCCCAAAAAACTTTTTATCGCCAACTAAATTTAAGAGATAGAATTCTAACACTACCATTAATGATGGCAGCAATGTTAAGTTTACTATTGCGAGACGTAGCAGGAGTAACAGAATTAACCAGATGATTAAGTTGAGTCTAAACTGTTGACCGTGAATTTTGGGCCGTCCTCTACCAGTATAGGCTGGGGGTGCTGACCATAAGCAACGATTGGAGCGAATACGCATTAGTTTATCAGCAGCGATCGCAGCGGTGGCTTTTACCAGAGGTGCACACCCATACTCACTATCAAATAAGGCGATCGGTCTATGCTGAAGATATTCACAGACTTGTGCCAATTGCCCGGCGCCTTTACCGATTGGGTTGTCCCAACTGGTTATACGTTCGTGTCTTAACGGCAGCGCCCAACTGCCACTACTTTCAGGTATCAGTGCGATCGTACTATATCCTTGACCGATACCAACAGGTATGCCGTGAGGTAAAGCCGTGGGCTGATGTTCGTAGGTACGCTCTTTGAGGGTACGTGCATGGGGTCTTAACCATGCCGTATGATCGATCGCTAATACTGGACGTTCTACTTGTGACATCTGCTGGATGTATAGTTGCATCAATTTTTCTCGGTCTGGTCTACAGTCTTGTAATGCTTCATAGACACTCGACCACTCACGCCGAAACAAGGGATTGAGGGCCAAATCTCCTCGCGCATGAGACGTGGCGCGTCGTCATTACCGCGTCTGCTAGTTCAAAGGTGGCATCTTTTGCCTGGCCGAGGCATTCATAAGCTAACGGTCGCTGGTACCGCTCTTATGGTTGAGCCTCATAGCTGATCGCCAGCAACCATTGCCGTTCTTGTATGGACGTTTGCCAGTCTTTGGGCGATCGCACTTTTTGACTTGCTTAGTCTAAACTCCAATTACTATTGGCGAGCGCAATTAACGCTTTTTCGTCAGGTGAACGTAGATAGTCCCAACCCCTTTGTACGTTGACTGGACGAGCGAGTAAATTACTGATCCACTCAGCAACTTTACGACTGTTCCATAATCCTCCATCAGCAGTCGGAGTTCTTAAAGTTTGCAACAGTTGTGCTTGTTCTACAACAGAGAGTAAAGGTGAAGTGCCCGGATGTTGATGACGTTTGTCTTTCAACCCATGTGCACCTAATTGATTATAGCGACGGACTAAGCGATATATAGAGTTACGGCAGTAACCCGTGACATCCGCGACATCTTCTGTGACTCGTCCAGTCGCCAAAAGCCAAATTATTTGGTAGCGTGTCCGTTCAATTGGGTCTGATGCTTGACGATAAAGTTTAGACAACTCAGAAGAGGTTTGATGAGGCTCTAACTTGAGGCGTTTAGGCATGACTTATCCTCGTTGCGCTCTTTGCACTCTTTCAGTATATCATTCCGGTGCAACCGGAATTGATATGAGGCGATTTTCCGGGTGCGCTCTTGACTGCCAACAATTGGGACAATCCTCCCTGACGATACTTTTGCAGCCACTATACTATGAAAATTGTTTTTGACGAATACTTACCAAAATGGAATTATCGAGCCTTACATCAACCTGAGTAATTTATTAAATTATTTATTTTTCATTCCTGAGTGTACTTTGTTACAAACCCGTAAAAACAACAAAGCCCCTTTCCGTATTTCAGAAAGGAGCTTTGTATATTGAGAATAGAATCCCAGGCATCGAGCTATTTTCTCAGGCAGTGACCCGCCAAATATCTTCGCCA
>NZ_JAKJHX010000026.1:26367-52665 GCF_021648855.1 Tychonema litorale BBK16 | reverse complement strand
CTTAGATAATCAAAAAGCGCTCCTAGAAATAGGGGCGCTTTTTGTTTTGGGAAAATATAATTTTGGGAACAATCAGACTCGGCGGTTGAAACCGCGTCTACACAAACGAAGTCTGCCTCCGCAGACTAAGAAATAAATGAGTGGAATTGTTACTTAGATTGAATGTATTTTTGAAATACAGGATTAATCTGAAACTTCGATCGCACTCCTACCTGCATTTTTTCCACTAAGCCGCGTCGGGCTAAAGATTGTATGGCTTGCCAGAATTCAGATTTGGGTAATTCGCGATCGGCAGGTTGTTGTGAAATATTTACAGCTTCATTTTGAGTTGCTAACCAGTAGAATGCCTTTTTTTCTGAGTCTGATAAACGCTCTACGTGAGATTCTAAAATGGGTTCTAAGTCACCTAAAAATAAATCTGTTCCATCCGCTAAAAACAGGGAAACGCTACCATCAAATAATTCCCAAATTGTTGCAGCGATGATATTTAGCCAGGAAGGATGTCCTTGATAAAAGGCGATCAAGTCTGACCATTTTTCCTCATCGGCTAATCCTTTTTCTTTTAAAATTTCTGCGGCTTCTACTCCTAAGCCTTTGAGGTGTAAGGTTCGCGTGGAGAGGTTTTCTGCTTCTAAGGTGGCGATTTCTCTGGGTTTTTCCCAACTGAGCAGGATTAAAGAACTCTGATGAGAGGATGTGGCAATTTGTTTGAAAAATTTGCCATAGTCTTCATAGCCTGCTAAATATTGACCTGCTAATTCGCTGCTTTTAAAAATATTCTGTACGTCATCAAGGATTACTAAACAGCGTGAGGCGCGAAAATAATCGATGACTGTGGGTAATGGGGTTTGTGGCGATCGCCCAAAAAATTGCTTGAGTTCGGTTTGGAGGGTTGAAAGTGTGGGTGTGTTGGTGAGACTTAACCAAATAATATAATCAAATTCGGTTTTTATTTGTTCGATGAGTTTGAGGGCGATCGCGCTTTTGCCAATTCCACTTAAGCCGTAGACGGTAATCAAGCGGGTGTGGGCTTGCAAAATCCATTGTTTGAGGGTGGAGAGTTCGGATGTGTGATCGTAAAAGCTTGTTAATTCGGGTGCGTCTGTTAAATCGATGATTGGGGATTGACTTTTATTTTGGGGAGAATCTGGGGGATTGGGCGATCGGGTTTCTGTATCTTTAATAGTTTGTATAAATTGACCGCCAATATTAATATTATCAACTTGTAATAAACAGTGACCTGACTTGGAATTTTGAGAAACCCTATGTTTTTTATCTAATTTAGAACGAAAATTAAATTTATTTAGGTCTTCTCCTAATTCCTCACGCAACTTTTTCCATAACTTAGCAGCTTCTTTTTTAACGTGAGATTCACTGCAATTAAACTCTTTAGCGATTTGAGGATATTTTTGTCTTTGCCAAACACCCGTCAGTATTGCTTCCTGTACGGGTGTGAGATGTTCTCCAGTTTTTTCAACAATCAAATTATCCATCAATTGTACAACATCTTCAACATTCATACGTCAGCGTTGAGCGAGGTTTAGTGTACTATATTATACCAAATCCTACTTTGTCAACTGACTTGTACTAATCTATACTAAATTGGTTCAGTATAATTATAAAAATTGTGTACTAGATCCTACCATTTTGAGTTGTCACATTTCATCTAAATATTGCAAAATAACTGAGAGAATCCACCACAATTGCTTTCTTGATAGTTTAGGTAAATTAGTTTGAATAGTTAGGGGTTATGTATTATGGACTTTTTATTTGCCATGCCAAGTTTTATTTTTCACTTGGTATCAACTTTCTTCTCTTGGATTTTCAGTGTCATTTTGGGAATTGTAGGTATTGCTTTATTACCGTTTAAGCTAGCGTGGGGCTTATTGATGGGAGTGGGTAAGATGCTCATTTCAATATTATTAATACCAACTTTATTATTTTCTCACCCAGGAGACATCTCATCATCGCAACCTGTTGTCGCGACAAGTCCTACAATTCCTGATAACAATGTTGAACAAATATTCAATGATATACAGCAGCTAGAATTAGTGGGCAGAAACATGGAGCCGTCGACAACTTACGAACAATTAGGACAGTGCGTTATCCTAACGCAAGAATACCAAAATCAAGCCGAAAAGTTAATTGAGAGGACGAATGATCTGCCCATGTCATATAAGGTGACATTATGGCCAGCAGCTACAGGTCTCAAGTCGTGCCTTTCTTGTAATACAACTTCTATTAAACAACACTCCTGCAATGCGGTTCGCATAGGTCTCAGTGATTACCAATCAATGATGAATGAAGAGTAAGAAATAACCAGTATTAGTAGGGTGCGTCACATTTATATAAATTTTCGATCAAACAGATCAATTATAGCAGGTGACACACTCTACCAAGTAAAACTAACGTCGAAATAGAGTGCCATCAGGCATTTTTGCACCGTTGAGATTTGCTTGTCTCAAGTCTGCACCACTCAGGTTAGCTTGCTGTAAGTTGCTACCAGTAAAGTTGGCTTTTTGTAAATCAACCCCACTTAAGTCTACTGCACTCAACTTGTTTGCTAGTAAATTTAGTAAGTCTTGACTATTTAGCGTGGAACTTCGCCATAAAGCGCTGTTATTTAGATGTAGCTGAATTAACCCTAGTAATTCGTCCTTACTAAGATTTACCTGATTAGGATCGCTTTTGATTAAGTTAATTAAATCATGCTGATTTAGCTTAGAGTTGACTAGCTTCTGTACATCTTGCTGGCTTAAGTTAACTTTATTCCAGTCTAACCCGCTGAAATCCAAGTTACTAGGGTCAGCTTTGATGAAATTGACTAAATCTTGCTTGCTCAAGTTAACTGTCAATATTTTGAGGGAATCTTCCTTACTCAATCTAATTTTACTCCAGTCAAATCCCTGGAAATCTAAGTTGCCAGGGTTTTTAACTTTGCTGATTTTGACTTCACTCAAGTCAGCACCTGTTAAGTCTACGCCAGTCAAATTTGCACCACTCAAATCGGATCTTCTCAAATCAGCATTATGCAGGTTAACACCTTGTAGATTCTTCCCACTGAGGTTAGCACCTGGTTTGATTTCAGTTTCAGCGGCAACTGCATTGCTTGTAGAGTCTTTACTGCCACAAGTTCCTTGTCCGAAAACTAAAAAGCAATCAGTTTTTTTTAGTGACATTAGGTGGACTTCCTTCTGCTCTGACTTGAGCCGGGTGCATTAGGAGGATTACAAAACATAAAAATGCGACAATTAAAAACTTGCTAATCAACTTGTTAGCGATTGTAATTTGAGGTAGCATCGTAAACTTTATCCTACAGTGAGTTTGACAGAGATTGAGACAGATATAATATTTGCTAGTCTAACAGCAAAATAGGGAAACGGCGCGATCGATCGCGCTACTTTTTTAAAGTATAGTTTCCCTAACTGTTGTTCCCACCTTTAGCTAGCGAGGCCCAGCTTCAATTGCAGAATTGGCTATGTTAACGAGCATTTTCTCTTCCCCATTCTTCATTGTTACTCGGTACAAAACGCCTTGATACTGCCATTCAACTAAGGCCGTGCAATAAGCACCGCAGACATTAGAAAAAACTCCTTTTCTTCGGCCTGCTAATTGAATGGTTTTGAATTCACTCCTAAATCCTCTGATCGGTGGTTGGGCCGGTTCTCCACCTCTTTTTGCTGAAATATCCGCGATATAGCATGGCGTAGCGCTGCAATTAGGTATGGAGCTCATTACAACGCTATAGCCCTGTGTTTCGACTCGGCTTTCCAAGTATATATCTCCTGATAACGGAAGCTGACTGGGGAGAAAAATTGGGACTCTCGTCTTACCTTCCATGTGCGAAAGAATTTCACTAACTGGAAAAGAAATACTCGATCGCGAATTACCACTTTCTGAATTAGCAGACTGAGGGCGAAACCTTTGCACAAAATTCGTCCAGCGCTGAATTTTATTACCAGTAATATCTAAAATAGGAATAGAACGAGTCCTTGATATTGGCCGCCCAGCCTCCTCCTGAGAATATTCGATCGCAGTACGCTCTGGTTTCCCTAAACCATAAGTATTAGCAATCTCGCTAGCCAACGGACAGTTGATTCTAAATTGCCCCATGTCAATTTTACCATTTCCAGCGAAGTAATACCAAGTCCTACCGCCAGCGTTGGGTATCTCCTGACAGTCCGAATATGTCACCTCAAACATCTTGGCGATATGCACGTCATAGAGGCGCAACTGACCCCCATAAGCAGATTTTGTGGTATTGGTTTCTGACACCGTAAGGGTATAGGTTCCTTCTGCGTGTTGTAATCTCATTGGAACTTGTGTTTGAGCGATCGCCCCTGGTATCCTCTGAACGGGAGTTCCGAAACCCCAACTCAAAGTAATAATAGCAATGCTGCTTAGGAATAGTTGTTTTACGCCTCTCATTTGTTCCTATAAAACTATTGGATAGTTGTATTATAGAGCCTTAATTTAACCGAAACAGGACTTACCTGCGTCGAGGCCAAGAAACCGGGTTTCTGCGATCATATTGGAATCTTCACGCCCGATTTAGTGAAGAAACCCGGTTTCTGACTCCCCACAAATCGCCCCAAAATCCAAGAAACCGGGTTTCTGCGACAATCTCGGAATTCCCACCAAAATTTAGGAAGAAACCCGGTTTCTGACTCCCACGCGATCGCCCATCTCTACCAATTGTCCTGTGATATCATGTTCGGTTACGGAACTTTCCCACGAACATATCTTCTTCTGCGATAGTGGTGAGATAGTTGATAACAAAGGAATATTGGCGTAAAATGTTTGTAGGTACATGGAGAGGAAATGGTTACACTTGTGAAAGAGGAGGATTAACAGAAAAAGTACAGATTTCTGTTAGTGGTAACTCTCTAGTTGCAAAAAAAAATACAGGTGATAACTGTGTACCAGCAGGAAATATTACTTTTTAAGGAACAATTCCCCAATCTGTATCAAAGGGTAGTTCTTTTTCTGTAACTTTTAAGACAGGTTGGCCAGATAGACCAGCTTGTTGCTCTGCTGAAAATCAGCTAAGTATTGTAGATGCAAATACATTTACAGCTTGGGGTATTAGGTTTACTAGAATTGATTAATTGAAATTAAATTGAAACTTGATTATAATAAGCGCGATCGCAATATCTATTGGTAATCAAATAGCGATCGCATCTCCTTAACACCTGATTTTAGATTGCTACTCTCGCTCAACCCAGTATTGTGTTCTACGCTTGTGATGTGCAACCGCTAAAATGCGAATCAGATCGCCTTCTAAAATACGATAAAGCAAAGAGTAGGAGAACTTTGGTAAAATCACCCGACGAACAGAACTTCTAACCTTTGAACCAGCTTCAGGATATAGCATGAGGAAGTTTACTGCGTCTTCTACTTCTCCCAAAAACTCTAACCCAAGCCCAGGTTTTTCTGCCTCGTAATAGGCAGTGGCATCAATTAATTCTTGTTCGGCTAGTGGATGAAATATCACGTTTTTCATTACAGAAGCCCACGAATCTTCTGAAATACTTGTTCAGCCGGAATACCAGTAACTTGGCCGCCATCCATTTCTCGATCGCGCCTTTGGGCTTCTTCGACCCAGACAGATGCCACTTCTGGATCAATTTCACTACTTTGTCCCAAGTGCTTTAGGAGTCGCGATAGCAATATTGCTTGAGAATCCCTTGGCAATGCCATAACCTCAGCTTCAAGATTTTCAATGGTCATAATATTTAAGGATTTTATGATACATTAATTCTATCATACTTGCGAATCAACAACTGCTGATTACTCCCAAGTCACGGAATTGCGATCGCACCCAAAATTGTAATCAAATTCCTCCTCACTCACGATCGCAAAATATCATCTACAAGAACCGTACCACCATCACAGAAGTCTATACTGAGATGACAATCTTCAAGTAGTGCAGTCCCTATGAGTGGACGACGACCCATTCCTAGCACTGCAACATCCTTTTCTACACCATTCCACAAATTAGAGGTTTTCCCAATCACTAATATCAACTTTAGCCTGTCGCAAAATCTTAGCTAAAAAGTTAGCACTGATATCACCTTGATGAGGATTGGGAATGGTGATACGAAGGTTATCTTTTAACATGAACTGATGCCTTTTCCCCGAATATGGGCCATCAAATCCCAGTTGTTTCAGGTAATGAATTAAGTCTCGACGTTTGATTGGTTTTAAAGGGGGCATCAGGCAACATCTTTGGTAATTGTAAGGTCGATATTATCGATGATGGGTAAAGGAAGATTCATGGTGAGACCAAGTAAAATCCAGTCTTCCAATACCTCTTGCAATTGTTCTCGACAAGCTTCGAGAGTTATAGCATTTGCATAGACTCCCTCACAGATAGGAATTTCTCCGTAGAAAGTCCCATCATCAGGGAAAATTTCATACTTAGCTTCCTTCATCGCAGCTTGGATGTATTTAGTTAACATATTAAAACAATCTCCTTTAAGGTGACAAAATGAATTGGGCTGATATCAAGTTAACCTTGATTAGTTGTCATGCCTATAACCTCCTTGAAGTTATTTATATGTTATACCAATTCTCACCGGTTTCTGACTCCCCAAAACTATATTACAATCAAAGCCATTGGCCGCCACGAAAACGCCAGTAGGGAAACAAAATCCGCATTAGTGTTTGCGATGCCAAATAAATCGCTAGCCACACAAAACTGTAATGCAAAGCAAATGCTCCTAATTCAAAATCTTGTTGAGGTATTCCTGGTAAACCGATAATTTTGATTAGAAATAACACAAAAATAGCTTCCCAAATTCCGGCAAGTAATTGAAATGCACCGGGCCAATCTCGATCCCAGCGGAAATGCTGAATGTAGATATATAAAATATCCCAACCGATGCCAAAAATAGCTACATATCCTAAAGTCCAGAAAAATATAGAGCCTGATTTGGAACTAATTAAACCCATGAAAAAGGGCAGTGTTACTAAAATACCTACAGTTGCAAATAACAATATTCGAGTTTGCCAGCGGCCAAATAAGGTGGGAGTCATTCGATTTTAGATTTTAGATTTTAGATTTTAGATTTTAGATTGAATGCGAAAGAATTCAGTGAAAAACAGATACTGCGTTGGCGAAGCCTGCCCGAAGGGCTTATGCTTCGCTAAGAGCTCGCAATGACAAAAAAAATTAACTGAACCGTATTGGAATATCAAGAACCCCGACTTCTTAAAAAAGTCGGGGTTTTAACACCGCGTTTAATAACAATCAATCACTATTGAAGTTCAACAGCCGCCCGCTGAATTGGCAGAACTTCATCCAGGGTCAATTCGCGATCGGTGGTGATGTGACTTGAACAACAAATCGTACTAAAATAAATAGTACGCCCGACAACTTGAGAAAAATGCTGTTCCAAAAGCAAGCGAGAAGTAATATCACCCAACAACTCAGAGATATCCTTGGTTAACTGTTCAGTATCATCGCGGTGAGTAATTCTGAACTGAAAAGGTGTTTGCCCGTTAGCGCAGCCCTCGAAGAGGATCGCCTTTTTAATCTCTGCATCAAACTCATCTTCCTTCCCAGCCACAAAAGCCCAAGCTTGAGCCGACAAAAAACTCCAAGCTTCTGGAAAAATCTCGCGAATCCTTTCCAGAGGATTTCCCGTTTTGTAGACCAAAGTAGCAGTTTTGCAATCCATCAATCAAACCTCGGATAGTAGTCTAGTAGTATCTTAACTGTATTTCAAGTTTTGATACTGATTATCATATTCACAATCAGCCACTAAATCAACCACTATAAAAATAGATTTTCCAATGCCCAATGCCCAAAACTATTTTTTCCAATATCGGCGCCAATGAAACAAGTTTTCCCATAAACTACGCATAAAAGTATTACTAAGAAAACGCTGTAATTCCCAATTAGCAGCAGTTTTCCCACTAATATCCGAAAAAGTAGGGGAAATAAACGGAAGTTCTGCGATCGCCTCAACCTTCATTTTCTGACGCACAGCCAAAGCGATCACATGAATTAACTCAGCAGCCTGCGGGCCCAAAATACACGCCCCCAAAATCTCCCCATTGCGACGCGCCACAATCTTGCAAAAACCAGTTAAATCCCCACACATTTGAGCCTTTTCGATATTCTTAAAATATTCCCGACTAACAATAACGTCATTACCAAAACGACGGATTGCTTGCGCCTCAGTCAAGCCAACTCGTGCTAACTGTGGCTCAGAAAAAATCGCCCAAGGAATCCCGCGATAATCTATTTTAAACATCGGCAAAAACAAAGCATTTTTCACAGCAACCAAAGCTTCCGAGTTAGCGATATGAGGGAACGAATAACCTCCAGCAACATCACCACAAGCGTAAATTCGATCATTAGTGGTTTGTAATTTATCATTTAAAATCAATCCCTGGTGATTGAATTTAACACCAGTCGATTCTATATTTAATGATTTAAAATTAGGTTGGCGGCCCGCTGCGAGAAAAATCTCCTCAGTTTCGATCGCTAAATCCCCCGCTTGAATCCACTTCTTGCCATCAATCACCCTAGCTTGAGTCACCTCAGTCGCCATCAAAATCCGCACCCCTTGGGCTTCCATTGCAGCTTGAACCAAGCTAGCAGCCTCTCGCTCCTCTTTCGACAAAATATGCGAACCCTTCACCACAACAGTGACAGCAACCCCTAATCGAGCAAAAGTTTGAGCGACTTCCACGCCACTAGGATCTGCACCGATGACAACCAAACTTTTAGGCAGTTTTTGCTGCTTTGCCAATTTCCAGACTGTTTCCGAAGTGAAATAGCCAACAGATAAAAGTCCTTCAATATCGGGAATCGCTGGGAGACTCGGACAAGCTAGGAGATAAGAGAGCGATCGCAATTTTCGGCCATTCACCACAAAAGCCAAATCCGGTTTTACCACAAACTCGCCGTCACCACAAATAACATCAACCCCGCGAGTTGCCAAAACACCGAGAGAATTGATTTCTGACAAATTAGAAATAACACCTTCTGCCCACTTCCTCACCCCATCAAACCGCAATTCACTCAGCATTTCTGAATTAGTCGTTGCCCAATGGACACCAAATTTATGGCTACTAATTTGTTCAGAAAATCGACTACTATCGCTCAAAACTTGGCTGTATTGTAAACCGAAGGTGATCGCATCTTGCGCCATATTCGGCAAATTTTGCGAATTACTGAAAGGTTCCACCAAAGCAACACGAGCTTGGAAACCAGTTGCAGTCAAAGCAGCATAGCGTGCGGCTGTAGTACCACCAATTATTACTAAATCGTAGTCAATCATAAATTTAAGAAGTCAAATGACCAATGACTAATGACCAATGACTTCTTTAAGTGCAGAAATTAGTCGTAGATTATCAGCCCGATCGCGTACAGCTACCCGAAAAAAGCGATCGCCCAATTCAGGAAAACTCAGACAGTCGCGAATCAAGATTCGATGACATTCCAGGAGACTTTTTTGGAGTGCAGAAACCGAAACGGACGACTCAACCAACAAAAAATTAGCCGCACCAGGAAACGGCCGCAAACCCGGTAAACTAGCCAAACCCTCAAACAGCTCTTGTCGAGCTACTGGTAGCCAATCCCAGGTTTGACGTTCAAACACAACATCTCGCACCACAGCAGCAGCAGCAGCCGCAGCCAGAGCGTTCACAGGCCAAGGATCGCGCTGCAACTGCCAGCGACGGAGGCGATCGGGATGGGCGATCGCACAGCCCAGCCGCAGTCCCGGTAGAGAATAGAATTTGGTTAGCGATCGTAAAATCACCAAATTCGGAAACTCTGCCACGGCACCAATCAAACTCTCCTGTTGTTCCGGCGGTAGAAAGTCCATAAAAGCCTCATCTACCACCACCAGAGGAAATTGCTGCAAATAAGGCCTAATCGCCTCCTGAGTGAACAGCAACCCCGTAGGATTGTGCGGATTATTCAGCAGCAAACCTCGATCGCAATTCATCGCAAGAGGCACCGGGACTTGTTTAGAAACAGGCAAGATTCCTGTTCCACAAGAAAATTTATCTCTTGTGGAATCGGAATCTTGCCCCTTCTTGACAATGGTGCAAGGTTGAAGATCCAAAGGACATTCCAGCACCTTCGCACCGAAAGCCAAAAGAGCCCGCCAGTAATCGCCAAAAGCTGGAGTCACCAAATAAGTCGCCTCCAGCTTCGACAAATCAAGAGCCGCCCAAGTCAACAATTCCGCTGAACCATTCCCCGGCAAAATCCAATCCGGGTCAACATTCAAAGCCTCACCCAAAGCAGCCCTGAGCTCTCCATAATCCGGGTCTGGGTAAGCGGTCAGACTGCTTAGGTGTGATTGAATCGCATCCAGGGCCGACTGAGGAGGGCCCAAAGGGCTAATACTCGCAGAAAAATCGAGAATAGCAGAGCTGGGACAGCCAGCTAGTGTGGCCGCCCAAGCTAAATTCCCACCGTGAACAGGTCTAGTCAAAGCTCAGTTTGTCGGTTATTCGGGGGCTTTATCGGCATTTTTATCCGGTGCAACTCTGTCCTTGAACAACTTCCCTGCGGAAAATGCTGGAACTCTGGTTGCCGGAATTTCCATCTTAGCGCCAGTTTTGGGATTACGACCCTCACGAGCCTTGCGTTCGCGGGATTCAAAGGAACCAAAACCAACCAGTGTTACCTTATCGCCATCGGAGACAGCTTCCATGATTGCTTCCAAAGCAGCACTCAAAACGGCATCTGCCTGTTTTTTCGTCACAGTAGCCTTTTCCGCGACTGCATCAACCAATTCACCTTTGTTCATACGAACTCCTTCTGATTTGCAAAATACGTTCAACAGACTTCAACTATTAGCTGTGAGTTATCAACTGGATTGGGCTGTGGCTTGGGAGGTTTGGGTTGTTCCCGATCGCCCCTGTCCGCTTCCCCGAATCAAAACTCCTGCTGAATACCAATTACCCTAGGGTAATTGGTCAGAAAAGGAATTTTTGTTTCTAATTGCTGAAAACCTCACAGCATCTAATTTTCACTGCATTATTTTAAAGTCTTCCCGACCGTTATGGATCGGTGGAACCTTTAATTTATATGGATTTGGACAATTTTTAGAATTAATCCATAAATTTGGTTACAAAAATACCACCTTGGAGAGCAGATTTCTCGCCTCGGTGGATTTGAGAACTGGAAAAAAGGAGAAAGAGAAGGAACAAAATGTAATTTGTCAACTGGTAAAAGGAGATATTTTGCCCTCTTCCTTCTTTGTACCCTTCTCTGTACCCTGAGCGTAGTCGAAGGGTATCAGGTGCCAGGTGCTTATGTCATTCCGATATAAACGGAGGAGACGGCAGTGCCGTGTCCCTACCGCGATCAAATGACTACTGACCAATGACTACTGACTAATGACTACTGCCGCGGCTGGACTGGCTGACTCCGCTGCAACAGTTGACGGGCGTCTGGACTGATGTTGTTTTGGTAGCCAAAGTTCGATCGATCGCTATCATCCAAAATCTGCGGTGTCAGCAATACAATCAACTCCGCCCTCTCGTTAGTCTTATCCGTACTTCTGAACAGCGCACCGATAATCGGCAAATCTCCCAAAATCGGAATCTTTCTCGCTGTAACCCGTTCTTCGTCCCGGATAATCCCCGATAAAATCAAAGTCTGACCATCCCGGAGGCGAATTAGCCCGGATTGCAAAGATCGCTCGCCCAGCAGTCTGATCCGATTCGTGTTCGTGCCAGTCGAAAGATCTTGAGTGGCACCAGGTGTCCTGATAATCGGGTTCACCCGCAGAGACACAAAACCATTATCATCAACCCGATCGATCGCCACCCCCAACTGCAAACCAGCCTTGTCTTTGACTGCCGTCGTTGTCGTGGTACTTGTATTTCCGGTACTCTGCGTTTGCTGCGTGATGTTAGTAATCACCTCATCCGTGATATTTACATTCGCCGTTTCCCCTTCTTGGACAACCAGAGTCGGATCGGTCAGGATTTTGCCGTTTCGGGTATTAATCTGTGCACTCAACGCAGACAGGAACCTTCTCGGATACTGCAACAGCGGGAACAAGCCGAACTCTGCACTTCCCGAACTGGTCGCCGATCCAGGCTCATAATCGGTAATTGCAACTCGCCTGGGGTCATTAGTAATTGGGGCTGTCGGGCGGAGGAACACACCTTTGCCGGGACCTAGGAGACCTTGACCTGTAAGTGGTACCGTAATTCTGCCGTTCGCATCGTAGACAGGATCAAGACCTGATAAGGGGTTGCCAACGATCGGGGGAGTCGATCGGCTATTGGCGACATCACTGGCGTTAGCCGGCTGTAAGCCACCAAAATTCAGACTTGCCGCCCCACCGTCATTGACGAAGAAATTGTTATTAATTCCGAAAGAGAAACTGCTGCTACTGGTGTTTACTCCCGACAAATTGATATCGATCACCTTGACATTCACAGCCACTTGACGGCGACGCAAATCTAGCTGCGTCAAGAAACCTACAGCCATATCAACCTTGCGGGGATCTCCAACCAAAGTGATGGAATTGAGGCGAGAATCTGCCAGCACCGACAGTCCTCTCAACAATAGTGGCCCATTGCCATCCTTAGCGCCGATCGCCTTAATATCCGGTTCCCGAATTTCCACATCCCGCGCCGCATTTCCCTGGCCCACCGTTTGAATAGTGATGCGAGTAATCGGCAGTTGAGTTTCCGCACCTTGAGCGCTCAAAAAGTTAGCTGCATCCGTAGACCGAACTTGATTCAGTCGCAAAGTCCGAACGATAATATTCCGTGAGTCGATCGGCAAATTAGCCCCAACAAAAATCGTCCGTCCCATCCGGTTAGCTTGCAGTCCACTCAGCCGGAGCACATAGTTAAAAACATCTTGCACCGACTCATTTTCGATATCCAAAGAAATCTTCGGCCCTTCATCCGAACCTCCTGCTGCACCTGGTGTCGGTGCCGCTGCTGGCTGACCCGGTTGAGCAGGAGCTCCACCGCCTGTAAAAGCAATATTCAAGCCCGCAGCACGAGCCAACAGAGCCAACACGTCACGAACAGGGGCATCACGTAGGACTAACCGAGGAATACGTTCTCCCGAACTCAGCTCGATACTTCCAGTCCCTGGAGCGATATTAGAAACTGCGATATCTCCTAGGGGTGGAGCCACAGCCCGTGGTTGAAAAGGCGGGGCCTGATTTGTCTGAGATTGAATCTCGCTGGGAAGTGGTGGGCGATCGTTTCTAGTAATCGTCACTTCAGGATTTTGCAACATCACGTTCGGGTTTTGTGCCGTACGGATTTGGGGAGCTGGCACTGGGGCTGTTTGGCTCAGGGGCAGACCTGGTGGGGGCGGGGGTGAACTTTGGTTTTGCGCCGATGCTCCCGGTAATCGAACTGGGGCAGATTGAACAGTGCCACCCTGTCTTGCCACACTGAGCGTGATGCCACTACCTTGTCCCTGAACAACTTGTCCGCTAGGAACTCCATTCGTACCAGCCACCATCACCCGAATGCTATTCGCGTCCACCTGACTGATTTCTACTGAAGAAATGCCTGGAGCGGGGTTTTCTTGCCGGAATGTCTTGCCTTGGGGCAACCGGAGCTGGGTATTGGTAATTGTGGCTTGGTAAGTATTGCCATTATTGATTGCGAAGACTTGCGGGCGATCGCCCTTTTCCGTAGCTAGAACAATATTTACCCCATTATTAGCTTGACTTACCTGCACTCCTGTGACTTGAGTCGGCGCAGCCCAAACGGGGGCTTGGGACATAAGAACTCCGGCAACACTGCTCAGAAGTCCTCCACTTAACCGTAGATGCTGTTTCACATTCACTCCTAAAATCAACTAAATTAATTATTGTCTCTGATCTCCGAGACTTCTTTAGAAAGTCAGAGATATTTGTATTCTGTTTTTTTAGATCGACTTATTTAGCAACAGGAGTTGCCCCTGCACTCGGACTAGGACTCGGAAGTTTTTCCTCTTGTTTTAACGGCAGCAATGCGTGCAAATCAAAAGCCGTTTTAAGTTTAGTTTGCGGTTTCTGAACGGGGACTATTTTCCCTTTCAAAAAATCAACTTCTATCGTCTGAGTTGCCTCCGCCAATTCAGACTTCAAATTCCTCACTACCAACAACGACTGCATCAACTCCAAGTTACGCATAAAGCTGCGAGTTTGAGCAAAATTGCCTTCAAACTCTACCTTATATTTTTTGCGTCGGAGTTTGCCAGCCAGAGACGCTCCGAAAGAAGTATCTTTCAGAATATCAGGGTCTACAGCTACTGCTGTAGCGGGTGCCGGTGCTGGCAAAACATCAGGCTCAAATTTGGTGAGTTTAGCTTTGCCTTGATCCCCTACCACACCCATGTTGATTCTGTTAACCAGTTGGGTCATATCCAGCAACAGCGTGGTCGCCCCAGCATCGCTGGCAAACATTGACGTCACATCGGCACGACGCTGTTTTGCTTGTTCTTGCTTAGCTTCTGCTTCTGCCCTTTTTTTGATTTGAGTTTGCAAACTCAGTTGCGTTGTTTTAGCGTCGCTAATTTTTTGCTTGATGTCGGCGGTTTTCTGCATTTCTGGCATCACAAACTGGTAGCCGATACCACCGGCAATTCCGAGGCCAAGAAGAGCGATGGCGATTGCTTGGACTTGGGGTGTCAGCTTAATCCCAAATAATTCTTGAGCTGACGACTCTTCCGCTTGCGCTCCGCTGGGAATATACTCATTTGATGCTGTCATAGTTTCTTCACTTCTCCTTTTTGTTCACCTTTTGGTGTTTCTAGCACTCCTTTTTCTTGAAGTGTTTCTATCCGTATTGCCAGTCCATCTGCCTGCTTACTTCGCAACTCTGGAAGCAACTCGGAAGCAACAGTAGGACTCAGGCTGGTTTCAATTTTATATTCCACCACCTGTCGCAATTTAGGAATTTCTACAGTCCCTAGGGCGCTTTGGTTTCGTACTTGTACTTGTGCGGGATTATCTTTTAAAGTGGCTGCGACCAGTCTGGTGTCAGTGTTGAGGAAAAAAGGAGAACGCTGAACTAAGAGCATAAAGTCGTTAACTTGATCGAAGGTACTGGCGACTCCAGTAATTACTACCTTTGCTGCCTGGGGTGGGGCGACTGGGGTAACAACCGCCGCCGGGGTAGGGCTGGCTGCTGGAGACGGACTTCCCCCAGGGGACGGGCTTGCTGCGGGGGTAGGCGGCGGAGGAGGAGGTGGTGCTGCTACGGGGGATGGGCTGGGGTCGATTTGCTCGATTTTGGCAATTTTGACTCCTGCTGGAGTACGGCTACTGAGGTCTTGCAACATTGCCGACCAAGGTTTAATTTGGTCGAATACTCCTGCTAAAGCTTGATACTCAGCGGTAACTTTATCGGTTTCGCTGTTGATGGCTTTGACAGCACTTGCTTGAGTGTTTAATTTGGCAACTTCTTGGTCAAGGGCTGTTTGTACTGCCGTCAAGCTGTTATTTTCGTTAGTTGCCCACCACCAAGTCCCCATTATCGCGACGTTGATGCCGAGGGCAAATAGCCCTGCACCAATTAAGGGAAGTTGGTCTTTGGCGGAGCCCGAACCTTTTTTGGTTGAAAGTTTGGCTGGTTCGTCCTGTTTGTATTCGGGACGGTCTCTGAGAAAGTTAATATCTAGGCTGTACATGGCTTTACTCGATTTGAGATTTTAAATTTGAGATTTTAATGGTCTGTTCACATAACCTCTCTTAGTCCTAAACCTAAAGCTACTCCTAAACCTGCTCGCTGTTCTAGGGTAATGTCTTCGCCAACTTCGAGTCCCAGAGTTTGGATGGGATCGACTTGAGAAGCCGGTAAGCTTAATCTTTGCATGAAAAATTCATCTAGTTTGCCGATCGCAGCTCCTGGCCCTGCTAACAGGAGTTGTGCTACTTCTAGCTCTTCGCTCTGGTTGAGATAAAAGTCCACTGAGCGACGCAGTTCGTCTGCGAGTTCTCCCAATACTTTAATGATGGCATTTGTGCCCGGATTCGTATCCCCTGATGTACCCATTGTATCTGTGACGGGCAAGGTCATGCCTTGCAGTTCGGTGGTGTCTCTGGTTGGTGGCAGATTCATGGCTTCGTTGAGGGCGGTCTGGATTTGGTAAGTGCCGATCGGGATGGTACGGTTAAATTGAGGTATGCCGTCCACCACTATAGCTAACTCCGTACTGTCAAATTCGATGTCTGTCAAGACTGCGGCTTCTTGGGAGGAAAATTGTTGCAGTTGGTCTTTGAGGGTGCGGATCAGGGCAAAGCTGGTTACTTCTAGCACGTCTATCGTCAGTCCGGCTTCTCGGAAGGTTTCGAGGTAGGTGTCGGTAACTTCTTTGCGAGTAGCTACGAGTACAACTTGCACTTTTTCTACGCCGTCGTCATCGACAAATAGGCCGATTTTTTGATAGTCTACGTCGGCATCTTCTCTGGGAAATGGCAAGTATAGCCCTGCTTCTGAATTCATGTATTCCCGCAGTTCTTCGTTGTTGAGTTCTGAGGGGACTGGAATCAGTCGGATGACAGCTTCGCGTCCGGGAATGGCTGTGGCTACCCGCTTAGCTTTGATTTTGTTGTCGGCGAGGACTGAACGGATCAGTTCTGCCATTCCTGGCGGATCGACTATTTGTCCCTCTTGCACCATGTCTTCTGGAACTTCTATTGAGGCCAGGGTAGCTATTTTTAATGCCTGAGCTTTCTTTTCGAGTTGGATGACGTTGATTCGGTCTGAGGCTATTTCAATACCGATTCCTGGCTTGCGTGGGGAAATTAGATTTTTGAAAAAGTTAACCATGTGATTGGGTTGCTGCTAATTGCTATTTTCTTTAAGTTTGATGGTATCCAATCTACCTGAGAATAGCTATTCTGGTGCGAATATCAACAAATTTACACTTGATCGATCGACAATCGGCCAATTCTTATGCAAAATGGGACTCTCACACTTTATTACTATGAAACGTAAATCTTGGCAACTATTTACTATTTTTGGGCTGGTGGGGCTGCTGTTGTCTGCGGTGGTGAGTTGTGGCAAACCTGCTGTTAATTCCCCAACTAATAATTCTGCGGAACTTGAGTTCTGGACTATGCAACTGCAACCTCAGTTTACTGAATATTTCAATCAAACGATCGCCAATTTTGAACAGGAAAATCCGGGGGTGAAGGTGCGCTGGGTAGATGTGCCTTGGTCGGCGATGGAAAGTAAGATTCTGGGGGCGGTGGCGGCGAAAACTGCGCCGGATGTGGTCAACCTGAATCCTGATTTTGCTTCGCTGTTGGCGGGGCGCAATGCTTGGCTGGATTTGGACTCGCGGATTTCGGAGCAAGTGCGATCGGGCTATTTGCCGAATATCTGGAAAGCTGGTGTCCTGGACGGCAAGAGTTTTGGCATTCCTTGGTATCTCACCACTGGGGTAACAATTTACAATACTGATCTGTTGAAAAAAGCGGGAATTGCTAAGCCTCCTACTACTTATACTGAGTTGGCTCAAGTAGCAAAACAGGTGAAGGAGAAGACTGGTAAGTTTGCTTTTTTTGTAACTTTTGTACCGGAAGATTCGGGGGAAGTTTTGCAGTCTTTGGTGCAAATGGGTGTTACTTTGGTTGATGCTCAAGGGAAGGCGGCTTTTAATACTGATAAAGGCAAGGTGGCTTTTCAGTATTGGGTGGATTTGTACAAGGGCGGATTTTTACCGAAGGATGTTTTGGTACAGGGACATCGTAGGGCGATCGAACTTTATCAAGCTGGGGAAACTACTTTGTTAGCTTCTGGCCCTCAGTTCTTAAAGGCGATCGCCGAGAATGCTCCTAGTATAGGCACTGTTTCGGCTGTTGCACCACAAATTACTGGGGAAAGTGGCAAAAAAACTGTGGCGGTGATGAATTTGGTGGTGCCTCGCGACAGTAAGCGCCCTGACGATGCTGTCAAGTTTGCTTTGTTTGTGACCAATTCTCAAAATCAGTTAGCTTTTGCTAAGGTGGCTAATGTTTTGCCTTCTACGGTTGAGGCTTTGGGGGATAGTTATTTTAAGAGTGTAGCTGCTGATGCGACGGCGGGCGATCGGGCTCGGATTGTTAGTGCTTCTGGGTTGAGTTCGGCCGAGCTGTTGATTCCGCCTCTGAAGGATGTTAAGAAGTTGCAAAAGGCGATTTATGACAATTTACAAGCGGCTATGTTGGGGGAGAAGTCGGTAGAGCAGGCTGTGGCTGATGCGGCTGTCGCTTGGGATCAAAGGTAGTTTTGAGTTGAAGCTGGGGCGGGAATCTTTTTTGCGATCGCCCTTGCTTTTTTCGGTGGCTTGACGTATTATTGAATAATAGAAATCTGTGCGCCCATATATATAAACTTAAATTAGTATTATAAACTTTAGTATAGGACAAAAAATATCAACTATCAACAATTCGGTAAAAGATAGGGGGATTTAAGAGTTTTTTACCGCAGAGAGCGCAGAGGACACAGAGGAGGAGTAGAGAGAAATAAATAATTTTGTCAACGGCTGGATTCGGGATGTTTTAGGTTGGGATGTACGATCGCAAATGGCCTAACTTTTTTCGGTTTTCCTATTGCAATTTAGATGAATTTGGTATAGCATAGCATCATGGGAATCTGTGGGCGCATATAAGCTAGTTCTGCAATAAGTTTGAAGAGGATTTGAACCGCAGATGATGGCAGATTGACGCGGATGGACGCAGATAGAAGAGAGATATTTTTAAACTTGGGATTTTTGTTGTTGAAGAAAGTGGCCGACTAGATAAAGGGAACCGCAAAGGACTGTTAAGTTATCTTCTGCAACAGCAGCATCTAAGGCTGTGGTTAAGTCGGGGAATGTTTCGCAGAGTGCTAATTCAGGACAGATGTTTTGGGCGAGGGTGGCTAATTCTGCGGGTGGTGTTGAATTTTGGTCGGGTACGGATACTAGATAAAGTCGATCGCCCTTTTTGAGTAATTCTGTTAATATATCGTCGCAGTCTTTCGTGGCGAGAATCCCGATTACCCAGTTAATTGGTACTTGGGAAGTGTTTAAATTATCGACGTATTCGCGCAATGCAATGGCTGCGGCTGGATTGTGAGCTCCATCTATTAATATTGTCTGATTTTTCCAACTTGTCTGTTGGAGTCTTCCAAGCCATTGGGTTTGGGCGATACCGTTTTGAATCGCACTTTCGGAGATTTGCCATCCTTGGTTTTCGAGGTTTTGCAGAGTTGCGATCGCAATTGCTGAATTCATGAGTTGAATTTTTCCCAACAACGGCAATTCGTATCTTACTTTAACAGAATTTCGGTTTAACTGATATTCTGCAAATCCTTGTCCTAAGTCTATGGCTGGTTTTACCCAAGTTGCAGGACAGTCTAATTTTTGGATGCGTTTCTCCATAACTACTCTAGCAGATTCTGGCAATTCTCCAATAACAACCGGACATTTTGCTTTGAGAATCCCGGCTTTTTCCCCAGCGATATCAGCGACAGTGGGGCCAAGTATTTGCCAATGTTCGAGACTGATGGATGTGATGACGCTAACGAGGGGGTTTTCGCACACATTAGTCGCGTCTAATCTACCGCCCAATCCGGTTTCAATGACGGCGATGTCTGCTTTTTGTTCGGCGAAATACAGCCAAGCTACAGCGGTGATGATTTCAAATTGGGTGGGAGTTTCGGTATCGTTTTGCGTGGCGGCGATGACTCGTTCGAGGTATTGTTGTAGTTCGATCGGGGAAATTGGTTTTTGGTTGATGCAAATTCTTTCTGTCCAATCGATTAAGTGCGGGGATGTGTAGCGCCCGACTCGATAACCTGCTGCTGTGAGTATGGATGATAGGTAGGCGCAGACTGAACCTTTGCCGTTTGTACCGGCGATGTGGATGATGGGGACTTTTTGTTGAGGGTTGTCTAGTTTTTGGAGAAGTTGGTTGATTCTTTCTAGTCCGAGATGGACGCCGAAGTGTTGGTATGATTTGAGGATGGATTCTGCATTCATTGATTATTTCCCAGTCCACGTAGGTGGACTTAGTTTGTGTAGTAGCGATTTCAATCGCCGAGTTTTGTGAATATTATTTCTCTGTTTGCGGGTTGTGGTGGGTTGGATTTGGGTTTTCGTCTGGCTGGCTTTAATCCGGTTTGGGCTAATGAGTACGATCGCACTATTTGGGATACCTATCAATTTAATCATACTGAAACTCAGTTAGATCGCAGAGATATCCGAAAAATCAATTCTGATGAAGTTCCTGATTGTATCGGGATAATCGGTGGCCCTCCTTGTCAAAGTTGGAGTGCGGCTGGTGCGAAACGGGGAATTGATGACTGTCGAGGTCAACTTTTTTGGGATTATATCCGAATTGTTAGGGACAAGCAGCCTTTGTTTTTTTTGGCTGAGAATGTAAGTGGGATTTTGTCTCCCAGAAATCGGGATGCTTTCACTTATATATTATCGCAATTTGAGCAAATTGGCTATCGGGTTTCGTACAAGTTGTTGAATGCTAGAAATTTTGGAGTACCACAAGATAGACAAAGAGTGATTGTGGTTGGTTATCGGGAAAGTCTGGGTTTTGGCTTTGAGTTTCCTGAAGCTGCGGATGAGGTTTTGACGTTGAAGGATGCGATTTTTGACTTGGAGGCGATCGCACCAATTCCAGTTAAGGGTAAAGTAGATCATTATCACCCATCTATTCCCAATCACGAATGTGCTGATTTAGGATTTTCGAGCATTTATATGTCGCGAAATCGAGTCAGAAGTTGGTCGGAACCTTCTTTTACGATTCAGGCGGGCGGGCGACACGCACCTCTCCATCCTCAAGCTAGTAAAATGATTTTGGTAGATAAGGACAAACGGATTTTCGATCCGAATTCACCTCAACCTTACCGCAGATTGTCTGTCAGGGAATGTGCCAGAATTCAGACTTTCCCAGATGAGTTCATTTTCAAGTACAAGTATATCATTGATGGATATAAAATGGTTGGTAATGCAGTACCTGTCAATTTAGCTAGAGTTTTAGCGCGTAAGATTTTTGAAGATATTGTTATTCGGCAGAAAGCATCGGGAAAAAAGCATCGCGCAACAAGCATCGGACAGAAAGCATTATCTGTCATTTGAATTAGGATTGTAGCGAAACGGTGAAACATCGAATCGTTATTGATATCACTTCCGGTAGCCTCGGAATGATATCATAGCCATTGCGATTGCTTCGCTAAGAGCTCGCAATGACATCTGTGTTTCAAATCTAAAATGATATCATTCCGATGTAAACGGAATTGATATGCCTTTACTTTTGACCAAGGATCGCGCAAATACTTGTTTCTTGTTTTCTCCCTCTTAATTGAATACTTTTAACTGGTTTTGCTTCGTAGCTATCGCTTACCAATTCCCAGGTTTCTCCTGTGATTAATACCCGATAAGGATTGTCTTCTTTAATATCTTTATTCATTGCTTCTAACCGAGCCGCAACATTCACAGTATCTCCTAAAACCGAAAAATTTAATCGCTTCCCGCCTCCGACAGTTCCAGCAATAATCGACCCTGTATGAATGCCAACTCCGAATTCAATTTTTGGCTTTCCTTCCCTTTCTAATTGCTGATTTAATTGTTTCAATCGTTCTGACATATCCAAGCAAGCGGCAATACAATTTAGAGCGTCCTGTTTGATTTCTTCAGGTTTAGTATGAGGAAAGGGAATGCCAAATATTGCCATAATTGCATCGCCAATATATTTATCGATCACGCCACCGCGATCCATAATACACTCACTCATGGCATTTAAATATTGATTTAGCCAAGACATCAATTCACTCGGAGATAGTTGCTCGGAAATGCTAGTAAACCCTCGAATATCCATAAATAAAACGGTGGCGACCATTTCTTGCGGTTGCATTTCGCCATTCTTAAATATTTCGTCTTTTCGCTGCCAAATTAGTTCGGCTGTTTCTTTTGCCATGTATTTTTCAAACAGGCTCATTAATTGTTCTTTCTCTTGTTGTTCTCGTAGTTGCAGTCCAATTCCAGCTAAGACGATCGTACCAATCGGTGCAGCAATGGGCATTAGTAGAGAATTAAACGTAAATAATAAGAAAGAAACTGCATACCAAATTAGAGGAAAAAGAATAGCGATCGCAATTCGTCCCCTGGGCCCAGATTTCGATAATATCCCGCTAGTAATTGGCCCAATTAAAAGTAATATCAGCCAAGTTGTCCAGTCAGGTAAAGGTTGCAGCAGTCGGTTATTGAGCAAGTTATCGATAACTGCGGCATGAAGGTAAATCCCACTGGTGGGTGAAATTTGATTTAGAGGAGTCCGCAAGGGATCTAAACCTGTTGCCGTCATACCTACTAACACCAATTTGTCTTTAAAAACATCTTGGGGAATTTTACCTTCCAGAACATCAGCAAACGAATAAGTCGGTAGAAATTCCGTTTTTCCAGGCCAATTTATCCCTGCACTGTAAAATTCTAGACTGCCGTTATTAGGCGGTGATAAAAACTTTTCTAGCCCTCCAGATTGCGGTTGCTTGTCAGCGTTGTAAACGTGCAGCATGGCAATTCCAAAGGATGGAATATCTCGCAACCACAGCGTGGCTTGACGACCGATCCCATCTGTGTCTGACTTATGGAAAATATGACCTCGGTCGGCGGCTGCGGCTTCTAAAGTTGGTACAGTTGGTAGAGGTTTTCCTTTGTCATCCCAAGCCTTAGCTAACACTACATTACCTGTTGCACTCATCGCGTCTGCAAGTTGGTCATCTTGGGGACTGGATTCGGGAAAAATAATGTCGAAACCAACGACTGCGGGTTTAGCTGGGGAAAGGGCTTGTAATAATTTAGTGTAGCGATCGCGCGAAAACGGAAATCTCCCCAACTTCCTTAAACTTGCTTCGTCTATTGCAATGACTACCACTCGTTTATCCCAAATAGGTTTGGGTAAAATTCCACTTTCGCGAAGTTGAAACAGGCTGTTAGAGCTTAGTTGTTCCAGCGGTTTCCAGGCATCCAAATGCAATGCACCCAAGGAAATAATAGCGGCAACAACTCCCGGTATTAAGGATTGGGTGCGGGAAAAAAAAACTCGCAAACGAGGGATTATTAATTTAGTCATTGCCTATTACTTAATTAAACTTGCACCGAGTTCATAAGATACCTCATTTCCCACCGGACTGCGAACCACTAGCCAGTAGTCAGAGTTAGCTGGCTTCGGCACTATCTCGTCGATTTTACCTGTTCGATCCATCTTTAACGGTTGGTCATTTAAATAGACTAAATTCAGCGGATCGACAGTACAAATACATCGAACTTTGCCTGGACTGATGACTGATAAACTGATCAATTCATAGTTCAGATTTTCTTTGAATGCCTGGGGTGCAGCGGGAGGATTACCGGGAAAAGTGACAGAAGCATAACCCTTTTCTATCTTCACACTTTGCCCTTGAGCGCTAGCGTCAACCTTCCCCTCAAATAAGGCA
Source organism: Tychonema litorale BBK16 (assembly GCF_021648855.1). Taxonomy (GTDB): domain Bacteria; phylum Cyanobacteriota; class Cyanobacteriia; order Cyanobacteriales; family Microcoleaceae; genus Microcoleus. The sequence continues at coordinate 29,244 of NZ_JAKJHX010000026.1, read as the reverse complement.
GTTGCGGCTTTTCCCTCTGGACCAACACCCACGGAGAATTCAGTCCCCCTGACGCCCACAACTCCCGCTGGGCTGTTAATTTCTAGGCGCGAATTGGGGTTAGTCAAGCGTCGGGCTGAAACTCTTGCCAATCCTGCGGGGACTGACAGCAGGGTAACTTTACCTCCGCCGACAGCAACGGACAGACCTTTAACTTGGACGGTGCTTAATTCTGCTACATTAATTGTGGCGATGCCAGTGTCTACCGCTAAAACCGCACTAGATTGTTTGCCTGTGGAGATTTGCTGGCCGGCTGCTGTCAGGCGATCGCCCACTTTTGCTGGTCTTCCTTGATACGTTACGGTTCCCCTAACTTGCCGTACTTCCACCCAGCGACTCCCAGGCAGTTGAATCTCCTTCGCCAGCAAAGGCAAGGCGAAAGTGATTAAAATACTAGCAAATAGGATTGCCAACCATTTAGAAATATTAGACTGATTTAATTTCATCACTAAAAATTATTTAGCCAAGACTACTATCTAGATTACTATTCTTTCGGTAACTTCTCAGGAAAATTTTTAATGATTTCTTCAGACTTGTGGTTTTTCCCTATTAGCAATTAAGCTGTGGAGCATTTCAACCACTAACGAGGCCTGTAGGGTGCGTCAGCTAGAACACTGACTATACATGGGATGCTATAAGATGTCAGTTTGAGGAAACTTTGGCTTGTTGTTTAAAACTGCCTAATAAATTGCGAGTTTCACTAGCAGCGGCTTTCATTGCTTTTTCTGAACTCATACTTCCAGTAAAAGCCACACTCAAATATCGTTGCAAAATATCAGAAGCTTGAGCATATTGAGCGATAGCAGGGCGCAAAGCTGACTGTTCTACTACTTTTAGCAGTTGCGGGTAATGTGGATATCTGGCAATAATTTTTGGATCTAAAAACAGAGATTTGTAACTAGGAACTAACCCGGTTTCTAAAATGAATTTGCGCTGTGTTTCCTCGCTAGTAAGGTACTGAATGGCTTTCCACGCTTGCTCTGGATGTTTTGAGGTTTTGGCAATTCCCCAGCCCCAGCCACCCAGACAGGAACCGCCTTGTTTGCCGATACTGCTGAGCATTGGCGCGATCGCAATTTTGCCTTTAACTTTAGATCCTTCGGCATTTGCCAGCCTCCAAACATAGGGCCAATTCCGCAAGAAAAGCGCTTTACCGCTTTGAAACAACAGCCTAGTTTCTTCTTCGCCGTAAGTGCTGACACCAGGGGGAGAAATGCCAGATGCGATCGCACTTTTGAGAAATTCCACAGCTTTAATTGCCTCCGGTTTATCTAGCCCAACCTCAAAAGTCTGAGGATTTGCCCAAAATCCGCCGAAGCCAGCGAGCACTTCGACAAACATCGCCGATACTCCCTCATATTGTTTACCTTGCCATACATAACCCCATTTAATTTTTCCCTGTTTCTGCAAGTTTTGAGAGATAGTAAACATCTCTTCAAAAGTTTGAGGCGGTTTAATTCCAGCTTGTTCTAAAATGTCTTTGCGATAATAGAGCATTCCGGCATCGGAAGCGTGGGGAATCCGATAAAGTTTGTCTCGATACCTGCCGCCTTCGACATTACCTTTGATAAATTTTGAAAGTTGTTCAGGGGAAATTTTGTTTGTTAAATCTAGCATCCACCCAGCGGCGGCAAATTTGGGAACCCAGACAATATCCATGTTGATGATGTCGTAGGGCGAATCGCCTAACAAAAAAGCTGATGTATAAAGATTTTCTACCAGGTTGCTATCAAATGGCCCTTCTATGAGGTTGATGCGAATATCTGGGTTTTTTTGTTCAAATTCTTGGACGAAGGGCTTCCAGTTCACAATATCTTGCCCCTGCATTAACATTGTCAGGACGACGGGCTGCTGGGTGAGGGCTGGGAGGATAAATAGGAACAAAACGGCGGCTAGAGTTACAGCGAATAATGCTAAAAAAGTGGGTCGCGTTTGTCGCCGAAATAAAGGTGGGGAGTTGATTTTTGGCATGAGGTTTTGAGAAAGAGAATTGTACGATCGCTATTTCTCTCATAACTTGCTTTTGGTTTTTTTGTGAGATTTTACCAGTTTATGCAATAAAAATTTAAGTTAACTTAAGCTTACTTAATAATCCGGGAGTGCAGAGTACAAAATATGATTTAACTGGCAGTTTTAGGAATCAAATAGACATCTATCTTTAGATAGATATTAAGATGATTGTCTAATATCAAATCTGGTCGATACGTTTTTTCCCTCTTCCCTCTTCCCTCTTCCTTCTTCCTTCTTCCTTCTTCCTAAATACAAAAAACACCGCTCCTCTAAATGGGAGAACGGTGCATAGGGGGTGTTATGGGTTGTTGTCTGGGTCTAACCCTAACAAATCAGTTTTGTCCTCTGCCGAGGCCTTGTGATGGTTCAGAAATTGGCACAAACCTGTACGATCGCATTGATCGATCGAGCATTACTATTAACCCAACCACTCAGGAACAGCATCTTCCTTAGTATTGGTGCGACGTTCAGGAGTTTCGCGCTCAAATTTCATGTGGACAGCGCGGTTTTGTTCACCATCGGCGGCTACTGCAAAAATCGGATAGTCAATCAAGCCATCTTGGAAAGACATCTGGAAGCGGAAAGTTCCATCAGCATTCAGTTTGATCGGCTGTCCACCAATGTATACAGTCGCGTCAGGTTCCGTAGCACCGTAGACGATCAATTCGGCATCAGCAACCAACCAGAACTGGCGAGGGCGCATCGGGGTGGCGAAACCAACTCCAGACATACCTGCGCCGGACATTGTGAGGCCCGACATCGACATACCGGCACCGGACATTGTGAGGCCCGACATCGACATACCGGCACCGGACATTGTGAGGCCCG
>NZ_JAKJHX010000026.1:24238-26267 GCF_021648855.1 Tychonema litorale BBK16 | reverse complement strand
ACATGGCTGGTGCGGCCCACATTCCGACGCCGGAGGGGAAGACGTAGGAACTGACAGCTTGTTCGTGGATGCCGGATTGCTGGATGGAACCTGCGACGTGCTGCATCGATCCGAAGACAGAACCAGCTACGCGCAAAGCTTCGGCAGATTCTGCCATACCGAAGATTTGTTCGTAAATGGCGTTACCGTTGCTGTAAGTGGCCGCGGCTGCTGTTGCTGATTTTGCAATTTTCTTGGCTGGAGGAACCAGTTCGGCGAAGGTTTGGCCGCGCAAGTCTTCTTCCCAGTCGAGGGTGATGAATTGGTCTTCGATCCAGTCACTCGGATAGACGGGAGGAACGCGGACTTCGGCCGATCGCGCTAATATTAACCAACGACCATCTGCACAACGGTAGCCGATGTCGATCGCATAATCGCGATCGCTAACTGGGATTGGCACATACCATTCGCGGGCTAATTCATCACAGGGATATTCTTGGATACTGTGGGGACTTTGGATTTCCAGGTTAACGTCTGTAACGTCGTAGATCCGCAGGGCGAGTTGCTGTCCACCTTGGCGACGCAATTCTTGTTTGCGATCGTTCGGGATATCCCAGTAAGTGTAAGCCCATTCCGGGTCACGGGGCATTAAAACCACGCGGCTTTCGCCATAACCATTAGGCAAATCTGCTAAACCTTCATCAACAGAGGATAAAGAACCACCTGTCTGATCTTCTTGACCTAGTTCAAATTTTGCTGCTTCCACTGCTTCTTGCGCCTCTAATTTACGAGATGGGGTGTATGAAAATTTGGTACGCTGAATTTCTTGAATTGATGCCAAAAGTTGTGATTTCCGCATCCGGCTGTAGCGGGAGACTCCACATTCGCTAGCTACTCTGCGTAGTTGCCGCAAAGTCATCTCTTCTAATGGTGGGCGTTCTTTGACCATGAGTTTGTTCTCCTCTAATTGGGGATGGCGGGTTAGGTTTTTTAGTAACACTTATAGTGTTAACTTTTTGAGAAACGAAACTCTTTATAATTGCAAATATAATCGAGTTTTTACATCTCTCCAACCTTTGAAGCCTTGCTTGTTTTCACTTAGTTAAGTCCCCAATGCGGGCTATAACTTGTTGGCTTCGGCGCGCTACATCCGGTCTTGCTAAAGATTTTCCCTGAACTCTTGAGTGACAAAATCGATTGACTGAGTGCGATCGATGCTACTACCAATGCTATTGATCGCAGCTCGCACGCTACTTGACTCGCAGAAATATTGTAATTACAGCATTTCTTCGGGATCGCTTTGTCATGACTTAATATTGCAGGCATTCTACCGTCTGGTCAAGGGGGTTTTTGCCTCAATCATGGATACTTATACGCATTTTCGTGATTTTGGGGATCAATATGTCAGGGAGTCTTGACATATTTGAGATTTGGGGATCGATGCTGAGGTAAATGTCAGGATTTGATAACTTTTGTTATTGGGAGATTTGGGGGGTAGGTGCGATCGGGTAGTCAGAAACCGGGTTTTTTTCCAGAACATTTGGTCACAGCCCACAAAAACCGGAAAAACCCGGTTTCTTTAGTTTTGATGCGTCCATCATTCCGAGGGAATGGTTTTATATTTTAAATTCAGAGGGAAATATTATTCATCTTCAAGAGGCGATCGTTCCAGCATAACCGATCCACTTGGGAATTGCGAACGGGTGGCCAGAAACCGGGTTTTTTCCAAGTATATCGATACACCACCAAAAAACTACAAAAAACCCGGTTTCTTAAGTCAAAGTGCATCCATCAATCTCCAGCCATCTGCTGAATCCTAGCAATAATGCGTTTCACCATCTCCGCATCAGGCGATCGCAAATGCTGTAAAATCTCCAAAGATTGCTGTAAATAATTCAAAGCTTGGTCAAAATCTCCCTTCTCATCTGCTAACAACTGTCCAAGCATTGCGAAAGTAGCTGCTTTCCCTTGAACATCGCCAATTTTTTCCTGAATTTCGAGAGATTGTTGATAAAATGCGATCGCCTTTTCTACATCCCCAAGATTTGCA
>NZ_JAKJHX010000026.1:0-24138 GCF_021648855.1 Tychonema litorale BBK16 | reverse complement strand
TTGCATAGATTCCTGCTAGTTGGTGCAAAGTAGCAGCTTTCCCTTGAACATTGCCGATGCGTTCAAAGATTTCCATAGCTTGCTTTTCTAAAGTAATTGCCTTTTCAATTTCCCCTAGATTGCGCTCAACAATTGCTAATTCATGCAAAGCATTTGCCTTGACATCACCTAAATCTTCATCATCTTTAGCCAAATCTAACGCTTGTTCTAGATAGTATTTTGCTGCTTTATATTCACTCCGACTGCGATAAGCAATTCCCAAATCATTCAAAACCCTGATCCTAGTTTTCAAATCCCCTGGAGTTTCCTCGCGCCCATTCGATGGAGTATATTCAATCAATAACCGTTTCAATAAATCGATCCGTTCCTGCTTTTCTGGAACCTCGCAATTGCTAATTCCCTTGCTAGCATCGAGAGTTTGAGAAATCGCATCATCCCTAGTATTTGCCGGAGTTTTGAACACAAAAGTTCCCGAATTCCAGGCCCAGAAATCCGGCGCAAAATTAGCAACTCGCGTAATCGCATAATCCGGCAAACAAAACAGCATTAGATGCGGCACCATAACCGGATAAGCATCTCGTACCCAATTAAAATCAACCAACATCGGCGGATATTCACCCGTCATCCCGATCGCATTTTCCACTCCCTGCACCATGAAAATCAACTTTTTGTCTGGTTGAACCTTGACTGTTGGCAAAACCTTCAGAATTTCATCCAACAAAAAGCGCATTTCAGGATCGGGAAAATCCCAAATCTCAAACTGCATCTCTTGACAATCGGGATGATTAATTAAAGCCTGAATAATCGCATCTCTATCCTTAGCAAAATTACTTTGGATAAATCCCAAATCAAAGGCATCGTCGGGAACAATATCGACAAAAGTCAGCAATTGGTCAAAAGATTCTTGATTGAATTCAACAATCCTTTGCTGGTGTATTTCAGGGATTTCCTTGGATTGATCTAAGGGCTTGTTGGAAAGCATAACTTTGTTTTACGAGTGGGTTGACATAATTCCACCGACTATTGCCGTTGTATTCTAAAACGGAAAGATTGAATAATAAATTTTGTCCGATTTCTTCTTTAGCAATATCTTTGTCGATGCAAACTCGCGCTAATATTGTGTAATATTCTGGCGTAGGAGTAGACCTTTCAAAGTCAAATTGCTGTTGATTTAAAGCGTAAGTTACATCTTCAGCCAAAACTTTACTGTGTTTGCGAGTAATGGCTGTGCGACAAGCCGATCGAGTCGTCTGCATCAATTGTCGCACATGACCACCGCTAGCTTTTGCCAAATCTAGCAACTGTTGTCGATCGTCAAATACCGCACTAATATCAACCCGCTGCTCGATCAAACTGGCAACTCCCTCTAATCTTTGCTGATTGTAATTTAAATTGCACTCACTGCGATTAAATTCATAAATATTCACCATTGGCACGATGTTAGGATTGCTAAACAAATTGCTAACATTTTTATAGGAATAAATGACCGAAATCGGCACTGTATAGATAATTGTACAGTCTAGTTCTTGGAGTTGAGGAGCATAATCAAAGAACAAATGATTGCCAACATTTGGCGGAATCCGGTCTAAGTTATCAACAATCACCAAAAATCCTTTTTGGTACTGATTTGGATATTTGCGTCTCAGCTTATCAAAAGCATCTTTCAATAACAAATTAATATCTGTTTGCAAGCGGGATAGATTGCGCTGAAGAGTTTCCCGAATCACTTTCTTTTGTTGACTAGAACCTTTAATTTGCCCGATCAATTTGGCTGTCAACTTAGAAATAAACGGGATTTCTAACCCTGCACTTGCTTCAGTTTCGATGCTGGCAGAAGATTGAACAGTTTCTTCGTTTTCCTGAGTAATATCTTTAAACCACGATTCAAAACTCTCTAAAAGTTTCGGGTCAAATTTCAATCGTAATTTAGTTAAATCATCAGCTACTTTGTTGATAAATAGCAAATATAAATCAGTATATTCCGTATCATAAGCATCTAGTTCCTGATCGAATTCTATGTAAATTACCCGATATTCATTTTCCCACCGCGACTGAATGCGTTTTAACTCTGTACTTTTGCCACATCCCCGATGCCCGGTAAACAACATTGTGTTAAATTCCCCCGGTTCTTGAAGCTCCAAATCCGTGCTAACATTGCCGATCGCATCTGTGTTGCGTACTGCGGACAAATCCACATAATATCGGGCAATATCATCACCCGCTAGAGGCTTGACATCGCAAGCGCGGTAAGCTTCTTTGAGTGTTTTAGCGCGGTTGGCTGGGAGTGAAGTCATCGGATTTTAGATTGTAGATGTTGGCTTGATCCCACAGTTGGTTGCGATTAAGGGCGATCGCAATGTGGAGACTTTCAACCCCAATTCTAACTCATATCTCACGCGATACTCAAAAATTATGGCATTTGCTTTTGCTGTTGCCTAAAAACGTCCTTACCTAGCTAACTCTAATTTTGGCTCCCGCTGATTTAAATGGTAACTAGCGCTTTCTTCGAGCAATTGACGAACAAAATTAGGTTCTTGGGGGTTCAAGGAATGCAAAATATCTCGATACAAACGACAAGCATCTTCATCATTTAAAATGCGGGTGTGAAGGATTCTCGTCCATTCCGAAGCAACGAGCATTAATTGCGGTACAACTGTCACAAAAGCTTGAAGCTGGGCTGACACATCAAAAGATTCTAGAAAATGAATCAAACCAAACATGACTTCTGGCTGTTCACAGCGATCGTCTAAAATTAGATGTAAATCTGGCAAATCTTCATCTTGAGGACGATCGGCAAGTGAGGTTAAAGCATTTTCAAAAGCTATGACTTCATCAGGCGATCGCATTAATTTATTTGCTTCTAAAATGTTAATCCAGATATTTTTCTTCATCAGCTATTACCTTCGTTGTAGAATTAGTACAAGATTACTTGAAAAAGCCGATATAACCTTGCAAGCTTTTGTGACACAATAGAATAGGTAATAGCCGATCGCGAAACCGCACAGTATGCTCAAAACTACCATTACCATTCCCCAAACCTTCAAAGTAACTCACGAACAGTTCCAGCAAATTGCGGCCGTCAACCGTGACTTAAGGCTAGAGAGAACTGCTACAGGAGAATTAATCATTATGGCACCCACAGGAAGCGAGACAGGCAATCGAAACCTAGATATTGAAGGACAACTCTGGCTGTGGAATCGCCAAACCAAGCTGGGAGTAGCATTTAACTCTTCTAGCGGCTTTAAACTGCCCAATGGTGCCGATCGCTCTCCTGATGCTTCCTGGGTTAAATTAGAACGGTGGCAAATTCTCACACCCAAAGAACGAGAAGGTTTTGCTCCCATTTGTCCCGATTTTGTTGTAGAATTGCGCTCTAAATCTGACAACATGGAGCCGTTGCGAGAAAAGATGCCAGAATACATCGCTAATGGAGCTCGTTTGGGATGGTTAATCGATCGCAAAAACCAGAAATTTGAGATATACAGACAAAATCAGGATGTGGAAATATTAGATCGTCCCAGGACTTTATCCGGGGAAGATGTATTACCGGGATTTGTCTTAGATTTAACAGATGTTTGGTAACTATCTCTTAGTCTGCGGAGGCAGACTTCGTTTCTGTAGACGCGGTTTCAACCGCCGAGGATTTCGCAACAACACCAAAAGATTCACGAACCGGAATATAATAAATTAGAGCAGTACATCAATCCCAAATATCAAATACCATGTCCCTAACGCTTTACAACACCTTGACCCGACGCGAATCACCTTTTGAGCCGATCGAACCAGGAAAAGTGCGGATGTACTGCTGCGGCGTTACGGTGTACGATTATTGCCATGTCGGCCACGCCCGCGCCTACATTGTATGGGACATGGTGCGCCGCTACCTGATGTGGCGCGGATACGATGTGCGCTACGTCCAGAATTTTACCGATATAGATGACAAAATTATCGATCGCGCCCGCGAAACAAATTCCACAATGGAAGCCGTATCCGAACGCTTCATCGACGAATATTTTGTAGACATGGATAAGCTGAATATTCTCAGGGCGGATGAATATCCACGCGCTACGCATACAATAGACGGCATAAAAAGACTGATTCACGAATTAGAAAAGAAAGGTTATGCCTATGCGTCTGGTGGTGACGTTTACTACAACGTGAGGAAGTTTGCCGATTACGGAAAGCTTTCCGGCCGCAAGTTGGAAGAAATGGAAGCCGGGGCTAGCGGCAGATTAGAAACCGCAGAAATAGAAGCTCAAAAAAAGCAAGATTCATCAGATTTTGCCCTGTGGAAAAGTGCTAAGCCAGGGGAACCTGCTTGGGATTCATCTTGGGGAAAAGGCCGCCCCGGATGGCACATTGAATGTTCGGCGATGGTGCGCGATTGCTTTGGCGAAACTATTGATATTCACTGCGGTGGTTCCGATTTAACTTTTCCGCACCACGAAAACGAAATTGCTCAATCTGAAGCGGTGACGGGGAAAACTCTTGCTAATTATTGGATGCACAATGCTTTTGTGACTGTCAATGGCAAAAAGATGTCTAAATCTTTGTACAATTTTATTACAGTTCGCGATTTGTTGGAGGGGAATTGGTCGAGCGATTCGGAATCTAACCCCCCCTCAGAGGGCGGGCACGCACCATCCACCGCCCCTACGCAGGGGGGGAGCAAGAAGGAATTTAACCCCCCCCAGCCCCCCCTTGCTAAGGGGGGGAGTAAGAATGCGAAAGCGGTTGAACCGATGGCGGTGAGGCTGTTTGTATTTACGGCGCAGTACCGCAGTCAAATTGATTTTACCGAAGATGCGATCGCCTCTGCGAAAAATGGCTGGCAAACTCTGAAGGAAGGTTTACTTTTTGGCAGTCAACACGGTTCTAAACTCGGTTGGGATATTGAGAAAATCAATTATTTAACTGGACAAGATACCACACTCGTGCAGCAATTTCAAACTGCGATGGATGATGATTTTAATACGCCCGGTGCTTTGGCTGTGCTGTTTGAATTGGCTAAGGAATTGGCCAAGGAAGGCAATGTTTTGGTGCATCAAGGCAAAACTGAAACTGCTGGGGAATTGTTGCAGCTTCATTGGGTGACTTTGGTGCATTTGGCTGGGGTTTTGGGTTTGGAAGTTCAGCGGGAAGCTGAGACGGAAATCTCCGTTGGTGGTATGACGGATGGCGAGATTGAGGCGATGATTCAGCAGCGGAAAGATGCCCGAAAAGCGAAGAATTTTGCTGAGGGCGATCGCATTCGCGATCAACTTAAGGATAATGGGATTACTCTGATCGATCAAAAGGATGGTATCACTATCTGGCATCGTGGTTGAAACTCAATTCATAGTCTGATGAGGTAAGCTGTGGAGCATTTAAACTACTAACGAGGCCTGTAGGGTGCGTCAGCTAGAACACTTACTATACATGGGAAATACCTTAAAACTGACGCACCCTACAAGAACTATATATCTCGTATACTTTACAAGTGCGGTATTATCTATTAAAATTTCAAATCAAAGAACCGCCACCATCAATCCAGACTTCAGTACCTGTGATAAATATGGAGGAATCTGATACTAAAAATAAAACTAATTGGGCAACTTCTTCACTAGAACCTGCGGTATTATCAGTCAAAGGAATCATATCATGAATGAAATCGGCAGATCCTGGAATGCGATCGAGATTTCGCTTAGTAGCACTTTCCTCAATCCCAGTTAGCACCCCACCGGGACAAATCACATTAACTCTGATTTTATTAGCACCGAGTTCTAGCGCCAGCATTTTGGCAAAGGTGACTTGAGCAGCTTTAGTACAAGCATAGGCTGTAGCACCAACTTTCCTGAAGCTTCTAGTGCCATTAATCGATGATGTAATGACAATCGAACCTCCTTGCTTTTTGAGATGAGGAACAGCATACTTTACAGTCAAAAATGTTCCTCTGAGGTTAGTATTAATGGTCCGATCCCACTCCTCTGGTTCGAGTTCTTCTATCGGCGACCACACACCATTAATTCCGGCATTGACAAACAAAATATCAATTCTTTGATATTTATCAACAATGATTTGAAATGCCTCTCGCATTTGCTGAACATCTCCCACATCTGCTAGAACTGCAAGTCCACAGCCTCCTTCATCCACCAACTGGCGGACAGTTTCTTGCCCCCTATCGAGAATGCGATCGATAACAGCAACTTTTGCGCCTTCCTTGGCCATTAAAATTGCTGCTGCACGACCAATCCCCGATCCGCCGCCAGTAATAACGGCAACCTTATCTAAAAGCTTCATAAATTTTTGAGCTATTTAAAATATCCAAATAACAAGTAACAAATAACAAGTAACAAGTAACAAGAAAAATTTCTTGTTACTTGTTACAAAATGTTTAGGACTGTGGAACCCACACAGAAACTGAACCAGCATTACATCTAAAATCAGCCCAACCTTCGTCATTAGTTGTAATAGATTCTTTGATGTTTTCTGTGATGTCAATATAGGTGCGATTCGGTTGTCCAACTTCCATAAACTTAGTCCCATCACCCCCGTTACTCAACACCACAGCCATACCACCAGGATGTTCTTCATCTCCGAGTCGCGTCCAGCCAATTGTATTGGCGTGGTCAAAGTAATCGTATTGATTACCATAAGAATAAGTTTGGCGTGCCAACAAGAATTTATCGAGAATCCACTGATGTTTCTCTAACCAAATCTCGTATTCGTTGCCGTCGTTTCCTGTATCCTTATAATTATCGCCGTAATAATCGGGGTAAAAAATGCAGGGATATCCTTCACGTCGCAGCAGGATTAAAGCATAGGCAAGGGGTTTAAACCAAGACTCGACAACTGATTCTAGGGATTGCAAAGGTTGGGAATCATGATTGTCAACCAGGGTAACGGCGAGGGTTGGTTGCTGTTGAACCAGAGTGCCATCAAAAATTGTTCGCAAGTCATAGTCATTGCCAGCTTTGCTTGCAGCGTGGAAATTGTAGTGAAGTGGTGCGTCAAATAACGAGACCTTACCATCGGTAACAGCAATGAAGTGGTGCAAAGCTTCAACTTCATAAGACCAATATTCACCGACGGCAAATAGATCGCGTTTGGCATAGTTACGAACGTGTTCTAACCATTCTTGGAAAAATTCTGCTGATACGTGTTTGACTGCATCGAACCGAAAGCCATCAACATTTGTTGTATCGACATACCACTCACCCCAGTATTTTAATTCCCCGGTGACTTCTGGGTTATCCATGTCTAAATCGCAACCCATCAGGTAGTCAAAATTGCCTTTTTCTAAGTCTACATTTTGGTCAAATTCTTTCCCTTTAAGCAAGTAAATGGCATTGGCATTCGTGTCAAAAGAATTGTAATCAATGGCATCGAAATGCCACCAATGCCACTCCATACTGGAATGAGTTTTGCCACGGCCTGGAAATGTAAAATGGGTCCAAGCTTTGATTTTTTGATACTCACCTACCGTGTCATTGCGGTTGTCGGGATTGAAGGGTGTGGCTTCGACTTCTTCTTCGGCATCGGCACCTAATTTGTGGTTGAAGACAACATCGGCATAAATCCGAATTCCTGCATCTTGTGCAGCTTTAATCGCCAGCAAATATTCATCTTTTGTCCCGTATTTTGTCCGTACCGAACCTTTTTGGTCGAACTCGCCTAAATCGAATATGTCGTAGACGCCATAACCCACATCCATACCCCCGCCAGTTCCTTTATACGCGGGTGGCAACCAAAGGGATGTAACGCCTATGTTTGCTAAATCTTTTGCAGATTTCGCTAGCTGATTCCACAGGTTGCCATCAGCGGGAGTGTACCAGTGGAAATACTGCATCATGACGCCATTGAGTTCAGACATAAATTTAGTTTCTCCTGTTTGGTAAAGCTGCGGGCAATAATTTTTTGTTACTCATTAGTATAGCTATGCCTGCAATTCCTAGTCAATAGATATCATAAAAGATGGGATTGATAAAAACAATCTATCTGTTGATATATTGACAAAAGAATGTAAATTGGATAATACTTATGAAAGTCCAGCCAATCCAAGCTTTCGAGGGAAAGTTTGTCACCTTCGCATCCGGGTGCCTATTCTTTATAAGGGGTTTGAGGAATCGAGGGGCTAATTATCAGACAGAAGAATCTAAAATTGAGATGAAAAAATATATCAGAATTGCTAAAACTTTGCTAATCACTTACTACGCTTATATGCTCGAATACCGAGCAGAATTATTTTTGTGGGCGCTGTCGGGAGCTTTACCGTTTATTTTGATGGGTGTGTGGATGCAGGCGGCTCAAACTGGGGAATTTGGACTGAAATCTATTGATTTTGCTCGTTATTTTTTAGCGGCTTTTATCGTTAGACAAACTAATGTTGTGTGGGTGATTTGGGAATTTGAAAAACAAGTGGTGCAAGGGACATTATCCAATAAGTTGTTGCAGCCTTTAGATCCAGTATGGCATCACTTTGCCTCTCATGTTTCTGAAAGGTTTGCACGGTTGCCGTTTGTGTTCGGATTGACGCTACTGTTTTTCGCGCTTTATCCGCAGTCTTTTTGGCTGCCGAGTGCGGGCAGATTTTTACTATTTTTGCTGGTAATTACATTGGCTTTCTGTATGCGTTTCCTGATACAGTATACGTTTGCGCTGTTTGCTTTTTGGATAGAACGGGCAAGTGCGATCGAACAATTTTGGTTTTTAATTTATCTATTTCTATCGGGACTTGTTGCACCACTAGAAGTGTTTCCTGCACCAGTTCGTGAAGTGGTTTTGTGGACTCCTTTTCCTTATTTAATTCATTTTCCTGCTTCAATTTTGATTGGATTACCTGTCGATGTAGGGCGCGGTTTGTTGGTGATGCTTGGTTGGAGTACGGTATTTTTTGTGTGGAATCGGTGGCTGTGGCGACAGGGTTTGAAACAGTATTCGGGTATGGGTGCTTAAACAATTGATAGTTGATGGTTGATATAGCAATCCTTGCAGGAGTCATAAATTTTTTACCCCACCCCAACCCTCCCCTTGAATCAGGGGAGGGAGCAAGAAATTCACAAATGATTTAGGATTGCTATAGTTGATAGTTGATAGTTGATACCGCCTGAGATTTTTCGTCGCTAATATCCACTGTCTACTGTCCATTGTTCACTGCCCACTGCTATACATCATGCAAAAATTCAATCTGAAGCATTCGACAATTGCATAAAATTTAATATCCTGTATCTATAAATACAAAATCATGGTAAAATTTCTTATATCAATAAGACAACGACTGATATAAGGGATTAAAAGGATTCTAATGACAGCCAAAAAAAATCTCGTTGTGATCGGCAATGGCATGGTAGGTCACAAATTCCTGGAGTTAATGGTCAGCTCAGATGCTGCGAAACACTGGAATTTAATTACTTTCTGCGAAGAACCTCGCGTTGCCTATGATAGAGTTAACCTTAGTGGCTTTTTCTCTGGCAAAACAGCGGGAGATTTATCTCTAGTTGCACCAGGCTTTTATCAAGAGAATGGTATTCAAATTCACATCGGCGACAAAGCAGTTAGTATTAACCGCGAACAAAAAACTGTCTGTTCAGCAAATGGTTTAGAAGTTTCCTATGACAAAATTGTTCTAGCGACTGGTTCCTATCCATTTGTGCCACCAATTAAAGGCAAAGATGCTCAGGGGACATTCGTTTATCGGACAATTGATGACTTGGAAGCGATGTCAGATTACGCTAAAAATTGTCAAGTTGGTGTGGTAATTGGTGGCGGTTTGTTGGGTTTAGAATGTGCTAATGCTTTGCAAAATATGGGTTTGAAAACTCATGTGGTTGAGTTTGCACCGCGATTGATGCCTGTACAAGTGGATGATGCTGGTGGTGCAATTCTCAAGAGTAAAATAGAGGAGTTGGGAGTTTCGGTTCACACCAGCAAGTCTACTACTGAAATTGTCAGTGAAGATGGCAAAGTTACTAAGATGCTGTTTGCTGATGGTTCGGAATTGGCAACAGATATGATTGTGTTTTCGGCTGGGATTCGCCCTCGTGATGAAATTGCGAGAGGTTGTGGGATTGCAGTAGGAGAACGTGGTGGTATTGTGATTAATGATAGTTGTCAAACATCAGATTCTGATATTTATGCGATCGGGGAATGTGCACTTTATGATAATCGGATTTACGGCTTAGTTGCTCCCGGTTATACAATGGCTGGAGTGGCAGCGGATATTTTAAGTAGTGTAGTAGATGATGGGCAAGATGCCTCTGCTACAAGCACTTTTATGGGTGCGGATATGTCCACAAAACTTAAACTTTTGGGGGTGGATGTTGCTAGTTTTGGAGATGCTTTTGCTAAGTCTGCTAATGCTAAAGAAATTGTTGTGGCTGACACATTTCAAGGCGTTTACAAAAAATTAGTTTTGAATCATGATGGTAGCCGGATTTTGGGCGGGATTCTCGTGGGAGATGCTTCTGCTTACGGCACTTTGGTGCAATTTATGCAAAATGATATTGCCTTACCACCGCATCCTGAAGATTTGTTGATGCCACCGCGAGAAGGTGGAGTACCTGCTGGTTTGGGAGTGGATAGTTTGCCAGATTCTGCTCAAATTTGTTCGTGTAATAATGTGAGTAAAGGGCAGATTTGTGAGGCGATTCGCGATCGCAATTTAACTGATGTCGCGAGTGTCAAGAAATGCACCCAAGCTGGTACGGGCTGCGGTGGCTGTGTGCCTTTGGTGACGGATATCTTCAAGTCTGAGATGAAGAAATCTGGGGTAACACTCAAAAATCACCTCTGCGAACATTTTGAATATTCCCGTCAAGAATTGTACCATTTAGTGCGCTCTCAGGGTATTAAAACCTTTGAAGAGGCGATCGCAAAACACGGCAAAGGTAAGGGCTGTGAAATTTGTAAACCTGCTGTTGCTTCCATGCTGGCTTCTACTTGGAATGAGCATATTTTAGAGAAGTCTCATGTTGGTTTGCAAGATACGAATGATTACTTTTTGGCAAATATTCAACGTGATGGTACTTATTCGGTGGTGCCGCGAGTGCCGGGGGGAGAAATTACGCCGGATAAGTTGATTGTGTTAGGGGAAGTTGCTAAGGAATTTGGACTTTATACTAAGATTACTGGCGCGCAACGGATCGATTTGTTTGGAGCTCGTGTGGATCAGTTGCCACATATTTGGCGTCGGTTGATTGATGCGGGATTTGAATCGGGACACGCTTATGGTAAGGCTTTGCGGACTGTAAAATCTTGTGTTGGCAGTACCTGGTGTCGCTTTGGGGTGCAGGATTCTACGAGTTTGGCGATCGAGGTTGAATTGCGCTATCGTGGTTTGCGTGCTCCTCACAAATTCAAGTCTGCTGTCTCTGGTTGCACTCGCGAATGTGCGGAAGCTCAAAGTAAGGATTTTGGGATAATTGCTACTGAGAATGGTTGGAATTTGTATGTGTGCGGGAATGGTGGTATGAGGCCGCAGCACGCGGTTTTGCTGGCGGCAGATATTGATAAGGAAACTTTGATTAAGTATGTCGATCGCTTTTTGATTTTCTATATCCGCACTGCCGATCGCCTGGAACGCACTGCTACTTGGTTTAATAAACTTGAGGGTGGGATTGAATACTTGAAGCAGGTAATTATTGAGGATTCTCTGGGCATTTGTGCTGAGTTAGAAGCGCAGATGGAACACTTGGTGGACACCTATCAATGTGAGTGGAAAACGACGATTGAAGACCCCCAAAAGGTGCAGCGGTTCCAGCATTTTGTGAATTCCGATTTGCCAGATCCGAGTATTGTTCGTGTTGCGGAACGGGGACAAACGCGGCCGGCTTATGAGCATGAAAAGGCTTTGGTTGGTGTTTTGGAATAATATCAAATCCGGTAGTATCGGAATTAATATTACCCGAAATCAGGACACGGCATTGCCGTGTCCCTACCCCAAAATAATCTTGTAGGGAAACGGCACTGCCGTCTCCTCGGTATCATCTCTAAATTAATAGGAAAAAAACATGGTTCAATCATTATCGGTTTGCGATACAGTTACAACTTGGATTGATGTTTGTTCCCTGGATGCGATCGCACCCAATACAGGAGTTTGCGCTTTAGTCGCGGGCGAGCAAGTGGCGATTTTCCGGGTGGGAAATGGGGATGAACTTTATGCGTTGAGCAATTACGACCCGTTTAGTAAGGCTTTTGTGTTGTCGCGGGGACTGGTGGGCGATCGCAACGGCACTCTGAAAGTTGCTTCTCCTATTTACAAGCACAACTTTAGCTTGACTACTGGACAATGTTTGGACGATGAAACAGTAAATATTCCCACTTTTGCGATTCAGATTGCAGACAATCGCGTACAGGTAGCTATTGCCTAGATTGTCCAATTTAATTATGCGATCGAAATCCGCTGCCACCTCAGAGTTTTCTGAATGGTGGCAGATTTTGTATCAAGTAGATCCAGAGCCAGAGATTTTGGTATAAAATAGAGTGGATTTGAGCTGTAAAAAAGCAGCAACTTTAATCAAGCCGGATTGGATTTCTGGTTTCAAAGATAAACAAATTTAATGGTTCAGAGCATCGCTATGTTAAAAACAAAGATTGGAGATCAAAATTTTCAGACAGCAGCGTGGTTGGTCGATGTACAATTAATAATAGGTAAGCTGACTTTTCCAGAACTCAAGAAAAAAGTTTTCGATCTGCACTGGCGGGATGGATTTTCGGAAGAAATATTAGAAAAAATTGCATCAAATTTAAATCCAGAAAAAGCTAGCGAAATCCTAGAATATTTGATCGATAAAAATGGTCAAGAGCAAAATTTTTTCAATCTATTCTTGGCTGCCAAATATCTGTCAAGATTCAAAGATAATGTCAATAAAAAAACAGAAAGAAAACTGTTAAATGCTTTGAAAAAGTTATCGCAATACGGCATGGGTTTCCTGATGCTTTATCAAAGCGGCCAAGAATTGCAAGAAACATATCAAATTCGATCGCGATCGATCGCTGCGATCGCCACAACTTGGCAAAATGATCCGCAAACCCTGCCTTGGCTGAAAATACTCGCTCACTCCACCGACAGTGGCGAAATCCGAGCTACCGCCGTAGAAGCCATAGCCCGCGGTTGGCAGGAGAATCCAGAAATTTACCTGATGCTAAAAAACTTAGCGAAATTGGATCAAAGTTGGGCAGTGCGATCGATCGCAGTCAGAGAAATAGCACTTGGCTGGTGCGACATGGAAGATACCTTGCCACTGGTGACTCATCTCGCTCAGTTCGATCGCAGTTCCGCAGTCCGCATCACAGCACTGCAACAATTGGCCCAGAAATGGCGCGATCGCACAGATACCTTACTGCTACTGAGAATGATCGCCAATGAAGACGAAAATTTGGGAGTCCAAGTCGCAGCGTGGCAAGAAATAGCCTCTGGTTGGCACTCGGTTTTAGGCACTTTTTCCATGCTCAAAAACCTCGCCCAGACAGGAAGTTCTACTCTGCGAACAGTAGCGGTGCGTGAGTTGGCATCGGGTTGGCCGACAGCGCCGGAGGTTTGTCGGCTACTCAAAACGTTAGCCTGTGAGGATACTAGCAAAGAAGTGCGGATAGTTGCGATCGCAGAATTGGCCTCGCGATGGTCCGATGAACCAGACATTTATCCACTGCTGAGAACTCTGGCGGAGTCCGACGCGAGTTCGGCTGTCGGGCGGGTGGCTGTGCAAGCAGTGGCCTCTGGCTGGCCCGATAACCCTGAAACTCTAGCTTTTTTGCAAAATCTAGCTACGGGCGATCGGGACGGTGAAGTGCGAGAAATTGCCCTACAACAGATAGCAGCAGGTTGGCCAGACCACCCAGAAACCCTGCCCCTGCTACAAAAAATAGCTGATTCCGAGGATTATTGGACTGTGCGGGAGGTCGTGGTGGAAGCTGTCGCCGGACTACCGTCAGCGAGTTTGGAAGTGTTTGCTTGGTTGCAAAATCTCGCCTTGTCGGATAGACACCTGAATGTGCGAGAAACTGCTGTGAAACAAATAGCCTCTCGCTGGTTTTTTCAGGAAGAGACGCTGCCTTTTCTGAAAAGCCTAGTCGAGTCTGAGCTTGATTCTCACTTGCTGAGTGTGTTGGTGCGAGAAATTGTCCGGAGATGTCCCGATGACGCAGAAACTTGGTCTTGGCTCAAACTTCAGCTTGATTCTGGGGACGCGGTGGTTCGACAAGCAGCGGTACAGGAACTCGCTGGTAACTGGCCCGACAATGCTGATACTTGGATGCTGCTGGAGGCTAAAGCAGAGGGCGATGAGAGTCCGGCTGTGAGACAGATGGCTTTGCAAAAGTTAGCGCGGGGGGGGACAAATCAGTCGCAGATTTTTGAGTGGCTCAAAGGTAGAGCTCAAAAGGATGAAGATTCGCAGGTGCGGGCGATCGCATTGGTGGAGTTGATGCGAGGATGGAAGGATGAGTTGGGAATGTTTGAGTTTTTGCGCGATCGAACTTTGAGCGATGTTGATAATCAAAAAGGTTCTTTTCCTTACAATCCTAGGTTTACAGCCCTCGAAGCAATTATCGAACATTATCCTGAAAATGCGGGTGTGATGTCACTTTTGCGATCGCTTGCGATTTCCGACACCGATGAGCAAGTGCGGGCCTTAGCCGGTCTCCGGCTCAAAAGTGAAGAGTGTTGAATAGAAACAATACCATCAATTTCTGAGTCCTACCTCTCAAAAAAATTAGTGAGGTGCAATCCCTGTGTACTGTAATATATCCCTAGTCATTTGCACTGGTAGAGAAAAATAAACGAGAATGATCAGTTCTAATAAAGCTTTGAACGTGATGCAACTCTCCCTAGACGTTGTAAGCGATACACAACAAATTAGGGAGCAAGAGTTAAACCCTTTAACACAAGGTTTTAAACTACAATATTCACATCCTCATGGGCAACTTTATCAAGGTAATTCAATTGATTGGCTTAAATCTATTGAGTCTGAGAGTGTTAATCTGATTTTTGCAGATCCACCTTATAACATTAAGAAAGCCGATTGGGATCGCTTTGATAGTCAAGAGCAGTACATTGAATGGTCACTTCAATGGGTTAGCGAAGCATCGCGTATTCTCAAATCAACAGGCTCTCTATATATTTGTGGGTTTTCTGAAATATTAGCTGACCTAAAGCGTCCAGCATCAAAGTATTTTAAGAGTTGCCGTTGGTTAATTTGGCACTATAAAAATAAAGCGAATTTAGGTAGCGATTGGGGGCGATCGCATGAAAGTATTATTCACTTTCGCAAATCTGATTGCGTCAAACTAAATATTGACGATGTACGAATTTCCTATGGCGCACATACTTTGAAATATCCTTCACATCCGCAAGCAAAAACAAGTGCTTACGGGAAAGGAGCAACTAAGAAACGCGACAACTGGACACCCAATCCAAATGGTGCAAAGCCTAAAGATGTAATAGAAATTCCTACTACTTGTAACGGTATGGGTGAAACAACACCTCACCCCACGCAAAAACCTGAAGAGTTATTAAGGAAATTTGTTCTTGCGTCCTCTAAGGTCGGGGATTTGGTTATCGATCCATTTTCAGGTTCAGGAACAACTCTTGTTGTTGCAGAGCAACTAAATCGTTATTGGATGGGATGCGATCTTAATATGGAATACAACGATTGGGCATTCAGACGTATAGAAAATGTTCGTCGTATGACAAAAGAAGAATGGATCTCTCTCGATCGTAAAAATGCAGAAAGACGGGAATCTATACGATGAGCTTAACAGATTTAGTCAATCATGCAACGGACAAAAAACGCTTTCAAAATATTTAGGATTACATAACTTTTTGTGAGAGGTATCTCAAATTTATTGAAACGGGTTTATAAGCTAAAATTGTTTCGCAAAACGAGAATCACTACCAGTTTTATCAGTATCACACTGATGGCTATTACAATATTACGCGCCCAATTAATACATCTTTGATGTATAATGAATCTGTATTTGAAACTAATTCTGTTCAGTTTTTACAAGCTCTTGAACAGTTGCGTGATAGACAGTTACCAGATGATGGATTGAGGCAAGTTTTAATTTGTACCATCTACACGATGCAGCAATCTATAGGCGCTGCTCTTGATGCACTACCTTCTGGAAGATCTAATCAAGCTCGTAAAGTAAATGGGGATCTTTTTGAGCGTTTAATCCGCCTTATAATTTCAGATATAAATATAGATTGTGTCGCTGGAACAGCGCAAGTCCCAATTAAAGACGACAACGGTGAAGTTTTATTTCATACCAGTTATCAACACGACTTGTTAATCAGCAAAGAAGATGAACTCAAAATTATTGGTTCGGTAAAAACTTCAAGTAAAGATCGTATTGACAAAATTTTTGTAGATAAGTTTTTGTACAATAAATTGACCAGTACCGATGTACCTCATATTGCAATTTTTCTCAACGATGTGCAAAGAAAGAAAACGAAGAAACAGAACTGCTATGGCATTAATGCCACTTTTTTGCCGGGGCATTTCAAAGCTTACACTATCAAGCTAAATCCCTTGGATGGTGTGTATTACTGCGATATTCGACCGAATATGATTACAGATCCATTGCTCTGTCAGCACATTAAAACTATCGATCATTTTTTCTATGACGATCTTTGGAATTTGCTCAGTAGAGATGGACAGTCCCTAGAAGAGGTAGAAATAGAAGAAGGCGAAAAGGAGGAAAGTGAAGAATAGTCAAGCAAGTGCAGTCTATCAAACCGGAAAAGCCCGATCGCCAACCGTACCACTTCCCCTATCATCGAATAAATAAGTACAGAGCGATCGCAAAGATCTCTCAAGAAGAACTTGCTGACAGAGCAGAGATTCAACGCACTACCGTTTCAATTACAGAAAGCGCTGCAATTCCTGCTGTAAATGTTGACACCATTTAGTCGCTAGAGGAATCTCTGTAAACGGAATCTGCACAGCCTCCGCATCTTTTAACACAAATTCTAAAACGATCGCACTTCCAGCACTCGGCGGATTTTCTAAATCTATTGCAGCGCCGTTAACCATAAGTTCCAACGACTCCACATTTTTCAAGGAAAAAGTTTGCAAATTCACAGGCCCGCTGCGAGTAGGCTTTCCCCAAGTTAAATTATCTTCTTGCTGACCAAGTACAGCATAAATATCGTACTTTGCCCGATCGAACTTTTGAGCCCAAACACCATAGGCTTCCAGTTTTTTATACTCATTCCATCCCGCCCAAGCCAGCCCAATAAAAATTGCTAGCAGTGGGAGCCACATTAAACCTCTTTCCATATTCGTTGACTGTTGACTGTTGACTGTTGACCGTTGACCGTTGACTGTTGATTGTTGATTGTTGATTATTAGCAACCCGAAGCAAGTAACCAATTCCCAATTCCCAATTCCCAATTCCCAATAACTATTAAGGTGACGGACTCTGCGGGGGAGCAGGCAATTCAGGTGACTGCAATTCAGGCGAGGGAATCTCCGACGGAGTGGGAGATGAACTTTCCGCAGGTGGTGGAATTTGACCAGGTTCCGGCTGAGAATTTTGGAGGCTTCGCACCCACAAACCTAAACCACCGCAAATCAATACAATCGCCAAAATTCCCAATATCGGCACAAAACCCCGTAACCGCTGCTCTTCCTGAGCCTGTTCCTGGGTGGGTTCCTGGGCGGCGGTTTCTGGGTACAGTAACTGTTTGGAAGATTCCGAAAGTTCAGACTCCCGCTGCGTCTGCGGCATTAATAGTGATTTCTTCAATGATACCGAACCCGTCATCGGTTTTGGCATTGAATTTGACATCGGTGTTGCGATCGATTCTGGAACCTCAGTCGGCTGAAACAGCATCAATTTCTCCGGCGACATCCGACAGTGAGTCATCACCACAGAGGTGTTGTCATAACCGTTTTTCTCGTTTCCTACATTAATTAAATACTGAACCGCCGCCTCCAAAGACATTTCACCCTTAAGCACCGCAGGGCCGTAATTCTGCCAAGATTGCTCTACCCAGTCATTGTCGCTTAAACCATCAGAACAAAGCAACAATAAACCTTCATCTTCCATAATAAATCGCTGAATCGTCGGGTGGAGGAAATCGCCATCCCGCGTCCCCAAAGCTTGAGTCAAAGCTCCTGCATCGCTTCGCCTTTGGCTTTCCCAATACAAACTGTGTCCGAGTTGCACTTCCCTAGAAGCCACATCGTCATCCACAGTCAGGCGCTGACAAGAATTTTCGGTAATCCAATAGGCGCGACTATCTCCGACATTCACCAAATAAAGTTCGTGACCATTATTTGCTCCCAAATCCTCAGAAACAACCTTAATCTTTTGAGGTAACTGGAGAGCCATCACCAAAGTTGTTCCCATCCGCTCCCGTAACTCTTTTCCCTGCTCATTATTCTGAGCGGAAATCACATTGTTTACAACTCTCACAATCTCTTCGAGTTGTTTTGTGACCATTGTCGGTATCATCAAATCATCTTGTTCAGCTATTTCTACGAGGAAATTTTGAATCAAAGCTTTCAGAGATAACACCGATAGTTGACTGGCAACTTCTCCGCCTTCATGACCACCAACTCCGTCACAAACTATGGTTAAATAGGGCAGCAACTTGTCATTGCCAGAACTTTTGCTGAATTTAAAGTCCGCAGCAGTCGGATAGCAACTGTCTTCATTTTGAGAGCGTTGAGGGCCGGTATCAGTCATCCCGACTACATCTAAATGCAAAGGTAATTGGGCGGCTTGTTCTAATAGTAACTCATTGAGCTCCAGGGCGATCGCCTCGATGTTCATGCTGCTACGGCGCATAAACTGACAAATTTCCCCTAATCTCGACTTTACCTGGGGTTGGGCAGATTCCACCAAGCCAGACCACACATCCCCCAAATCCCGCAAAGTCGGCTTAAAATTGCCCTGATAGAGTTCCAGCAACCGGACGCGCCAACCATCCACCCGCAAATTTTCCGGTGTCAGCAAACTCGAAGCAACTCCTTGTTCTGTCAGCGGTGTCCACAGTTGAAGTATTTGCCAAAGCCAATAGATTTGTCGCACAGCGCTGGTTTTTGACCAAGCTTCTAAGATTGAAGGATATAGGCGACCAAAATTAGTGATGGGTACATTTTCTAGCAAGATGACATCGAAAGTTTGGGCTGCTTCTGCTAGTTGAAAAAAGCCGTAGACTTCAGGTGTATGCAGCCGTTGGGGGTATAAGTGGAGGTAAGGCGCGATCGCAAGTGGGAGTTCTTCGGGGACGCTAGGAAGCAAATCTGGACGGCTATCGAGCCAGATTTGGGGTGCGATCGCCAAATAGCGATCGCCTATCACTTTACCCTGGGGCACTTCCTCCACATCACGGCCCACCGCCCACAAATGTCGATAAATGAGAGGGGTTTCACAAGCTGCACAATGCTGTCGCCCAAATGTGTTGCGGGGTTCGGGACAGGTAGGATTGGCGCAGTAAATGGATTCGGAGAAAGTGTTCATCATATGGGTAGTTTGTGTAAAAACATTCTTGAAGATATAGCTTCCTCGGTGTCGAGGTTGACCAAGAAACTTCAGTTAGAAACACTATAATAATCCCAACGACGTGATCTTACAGCAAAAATCCACAATTTTGGAAGCAGAAGCTCAACAAAAGGCGATCGTCCTTAGAGCTCAAGTACCAGAATGATATAGAGGACACGGCGAGTGCCTTAGTCCCTACAATTAATCATGGTAGGGACTAAGGCACTCGCCGTGTCCTGGCTGTGAGTAATATTAATAATTCCGATGCTACCGGATTTGATATAAAGATTAGATCCCCCGATCGCTCTCTGGTTTCTCTACAGGAACCGATGGTTGATTCTGGGTAGAATGAAAAGAGCGATCGACCAAATCTCCAAAAGGCACAAACTGTTGTGCAGACGATTGTTCTCCCGCCCTTGTTCTCAAAACCGTGGCAGGCCCACCACCATCTTGGGCAAAATTAATTAGTCTGGTTAAAACTTGACCAGGATTTTTGGCATTTCGACCATCCAACGTGAACAAGATATTTTGAGAATTGCAGCGCCCTCTGCCGTTTACATAACAAACAACTGGTAGGTTATTTATCGTACCTGTTGTTAACTGTAAGTTTGTCAAACGCCCGCCATTATCTGCAACAGCTTTGGTCAATCTGTTGGAAACAATTTGACAGCGTTGCCAAGGTGTGAATTCGCGACCGAACTCGGTAGATTTCCAAAGAATTATTGGATCGGTAGTGACATTTCCACGTCGGGCAATTGTCACAAAACTCCGACCAGAAGTAACACACTGAAATGTTGTTCTTGTGTCTCTCAAAGAGTTGCTGATGAGGCGAGTTTGCCCTTGACCTGCAAATGCAGGATTAGTGGTCAAAGCTAAAGCGGATAATAATAAAGGTGCAACAAATTGTAATTTCATAATAACTCCTTGAGTTCAGGCTGGTAGATTTATGTAGAAAGTCATATTTCTCGGTACACTGTTGTTTAGTGTCCCTAGATATTTAGATTCTGCTGGTTAACTATCTCACCCGGATCTTTTCAGATATGTGAGGTACTTAGCTTTTGTAGGGAGACAGCAATGCCGTCTCCCTACGGGGATATTGAATGTACCTTAATAAAACTAATGAAAAAATTTTTAGGATTAGTTGTGTTTGGGATGATTTTGGCGATCGCGTCTGTAGCAGTTGCCGCTCAACCTTTGTTTGTTGCTTATCCTCCTGCTAACCACCAAACTACCGTCGATCGCATCTTTTTGATCGGCACAGCGCCACCAGCCGGACAAGTATCGGTAAATGGCAACCTGATCTCCCGCAACACAGCAGGCCATTTTGCGCCCACCTTTCCCCTACAACTAGGAGAAAATATCTTTACATTGCGTTACCAAAATCAACAAGTCAAAATTAAGGTAACACGTCAGCCAAATCAGCCACAAGTCCCTGTAGGCTTGGCTTTTGCGAAGGATTCCCTGACACCAAAAGTCGATGTGGCGAGTTTACCGGGGGAATATATTTGCTTTGGGGCGATCGCACCTAGGAATGCTCAGGTTGTGGTAAAGTTTGCAGACGTTACTATTCCTTTAAAAGCGCGATCGCAAGTTGAATTACCAGACAATAAATCTGTATTGTTAGGCGAAAACTCCCCCATCAAAAACGGTGGTGGCGAACAATATCAAGGCTGCGCTAAAACCCCTCCCAACCCCACCTTACCAACGGGGGGCAATGAGTCAAACTATCAGCTAACAAACGGCAAAAAAGTAGATTTGGGAGTGCCTGTATTTGAACTAACCATGAATAATCAAACAGTCAGTCAAACTGGTACTGGCAAAATTTCGATTCTCTCTCCTGCTGAATTAGAAATAGCAGAAGTCACAGCCGAACCAGGTGTAGCCAGAACCGGCGCGAGTACAGACTTCTCTCGGATGACACCGCTACCCAAGGGAACGAGGGCAACCATTACCGGGCGCGAAGGAGAATGGGTTCGACTCGATTACGGTGCTTGGATCAAAGCATCAGAAGTGCGAATTGTCAAGGATGCAGTCCCAGTGCGATCGATTATTCGCAGCGCGCGATCGCGTCAAGTTCCTGGCTGGACAGAAGTCTTATTTCCCCTAGAAATTCCCGTCCCTGTCACCGTGCAGGAAGGAGAACGCACTTTCACTTTAACACTATACAATACCACTGCTCAAACTGACATTATTCGCCTTGATGATGACCCCGTAATTTCGCGTTTGACATGGCAACAAATATCGCCATTGCAAGTACAATATACTTTTAATCTCAAATCAGTTCAACAGTGGGGCTACAAATTGAGATACGATGGCACAACCTTAGTGCTGTCTTTAAAACATCCTCCTGTTCAAGCAGGCAAGATACCTGTTTCATCAGAAAAGCCGCTGTCAGGAATTAAAATACTCTTAGATCCGGGACACGGCGGGCCACAGGATTCAGGCGGTGTAGGCCCGACTGGATACCGCGAAAAAACAGTGGCTTTAATTATGTCGAAATTAGTGCGATCGGAGTTGGTGAATCGAGGCGCGAATGTGGTAATGACGCGGGTTGAAGATGTCGATTTGGATTTATTGCCACGGGTGCAAATGATTCAAAAAGAAGAACCTGCGATCGCAATTTCCATCCACTACAATGCTTTACCAGATAACGGTGATGCAATTAATACTAAAGGTGTCGGTGCATTTTGGTTTAACCCACAATCCCATAGTTTGGCAATATTTTTGCAAAACTATTTAGTTGCCAAATTGAACCGTCCATCTTATGGTGTATTCTGGAACAATCTAGCGATGACTCGTCCTGCGGTTACTCCATCCGTCTTAATGGAATTAGGATTTATGATTAATCCTGATGAATTTGAATGGATTGTGAATCCAACAGAACAAAAAAAGTTAGCAGAGGCGATGGCGCAAGGTATTACGGAATGGTTTGCTTCCGTTCAATCATAGTTATTTTAACCCAAGGAGATGAATGTTGATGCTGAGTTTTAGTCAATCAAAAGCTTTCTTTATTGCAGCGGCTATCGCAAGTTTTAGTTTCTCACTTTATAGCTTTCCAGTTTTCGGGAAAGAGCAAACTATTACACCAGAAAAAGCAGAAGCATTAAAGAAACAAACTGTATGCTCATTTATTAATGTCAAAAGTGGTACTGTTAACATTCGCAAAGGCCCTGGTAATCAGCACCCGGTTGTTGCTAAACTAAAAAGAGGAGACGGAGTTAGGGCAGTAAGCAGACAAGGTAAGTGGGTCAAGATTGCCGCCAGAACTCAGGGAACTGTTCCCAATGAAACTTTTACAATCCTTGAGGGTTGGGTGAACAATCAATATATTAATGGTTGTTCGGAAGATCAATTTGATACCTGGCGGAAATAGCAAATTTTGTAAGGACACGGCTTTTGTAAAGGACACGGCTTTTGTAAGGACACGGCTTTTGTAAGGACACGGCAGTGCCGTGTCCCTACGTCGATTATTTTAGAGTGAATCTACCTAATTAATTTAACTTTTCGAGTAGCCATGCGATCGCACCTTCGACATCAGCAACCACCGCAACAGCGGGTATCGGAGGCCTCTGCACCATCACCACCGGAATTCTCAACTCCCGTGCGGCTACAATTTTCGCATAAGTGGCATCACCACCGCTGTTTTTGCTGACAATTGTATCAATCTGATATTCGATCAGCAATTTCCGCTCATCTTCCAATAAAAAAGGCCCTTTTGCTAATAGCAATTTGCCGTGAGGATATAGAATATCTAGGGCTGGGGGATCGATCGCGCGCATCAAAAACCAAATGGCATCAAGATCCCCAAATGCTGTCAATTCCTGTCTACCAATGGTGAGAAACACACGCTGCGATCGCTCAGACAAGGCTATAGCAGCGGCTTCATGGCTTTCAACTTCAATCCATGTATCCCCCTCAACTGGCTGCCAAGCTGGACGCACCAGCATCAAATGTGGCAATCCACATTCAGTCGCAGCCGTTGCAGCATTGGCAGAAATCTGAGCCGCAAACGGATGAGTAGCATCAATCAAAAAGTCGATCGCGCGATCGGTCAAATACTCAGCCAGTCCAGATGCTCCCCCAAATCCACCAATTCGCACTTCACCAGTTTTTGGAGTAGAAGGCTGTTTAGTACGTCCTGCTAGCGAAGAAATCACATCCAGGTTAGCAATTTTGGAAGCTCGCGCCGCTAGTTCTGTCGCATCTCCGGTTCCCCCCAAAATTAGCAAGCGTTTTTTCACAAAATTACCCATACTTAGATCTAGCCAAGACTTAACAATATAATATGTTAAGTAAAGTTTTAACTTCCAAGACCTATGATGCGATCGCTCTTCAGATTTTTGACAGTATTAATTGTAACCGGGTTAGTTTGCTTCGGAAATATCATGCCCGCCGCAGCACAAGTTGAGACAACAGATATTACCGATCCCCAACAGGAATTAGGAGAGCTCGTTCAAAAAGCTTTTGAAGCAACAAACGAAGGGAAATTCCCCCTTGCGGAAAGTTTTTGGACTCAGATCATTGACAAATTTCCCGATCAAGCTGCCGCTTGGAGTAATCGCGGCAATTCTAGAGTTAGTCAAAATAACCTGACAGCAGCGATTTCGGACTATGAAAAAGCAATGGAATTAGTGCCAAATGCTCCCGATCCTTACTTAAATCGTGGCA
>NZ_JAKJHX010000025.1:3572-54196 GCF_021648855.1 Tychonema litorale BBK16 | reverse complement strand
GACCGCTTGGCCTCCGACTTCCTAGAAGGACGGGGCTTCAGACCCAGTTTCTTGGTGATATTTTAGAATTTTTATGTAGTTGTCAGCCAGCCAAGTCCGACAGGGGTTGAAACCCCTGTCTAATAGCGAAAGTCCTCTCAAGAGGACTGAAGAAATCATGAGTCCTCTTGAGAGGACTTTAGCTTTGAGGCAGGGGTTTCAACCCTTGCCGGACTATTTAACAATCCCCAAAACTGATGCAGATTCAGACCCAGTAATTTTACCCAAACTAGGTGCTCTTTGAACCTGTGCAATTTTGGGAATCAAAAGTTGATTCGCATAAATCCGAGGATTATCTTGAGCAATTTGGATGTAAGATTCTCTGACTTCTGCGTTGACTGCGACAGTCTTAGCATCATAAACCTGCATCGCCATCTTGGGATAAAAACCAATGCCAACAATCGGGATTAAAAAGCAAAATGCGATCGCCACTTCGCGAGGTTGAGCATCAATAAACACTGCATCTGCCGGCAAAACGCAACTATTACCGAAACAAACCGCTTCATCTAGATTATTTCTCTGATTCTGCAAATCTAAATCCTCGATGTCACAAGCCGCTGCGGCTCCAGAATTGTAAAATAGCTGACGCAGCATTGACAGTAGATAAATCGGTGTCAAAATTACTCCAACCGCTGCGAGGAAAATTATCACTGCGCGGAAAGAATCGCTGTAGATATCGCTAGTTGCCACACCGACAAATACCGAAAGTTCGCTAGCAAAACCACTCATACCAGGAAGTGCTAGGGATGCCAGAGCACCTGCGGTAAACAAGGCAAACACTTTGGGCATGACTCTGCCAATCTCGCCCATTTCATCCATAACCATTGTATGGGTGCGATCGTAAGTTACGCCGGCCAGGAAAAACAATACTGAGGCGATTAAACCGTGGGAAATCATTTGCAACAGTGCACCGTTGATTCCCAAATCCGTGAAGGAAGCAATACCGAGGAGCACAAATCCCATATGGGAAATTGATGAATTTGCTAGGCGGCGCTTCATGTTCTTTTGGCCAAAGGAATTCAGCGCACCGTAGATGATATTGACTACGCCGAGTACCACCATAATCGGTGCAAAGTAAACGTGTGCTTTGGGAAGCAGTTCTAAATTCAGACGAATCAGTCCATATCCGCCCATTTTCAACAACACACCAGCCAGAATCATCGACACGGGAGAAGAAGCTTCGCCGTGGGCATCAGGTAGCCATGTGTGGAAGGGGAAAATCGCCAGTTTAACGCCGAAAGCAATGAACAACCCCGCATACAAAAGTAGTTCTAAACCTAACGGGTAGTCTTTCAAGCCTAGTTCTACCATGTCGAAGGTGGGAGTTCCTCCGCCGTAGAATCCCATTGCTAAAGCTGCGATTAAAATGAAAATTGAAGCGCCTGCGGTATAAATCAAGAATTTGGTAGCTGCGTAGCGACGGTTTTGCCCGCCCCAAATGGAGATTAGCAGGTAAACCGGAATTAGTTCTAGTTCCCAGACGATGAACAGTAGCATGATGTCTTGGGCGACGAACACTCCTATCTGTGCCGAATACATTACCAGCATTAGGAAGTAGAAAAGTCTTGGTTTGCGATCGACTTCCCAGGCTGCGGCAATTGATAACGTCGTCACCAGTCCAGCCAACAGTACCAGTGGCACTGACAATCCATCAACCGAAACCGACCAGTTGAGGCCTAAAGAAGGTATCCAGGAATATTGCTCTACGATTTGGAAAGTAGAGATGCTCGGATCGTAATGTGTCAAAAACACCCAACACATTAGTAAAAGGTCTGCTAAACCCACACCCAGGGCGTACCACCGCACAGTTTTACCATTTGTGTCGGGTAGAAAAGGGATAGCCACGGAAGCGATGAGAGGTAGCATGACAATTGTGGTCAGCCAAGGAAATTGATCCGCTATCATAATGATGAGAATAAATACTTAGTGGGATATAATTAAGATCATAATACAAAATTTAATAAAAACTTAAGATTCATTAATAATTTTTTTTTATGTCGAGATGAAGGCTGATTTGCCGATCGCCAATTGCTCCAAAAGTCAAGGTAAAATTGGGCATTGGGCATGGGGCATTGGGCATCGGGCATCGGGCATCGGGCATCGGTAGCAAATAACCAGCCGAAATTAAGACACGGCAGTGCCGTTTCCCTACAATATTATTTTGGGTAGGGACACAGCACTGCCGTGTCCTCTATCCTGACGCTTCTTTAAATTAGCCGATTTGCTAGAGAAGGTTTAAAATCAACATAGTCCTCTGCTGCCTTGCTTTAAGCAAGATTGAAGCACACCTACTCTAAAACCTTATAATAATCCCAGTGCCTGATAACTCCCAGAACCGCCCAGAGCTGGATCTGAAGACCATATTCCCATTCGAGCTAGATAACTTTCAGAGAGAGGCCATCGTCGCCCTCGATGCAGGCAAATCCGTTGTCGTGTGCGCCCCCACAGGCTCAGGGAAAACCTTGATCGGCGAATACGCGATCCATCAAGCACTCTTGCGGGGCCGTCGCGTCTTCTACACCACTCCTCTCAAAGCTCTCTCTAACCAAAAGCTGCGCGACTTCCGCCAACAATTTGGCAACGAAATGGTGGGATTGCTGACAGGAGACATCTCTTTTAACCGGGATGCTCCTATTTTGGTGATGACTACCGAAATTTTTCGCAATATGCTCTATGGTACGCCGATCGGAGCTGTGGGCGCTTCCTTGACTGGAGTCGAAACTGTAGTTCTCGACGAGTGTCACTACATGAACGACAAACAGCGTGGCACCGTTTGGGAAGAGTCGATTATCTACTGTTCCGGCGCAATTCAACTACTCGCCCTCTCAGCAACCGTTGCTAATAGCGGACAACTCACGGACTGGATTAACAAAGTCCACGGCCCTACAGAACTCGTTTACTCCGACTTCCGCCCCGTGCCGCTCCAATTTCACTTCGCCAATCAAAAAGGAATATTTCCCCTACTCGATGAGAGCGGCCAAAAAGCCAACCTCCGACTCATCCCCAAAAAAAAGCAGCAAAAAGTAGAAAGAGGTAGTATCCCAGTTCCCAGTTTGGGCGATGTTTTGTCTCGGTTGGACGATCGCGATATGCTACCAGCAATCTACTTCATCTTCAGCCGCCGTGGATGCGATCAAGCAGTAGCAGAAGTTGCAAGTTTTTCCCTGGTTAATGAAGCAGAATCCGCCGAACTCAAACGGATTATTGACGACTTTTTACAGCGAAACCCAGAAGCAGAACGCACCGGTCAAAAAGAAGCACTTTTAAAAGGTATTGCAGCACACCACGCAGGCATTTTACCCGCTTGGAAAGGTTTAGTTGAAGAACTCTTCGGCAGAGGTTTGATTAAAGTCGTATTTGCCACCGAAACCCTAGCCGCTGGGATTAATATGCCCGCCCGCACTACAGTTATTTCCACCCTTTCCAAGCGCACCGACAAGGGACACCGACTACTAAATGCTTCAGAATTCCTGCAAATGGCCGGTAGAGCAGGCCGCCGGGGGATGGACGAGCTGGGGCACGTAGTCGCAGTTCAGACCCGCTTTGAAGGGGCAAAGGAAGCCTCCTATTTGGCAACAGCAAAAGCTGACCCCCTCGCCAGCCAATTCACTCCCAGCTACGGCATGGTGCTGAATTTGCTGCAAACTCACACTCTCGATGAAGCTCAAGAGTTAGTAGAGCGCAGTTTTGGCCAATATCTTTCTACCTTGTACTTGCAGCCCCAGCAATCAGAAGTAGACCGGCTGCAAGGGGAATTGGCGGTGATGGAGGAGTCTCTGGCTGCTGGTGGCGATGTCGCCAACCTCGAAAAACAGCTCGCCCATTATGAAAAGTTGCAGGGAACACTCAAAGAAGATAAACGCCTGCTGAAAACTTTATGGCAGCAAGCTGAAGAAGCTCGGATTAAGGAGATGTCGGTGGCTGTGGCTTTTGCGGTACTTGGTACTGTTCTGAGCCTCAAGGGTAAGCACGTTCCTACTGCTAAACGATCGCACACAAATCCCATACCCGCCGTACTCATTGCCAAAATTCCTGGTCCGGGCCAAGCACCAAATTTGGTATGTTTGGGCAAAGACAATCGCTGGTATATTGTCGCCATTAGCGATGTGGCAACCCTCCATGCTCAATTACCCCGGTTAGGTGTTGCAGATACCTTAAATTCGCCTGCGGAAATGCCACTGAGACTCGGCCAGTGCCGTTTGGGAACTGAAGAAACCCTTCCT
Organism: Tychonema litorale BBK16; assembly: GCF_021648855.1. Lineage (GTDB taxonomy): Bacteria > Cyanobacteriota > Cyanobacteriia > Cyanobacteriales > Microcoleaceae > Microcoleus. The sequence continues at coordinate 49,934 of NZ_JAKJHX010000025.1, read as the reverse complement.
ATCGCTCAATCAATCCCAGAATTGCCAGCACCGGAACCGACTCGCGAGGCGATCGAGCAACAACAGAAAATCGCAGCCCTAGAAGCTAAACTAGAAGTTCACCCTGTTTTAGAATGGGGTAATCCCGGTACTTTGCTCAAGCGTCAGCGACGCAGAACAGAGTTGCAAAACGAAATACGCAGAGGCTTGTATGACTTAGAAAAGCAACGAGCCCGCTACTGGGAAGAATTTATCAACTTAATTGACATTTTGCTCAGTTTCGGATGTTTGGAAAAAGTAGTATCCCTCAATATAGAGGGGGCGGATACTTCCGAAAGATTAGTTCCCACAGAATTGGGCCAAGCTTGTGCAGCCATTCGTGGCGATAACGAACTCTGGTTGGGTTTGTCCCTGATGTCGGCGGAATTTGACGAACTTGACCCCCACCACCTTGCTGCTGCTTGTGCGGCTTTGGTTACAGAAGTTTCCAGGCCCGATAGTTGGACTCACTATTCGCTATCACCAGAAGTTTTGGCACCTTTGGATAATCTACAAAAAGGGCTACGGCGTAGGCTATTTCAAGTCCAGTATCGACATGAAGCTGCTATCCCGATTTGGCTAGAACGGGATATAGTAACTTTGGTTGAGCAGTGGGCTCTGGGTGTTGAATGGCTGGAATTGGTTAGTCATACGAGTTTGGATGAAGGGGATGTGGTGCGGATTTTGCGCCGGACTTTGGATTTCTTGTCTCAGATTCCTCATGTTCCTCACATCTCGGATTCTTTGCGGAAGAATGCTTGTCGGGCGATGCAGTTAATCGATCGTTTCCCGGTTAATGAAGCTGCTAGTTGAAAAGAACCAATCAGGACACGGCAGTGCCGTTTCCCTACAATTAATCAGGGTAGGGAGACGGCACTGCTGTATCCTCTATATTATTCGCCGTATCCTCTATATCATTCCGGTGCAACCGGAATTGATCAGTTGCCTATAGCAATCCTAAATCATTTGTGAATTTCTTACTCCCTCCCCTTGCTAAGGGGAGGGTTGGGGTGGGGTAAAAAATTTACGACTCCTGCAAGGATTGCCTATCATTCCGATGCACTCGGAATTGATATTATTGAAATTTTCCCTTTGTGGTGTGTTGGGTAGTTAAGAATATCAATGCAACAAATTAAAACGTCTCATCCAATTCCTGATGCCTGCTCCCAGGCTCGAAAAATTCGCTTTTTCACTTTCTTGCAAAGAGTGTTAATTGGAACACTCGCGAGTAGTTTACTCAATCTTTTTATCTTGTTTCCCTCTCCGAGTTTCGCTGAAGTAGTCCTGGGTGTAGTTCGTAGTTCGGAAAATTCCCCAGACTGGCAAAAGATTACCACGCGACTCTCCGAAAGCGGTATTGCTTACAAACCAATTAATATCGAAGAAATCAAAACTGTCGGAGATTTGGCAGGCGTTAATACTCTATTTTTGCCCAATATTGAAAATTTAAGCCCAGCCCAAATTAAAGTTTTAGAAGCTTGGGCAAAACAGGGCGGTAGGTTGATTGCTTCTGGGCCAGTGGGGCGCAGTTCCCCGGCTTTGGTGCGTCAATCTTTGCGATCGCTCCTTGGAGCATATTGGGCTTTTCCGTTGACTCAGTCGGCGGCACCTCAACCCCGCACCCGCTGTCGAGATCTTGCTTGCACTACTTCTAGCAATTGGATACCTGCGGAACAAAAAAATAGCTCGGTTCAAGGCGGTGTCTTGATTCCAACTGATGCGAATAGTCAAACTATTGCTACGTGGAAAGACAGTTCCGGTTCCTCGGCGGCGATCGCGACCGATCGCGCTACCTATCTCGGCTGGCGCTGGGGTAGCGACGGTTCGGCAAATATAGACACAGCTTGGCTACGAGCCTCGATCGCCCGTTGGGGAGGCACTGTCGGTGCACCGATGCCACCACAAACCGCGATCGCACCACCACCCAATCCCCCCTCCAGACTTCCTAGAAACACCCCTAATTCGCCGCGTAATGCCCTACTGAACAGACTTTCTCCCTCTACCCTTCCCGATCCAGTACCTGCAACTTTTACAGACCCTTCCGATCAGTCAGCACCGGTCGGTTTGGATGTGCAGCCAAATTCCAACCAGCCGATCGCCAGCATTGAAGCATACTTAATGCGCCAAGAATTGACCAACCTCCTCGGTAGGTTTGAAAGCGCCCTGACAGCCGTTAATTCAGCCAATACCACTGTCAATCTCACTGCTACTAACACTGCTCAACTGGTGGCAGGTAGTAACAGTGGTGGTGCTCCGGTTGCTAGTCGCCCGCCCACTATCCCAGCGGCAACTACTCGGACGATCGCGATCGCACGGCAGGCTTTGCAAAATTTCGACCAACTCCTCCAACAGCAAAACTACGCCGCAGCCAGAAAGCAGTGGGTGGAAGCGCGACAGTTGCTATGGCAAAATTACCCGAAGGAAGGACAGCGCGTTGGATCTGAAATTCGGGCAGTTTGGCTCGATCGCGGGACGATCGTGGCAGCGCGATCGGAACAAGGTTTAGCAGCAGTATTCGATCGGCTCGCCGCCGCCGGCATCAACACCGTTTTCTTTGAAACATTAAACGCCGGATATCCAATTTATCCCAGTCAAATTGCACCCCAACAAAACCCCCTCACACTCGGCTGGGATCCCCTGCAATCTGCTGTTAAATTAGCCCACGAGCGAGGCATCGAATTGCACGCTTGGATTTGGGTTTTTGCCACCGGAAACAAGCGCCACAATACCTTAATTGGCAAGCCCGCTTCCGATCCCGGCCCCGTACTTTCTGCCCATCCAGATTGGGCAAATATAGACAACAAAGGACGCAGACAACACATCAATGACGGTAAATTTTATCTCGATCCTGCCAATAAAGAAGCTCGTAATTATTTACTGAGAATAGTTGACGAAATTGCCAGTCGCTACAAAGTAGATGGTTTGCAACTTGACTACATTCGCTATCCTTTTCAAGATGATAATGCAGGTTTTACATACGGTTACGGTGCGGCGGCTAGACAGCAATTTCAACAATTAACTGGAACTGATCCAGTGAAACTTTCCCCCAGTGACGGTAATTTATGGCGGCAGTGGGTGGAGTTTAAAACCAATCAAATTAATACTTTTGTTGGCGAAGTTTCTCAACTTTTGCGCCGAAATTATCCGCGAACAATTTTGTCAGTAGCCGTGTTTCCCCACCCCGAAAGTCAGCGGATTTACAAAATTCAGCAGAATTGGGAAGTTTGGGCTCGTCAAGGAATTGTAGACTTGATTGTACCCATGACTTATGCTTTGGATACTAATCGACTTCAGCGTATTACTGAACCCTTGGCAAAGGAACAAATGCTCGGTTCAGCTTTGATTTCTCCATCGGTTAAATTGTTAACTTTACCCGAAGTTGTTGCGATCGACCAAATTCAAGCTTTGCGAGATTTGCCGACAGGAGGTTATGCAATTTTTGCCGTCGAAAGTATTAGCAGCGGGATTCAGGGCTTTTTTAACCGCACTCAAGGGCGGTCAGTACGTTCGGCCTCTGCTTCCGAACCAATTCCTTACCGACAGCCATTCGCGGCAGCGGTTTCGCGGTATACTGCCCTTAAGCAGGAATGGAGTTTTTTGTTGGCTAGCAATCAGTTACGGGTTTCGGAATCTGAACTGAAAGTTTTCCAAAGTCGATCGGAACAATTGGCACAAGCTTTGAACAACTTGACAGCCAATCCCACTGCCGAAAACTTAACCACAGCTAAAAAAACATTAGCCAGTTTTGAATCTCAATTTCAATCTTCGATGCGACTGCATTCTACCGAAAATAGCTATCAGGTGCAAACTTGGCAAAATCGTTTGGATAGTTTAGAGATGCTATTGCGTTACGGCGAAAGGGTAGAGTTGAATCGCAGGTAAATACCAGTTTTTGGGGAGGTGCAACAAATTACCAATAACCAATTCCCAATTACCAATAACCAATTCCCAATTCCCAATCCCCAATCCCCAATGCCCAATTACTTTTAGGATGAATATGTTTCCTAAACAGCTCAATCGCTTGGCCACTAAAATCATCGGCAAAGCTCCCTTACAAACAGTCCTTGTTGTTCCTTTTTTAGTCCAAATTGTTGCCATTGTAGGAGTTGTAGGTTGGCTATCCTTTCAAAACGGGCAGCGTGCCGTCAATGATGTTGCCGCTCAGTTACGAGGAGAAATTACCGATCGCATTAAAGACCGAATTGGAAATTATATGTCAATTCCTCACATTGTCAATCACCTGAACGTTCAGGGGATAAAATTGGGGCAGTTGAAACTAGAAGAAAAACAAAAACTAGAGCATCACTTCCTAGAACAAATTCAATACTTTGACTCCATCAGCATCATTTATGTAGGCAGTGAAAATGGAGAACACTCAGGAGCAATCCAAACCAAAGATCGAATTTTGATATCTACCGCTGATCGCTCCACAGGCAATAAATTGGCTCGATACACCGCTGATCCTCAAGGAAATCGCCTCAAATTAGTCCAGATTTCATCCACTATTTACGATCCACGAAAGCGCCTTTGGTACATAGCAGCAGCGGCAGCAAAAAAACCTATTTGGAGTCAAATTTATACTGATTTTTTAACCAGAGATTTGGCAATTACTGCCGCCATGCCTATCTACGACGACACCGGGAAGCTATTAGGAGTCGCTGGCAGCGATTTATTATTTTCCAGAATCAAAGAATTTCTCACCAGCCTCAAAGTTGGCAAGACGGGGCAAACTTTTTTAATGGAGCGATCGGGAATGTTGATCGCAACTTCCACTAAAACTCCCGAATTTACACTTGAAAATGAACAAGTAAAGCGCATCAGGGCTTCAGAAAGCAATAACCCAGTCATTCGCCAAACAGGACTATATTTAGAGAAAATATACGGCAAAGCAGGCAAAATCAATGATTCTAAACAGCTTACTTTGGAAATTGACGGAAAGCGCCAGTTTCTTCAAATAACTCCTTTCAAAGACGATCGAGGATTAGATTGGCTAATTGCCGTAGTTGTTCCAGAGTCAGACTTTATGGAACAAATTGACACCAACAGTCGCACTACTATTTTCCTCTCCGCCGCAGCTTTGATTATCGCCACAATTCTGGGAATTATTACTGCTCGATGGGTGGTGCGGCCCATTTTAAAATTGAACGCGGCAGCCAAAGCTTTAGCGAGAAATGAATGGGATACAAAACTAACTAGCGATCGCGAAGACGAACTCGGAGAACTTGCCCATTCTTTCAACAGCATGGCAGAGCAATTACAGCATTCATTCACATCGCTTAGGGAAAGCGAAAGCCGACTCAAACAGTTTCTCAATGCTATTCCGCTCGGCATCTTTATTGTCGATTCACAAGGCAAACCATATTACATTAATCCAATCGGAGAGGAACTTTTAGGTCAAGGCGTTTTGGAATCAGATGCTGAAAATTTACGCCAGTCTTACCGAGCTTATTTAGCAGGAACTCAGGAAGTTTATCCAGCAGAACGCGATCCGATTTTGAATGCTTTGCAGGGAAGAAGTGTAACTATTGACGACGTAGAAGTTATTCACATCAACGAAACTGTTCCTTTGGAAGTTTCGGGCACTCCCATTTATGGTGAACAAGGGAATATTATTTACGGGATGTGTGCTTTTCAAAATATTACAGAACGCAAATTATCAGAAAAACTTTCCAGAGAATACAAGCAAAATTTAGAAGCACAAGTTGTCCAACGTACCGCAGAGCTTGCCAAAGCCGAAGAAAAATTTTCTAAATCTTTTCATTTAAGTCCTAATGCAATTACCCTGACGAGAATCAGCGACGGTCGCCACATAGAAGTTAATGAGAGCTTTTGTCGGATGATGGGCTACAGTCACGAAGAAATCATTGGCAAAACAGCCGTAGAGCTGAATTTTTGGGCGACTTTGGCAGAACGCGATCGTATGATTAAAATGTTAAAAAATAAAACAGCTATCCAAAATTATGAGCTGCAATTTCGGGATAGAAGTGGTAGAGAAAGAACAGCTTTGCTATCTATAGAAACTATTGATATTGACGGAGAAGCTTGTTTTTTGTCGATTTCTAGCGATATTAGCGATCGACAAAAAGCAGAAACCGCCCTCCGGGAAGCCGAAGAAAAGTACCGCAACATTTATGAAAATGCCCTAAGTGGAATTTTTCAGATTACTCCTGACGGAAAATACCTCAGTGCTAACCGCGCTTTAGCTCAATTATATGGGTACGAATCCACCGAAGAACTTATAGCAGCACAGCCCAATTTAAAAAATCAGCTTTACGTGAATCCCCACCGCCGTCAGCAATTTATGTCGCTGATGAATTTGCATGGGATATTGTCAAACTTTGAATCGGAAATTTACAAAAAAGATAACAGTATTATCTGGGTTTCCGAAAATTCTCGCGTTGTTTGTGATGAAGAAGGAAACCTACTTTATTACGAAGGCTTTATTAAAGACATTACTGCTAACAAAGAAGCCGAAATCCAAATGCAGCAGGCAAAAGAAGCAGCAGAAGCAGCGAACAAAGCTAAAAGCACCTTTCTCGCTAATATGAGCCATGAACTACGCTCTCCTTTAAACGCCGTACTCGGCTTTGCTCAAGTCATGATTCGGAGTAAAAGCCTCTCTAAGGACAATCAAGAAAATGTGGGAATTATTCTCCGAAGTGGGGAACATTTACTAAGTTTAATCAACCAAGTTTTAGACTTATCAAAAATCGAAGCTGGACGCACTACTATCAATGAAAAAAGCTTTGACTTGTATCGACTGCTCGATGATTTGGAAGATATGTTTGCTCTGAAAGCTGAGGAAAAATCATTACAGTTGTTTTTCGATAGAGATGCGGAAGTGCCTCACTATATCTATACCGATGAAGTCAAATTGCGCCAAGTCTTAATCAACTTGCTCAACAATGCAATTAAATTCACTTCATCAGGGGGAGTTTCAGTGCAAGTTAGAGGGGGTCTACAGAACAAACAAAACAATAGCAATGCAAAAATAGCAGGTTGCTACTCACTGCATTTCCAAGTCCAAGATACCGGTGCAGGTATTGCGCCTGATGAAATCAATCAGTTATTTGAAGCATTTGTACAAACAAAAACAGGTAAAGATTCTCAGGAAGGAACTGGTTTAGGTTTAGCGATCAGCCGCCAATTTGTGAAATTAATGGGAGGTGACATCACCGTTACTAGCGAAGTTGAAAAAGGTACAATATTTCAGTTTGACCTCCAAGTTCATCTGGTTGAAGATGCCGATATTGAAAGCAAAAAACCAAAACTTCGAGTAGTTGCTCTCGAACCAAATCAGCCCAGCTACCGATTGCTAATTGTGGATGATAAACCCCTAAACCGTCAATTGTTGGTCAAACTTTTGAGTCCCCTGGGTTTTGAATTGAGAGAAGCTAATAACGGTAAAGAAGCAGTGGACATTTCTCTAGAGTGGGAACCACAATTGATTTGGATGGACATGAGAATGCCCGTGATGGATGGGTACGAAGCCACAAAACAAATTAAAACTACAACTTGCGGGCAAGCAACTGCAATCATTGCTCTGACTGCTAGCGTTTTAGAGGAAGAACGCGCGGTGATTCTTTCAGCGGGTTGCGATGATTTTATGCGGAAACCGTTCCGAGAAGAAGATATATTTATGGCAATTAGCAAACATCTAGGAGTACGCTATATTTATGAATATCCCACAGAAGCAAGTGTGGCAAGTTCAGGGGACGACCGTCAACAAATCTTGACACCCCTGGCGATCACCTCTCTTCCTCCCGATTGGGTAGCTACATTCAAGCAAAATATTTTGAGTGTGGATATGGAGGCGATTGCCTCTTCTATAGACCAAATCCGTAGTGTGAACTCATCTCTTGCTGACAAGCTTGAAGATTGTATTAATAATTTTGAATACGATAGCATTTTGAGCGTAATTGCTAAAAGCGAGGGTAACTAAGGTGAACATGACTTCAAATTTAACAAAAACACATCAAGGTAACATTTTAGTAGTTGACGATACCCTAGAAAACTTACATCTTTTGTCAGGAATTTTAAGTAAAAAAGGCTATCAAGTTCGCCCCGTTCCCAACGGAAAACTAGCACTTTCTGCCGCTCAGAGAATACCCCCAGATTTAGTGCTGCTGGATATTATGATGCCGGAAATGGACGGCTATGAAGTTTGTCAGCAACTCAAAGCTGATGAGGCAACAAAAGACATTCCTGTGATTTTTATCAGTGCCATCAACGACGTGATGGATAAAGTTAAAGCTTTTGCCGTTGGAGGAGTAGACTTTATCACTAAACCCTTTCAAGTGGAAGAAGTTTTAGCACGGATCGAAACCCACTTAAAAATTTGTAATCTGCAAAACAGTTTGCAAGAAAGAAATGAAGATTTAGCAACTGCGATCCAAGAATTGCAAACAACCCAAGAGCATTTGATTCAATCGGAAAAAATGGCAGCGCTCGGACAACTAATTGCTGGTATTGCCCACGAAATCAATACTCCCCTCGGTATTATAGGTTCTTCTATTGATAATATTGCTAATTTCTGGGAAGAAAACTTGGAAAATTTACCTCGCTTTTTCCGGCAAACTTCTTCACAAAGCCAAGTTTATTTTTTAAAGCTCCTCTACAGATCATCTCTGGTGCAACAAACTATATTTACGAGTAAAGAAAAGCGCAAATTTAAGAATAATTTAGTTAGTTATTTGATAGTAAAAGAAGTGGCAAATGCTGAGGATATTGCGGATACTTTGGTTGACATGGAAATCTACGATGATATCGATCAGCTTTTGCCACTTTTTCAAATGCCAGATTGGGAAATAATATTAAATACTGCTTACCAGTTTGCGAGTTTCAAGAAAAGTATTAGCTTAATTCAAAGAGCGACGGCAAAGTCTGGGAAAGTAGTATTTGCTTTGAAAAGCTACGCTCATTTTGATAGCAAGCAAGAAAAAGTGGAAGCAAATTTACACGATGGCATTGAAACTGTTTTAACGCTTTATCAAAACCAACTGAAACAGGGCATTGAAGTTGTCAGAAAATATGGCGATTTACCCCAACTTATTTGCTATCCAGATGAGTTAAATCAAGTTTGGACAAATCTTGTTCACAATGCTCTGCAAGCAATGAATTATAAAGGAACTTTGATCATTGAAACTCAGTCTTTAGATGAAAATTTGTTAATCAAATTTATTGATAATGGTAAAGGCATTGCACCGGAAATTGTCCCCAAAATTTTTCAGCCGTTTTTTACGACGAAAGCTGCGGGCGAAGGTAGCGGTTTGGGATTAGATATTGTCAGAAAAATTATTGACAAACATCAGGGAAATATTAGTGTAGAGTCCGTACCAGGGGAGACAATATTTACAGTATCGTTACCAAATATATTAAAATAAGATGGATAACGGATGGGCTATATTATCGCACCAAAAAAATAAAGTACAGTCAAGCTATGCGCGGATCTACAGCACTTTTCAGGTATATGAGGTACATAGTCCTTGTAAGTACACTTGTTTGTAAGGACACTCCGAGAGCCCATTGGTGTCAACAATCAGGTACAACCAATAGTCCGGCAAGGGTTGAAACCCCTGCCTCAAAGCGCAAGTCCTCTAAAAGAGGACGGCAGGAGTTCTTGAGTCCTCTTTTAGAGGACTTTAGCTATTAGACAGGGAATTAATTCCCTGGCGGACAGGGTGGCTGACTACAGTTCCTGGCGGGCTTTCAGGCTTAAGTTGACACTCCTTGGGCAGTGCCGTCTCCCCACGGGATGTTGAATATACCTCGTAAACCTGCAATCTGCTGTAAGTAAAATTGAATCGAAGAAGAGAAAAAAAGATGAATAAACCTGTAATTGTTTGCGTTGATGATGAGGCAGATATACTGAATACTCTCAAAATACAGCTTAAAAATGAATTTAAAGATAATTACTTTTATGAATTGGCTGAAAGTGCTGATGAAGCTTTAGAGATAATTGAAGCCTTTGAAGAAGAAAATCAGGTAATTGTTGTGGTCTCTGATTGGTTGATGCCGGGAATAAAAGGTGACGAACTTTTAATTAGGATTCACAAAGAACATCCTAAAATTGTTAAGGTTATGTTGACTGGTCAAGCGGATACAGCGGCAGTTGAACGGGCGGTTAAACACGCTAATTTATATTGTTGTTTGTACAAACCTTGGAAGGTGGAAGACTTAATCAAGACGATTAAATCAGGACTGGAAATACTATGAAAAAACCTGTGATTGTTTGTATAGATGATGAGCCAGATGTTTTGAACAGTTTAAAAATTGAACTAAAAAAGGCGTTGGGCGATCAATGTATCATTGAAACAGCGGAAGGTGGTGAAGATGCTTTAGAATTGCTGGCAGATTTGCAAGCAGATGAATACGAAGTAGCTTTGGTACTTTCTGATTATATCATGCCTGGTATTAAAGGGGACGAACTACTCAAAAGAATTCACGAACAATCGCCCAATACGATGAAAATTATGCTGACAGGGCAGGCAGATTTAGAGGCTATAAGCCATGCTATCAAGTATGCCAAGTTATATCGTTACATCGCGAAACCTTGGCAAAAAGAAGATTTAAAAATGACAGTAGTAGAAGCTATTCATAGCTATTTGCAAGACCAAAAGTTAACATCTGAAATTATCAAAGGGCGAGAAACCAACAAGGAGCTAGAGCGAGTAAATGAGGAATTATCTGCTAGTGAAAGGCGATTGAATCATTTTTTAGATGCTTTGCCATTGGGAGTATCTGTTTATAGTCCAGATGGCTCGATCGCCTATTTTAATCATGCAGCAGAGAAATTCCTGAGTACAAAAAGTATCTTGGCTACTACTGCGGAACAATTACTTGCCACAAAAGGATCTTATAACCCTAATAATGACCAGCTATATTTACCGGAAAATTTTCCGATTTCGCGGGCGCTGCAAGGGGAATATGTTAAGGTTGATAACGTAGAAATCATTCAATATGGTCTAACTATTTCCCTAGAAATAAGTGCTATGCCAATTTATAATTCTAGCGGAGATATTAGCTATGCGATCGCAGTTATTCAAGACATTAGCGATCGTAAAGAATTAGAAAGTTTTTTGGCAAATTACCAGCGTACCCTAGAAGCTCAGATAGTTGAGCGCACAGAACAACTGCAACAAGCGGCTTTAGCTGCGGAAACAGCAAACAGAGCAAAAAGTACCTTCCTTGCCAATATGAGTCACGAGTTACGCACTCCCCTTAATGCCATACTCGGCTTTACTCAAGTCATGGAAACCAGTCCGAATTTCACATCAGAAGATCGAGAAAATCTCAGAATAATTCATCGCAGTGGCGAATACCTGCTTACCCTGATCAATCAAGCTTTGGACTTATCTAAAATAGAAGCGGGGCGAATGATCGCCATACCAACAAATTTTGATCTTTACCGCTTGCTGGAGGAGTTGCAAGATATGTTCCAAATGCGATCGCAAGATCAAGGCTTATACTTAGTTTTTCTGCGCTCTACAAATGTTCCGCAGTATGTGCAAACTGATGAGGTTAAACTACGGCAAGTCTTGATTAATATCCTCGGAAATGCAATTAAATTCACTGAGACAGGAGGCGTGTCGGTAAAAGTTAGGATAAAGGAAGAGGAATACGAAGAAGAACCCTTCTCAATGGGGGAATGGCGAAAGAAAAAAAAATGGGAGGACAAGCAAACAAATGTTGACTGCGAGGTAAAGGATGATGTAAATATTCCTGATTTCTGCTGGCTACAATTTGAAATAGAAGATACCGGAGTTGGCATTTCCCCGGAAGAGTTAGATAATGCTTTTAAAGCATTTGTGCAAACTTCATCTGGTCAAAAAATCCAAAAAGGTACTGGTTTAGGATTAACTATTAGTCGCAATTTTGTACGGCTAATGGGGGGCGATATTAGTGTAGAAAGCCAAGTAGGGCGTGGCAGTATTTTTAAGTTTGAAGTTAAAGTGAATTTAGTGGATTTTGCTGCAATTCCTGCCCCAAAAACCAAAAGTGTAGTTATAGGTTTGGAAGCAAATCAGCCCAGTTATCGAATTTTAATTGTTGACGATCGCGAAGATAATCGGTTACTTTTAGTAAAACTGCTTTCTCCCTTGGGTTTCTTGCTGCAAGAAGCTAGCAACGGTCTCGAAGCAGTAGAAATCTGGGAAAGTTGGCATCCGCACTTAATCTTTATGGATCTGCGAATGCCAGTCATGGATGGCTATGAAGCTACTATAAAAATTAAAGCCAGAATCAAGCAAAACGAAGAAGAACAAGAAAGAAATGAAGACCCGACAATTCAGAATACTTCAGCTAAGTCCCCCCTGAGCGAAGTCCAAGGACTCAGAGGGGACTCTGTCGAAGAGCCCAGCACAAGTTCCGAATTTCCAATCTCGAAGATTATTGCTTTGACAGCTAGTATAATAGAGAGAGAAAAACGCTCTTTTGCCTTATTGATTGGCTGTGATGATTTTATCAGTAAGCCTTTTCGCAAAATAGATATATTAGATACTCTCAATAAACATTTGGGGGTAAAATATATCTACTCTGATTCAACAGATTTTAGCTCGACAGGCGATCGCCCGGATGTTGATTCTATCTCAAATGCTACCCTGGGTTTTGTATCAAAACTACCCGCAGAATGGATAAATAATATGAAGGGGGTCATTCGGAGTGCTGACTTTGATTTAATTGCTAGTACCATAGAGGAAATCAGGAGCGATAATTCAGAATTTGCGGAAATTCTTCGGAGTTATCTAGATAATTTTGAATACGAGAAGATTCTTAATTTAATTACTGAGGCTGACGACTAAAATAAATTAGATAAACTAGAGCTTGAGGAAGTCGTTAAATCAGCGAATTTATACCAGATTTTGTACAAATGTTGTCAACTTAAAGATTGAATAGGTATGATCAAGTTAGGAATAAAAAAACATGAAAAAACCTGTAATTGTTTGTATAGATGATGAACCGGATATTCTGAATAGTTTAAAAATTGAACTGAAGAAGGTGATCGGCGATCAATGTATTATTGAAACAGCAGAAGGTGGGGAAGATGCTTTAGAATTACTGGCACTTTTGCAGGCTGATGAACATGAAATTGCTTTAGTGCTTTCTGATTATATCATGCCAGATATTAAAGGGGACGAACTACTCAGACAAATTCACGAAAAATCACCTGATACGCTGACAATCATGCTGACAGGGCAAGCAGATTTAGAAGCATTGAGCAATACGATCAAGTATGCTAAGTTGTACCGCTATATTCCTAAGCCTTGGCAATGTGAGGATTTACAATTAACTGTAGTAGAAGCGGTTCATAGCTACTTGCAAGACCAAAAATTGACAATTGAAACTCTCAAGAGAAAAGAAGCAAATCAGGAGTTGAAAATCGCCAACGAGGAGTTAAAAATACTAAATGAGGAATTAGAGGAAGTAAACGAGCAATTATCGGCTAAGGAAAACCGACTGAGGCAATTTTTAGGGGCTTTGCCAATGGGGGTATCTGTTTATCATCCAGATGGGTCGATCGCATATTTCAATCATGCAGCAGGGGAATTGCTCAGTGTAAAAAATATTCTGGGAACAACAGCGCAACAATTACCTGAAAAAAAGGAATCTTATAATGGCGATCATGACCAGCTATATTTCCCAGATAATTTTCCGATTTGGCGAGCGCTACAAGGGGAATTTGTCAAGGTTGATGATGTCGAAATCAGCCAATATGGCTTGATAATTTCCTTGGAGATAAGTGCAACGCCAATTTATGATAGTAGTGGAAATATTGTATATGCGATCGCAGCTATTCAAGACGTTAGCGAGCGTAAAGAAGCGGAAAAAATCTTAGCAAATTACCAGCGTACCTTAGAAGCTCAAATAGTGGAGCGCACAGAACAACTTCAACAAGCTGCATTAGCTGCCGAATCAGCAAACAGAGCGAAAAGTACCTTCCTTGCCAACATGAGTCATGAATTACGTACCCCTCTCAATGGGATACTTGGTTTTACTCAAATCATGGAATCTAGCCCGAATGCTACACCAGAAGACTTAGAAAATATCAAAATAATTCATCGCAGTGGCGAACACCTGCTTACCTTAATCAATCAAGCTTTAGACTTGGCGAAAATAGAAGCTGGTCGTATGACTCTTGATTTGAAAGACTTTGACCTTTACCGCTTGCTTGATGAGTTGCAAGATATGTTTCAACTGCGATCGAAATATCAAGATTTACAGTTAGTTTTTGAGTGTTCTGCGGATGTTCCGCAGTATGTACAAACCGATAATATCAAACTACGACAAGTGCTGATTAATCTCCTGAATAATGCAATTAAATTTACTCAAACTGGCGGGGTGTCACTTACGGTCACAAAAAAAAATGATGTAGATATTAATTCTAGCTTGTTCCTTCAGTTTAAAATAGAAGATACAGGAATTGGAATTCCCCCGGAAGAATTAGACAATATTTTTCAACCATTCGTGCAAACTGAATTGGATCAAGGAGCACAAAAAGGTACAGGCTTAGGATTGACTATCAGTCGCCAATTTGTCAGGTTAATGGGTGGTGATATTATCGTAAAAAGTAAACGCGATCAAGGTAGTATTTTTGAGTTTGAGATTCAAGTTAATGTAGTGAATCCTGATGTGATTTATGTTCCAGAAATCGACCGTAAAGTTATAGGTTTGGAAGCAAATCAGCCCAGTTATCGAATTTTAATTGTTGATGATCGCGAAGATAATCGGCTACTTTTAGTAAAACTGCTCTCTCCCTTGGGTTTCTTGGTACAACAAGCTAGCAACGGTCTCGAAGCAGTAGAAATATGGGAAAATTGGCATCCGCACTTAATCTTTATGGATCTGCTAATGCCAGTCATGGATGGCTATGAAGCTACTCTAGAAATTCGACTCAGAATACGGGAGAGAGAGGAGGACGAGCAAATAAATAAGGAGATCAGAATGCGGAATACTTCGGCTACGCTCAGCACAAGTTCTGAATTACCAATCTCAAAGATTGTTGCCTTGACAGCTAGTATAATAGACAGAGAAAAACGATCTTTTGCTTTATTGGTTGGGTGTGACGATTTTATCAGCAAGCCTTTCTCTAAAACAGATATATTTGATGCTATCGAAAAACATTTAGGAGTGAAGTATATATACTTTGGCTCAACAAGCGATCGCCCCCAGCTATCTGATTCTATCTCGGATTTTTCGATTGGTTTTATGCCAAAACTGCCCGTAGAATGGATAGATAACATGAGGCAGGTCATTCGCAGCGCTGACTTTGATTTAATTGCTAATACGATCGAAGAAATTAGGGACTCTCATGCTGAATTAGCAAATATTCTTCAAGGTCATTTAGATGATTTTGATTATCAGAAAATTTTCAATTTAATTACTGTAGCGGAGGAATTAGATAATGCAGATGAAAACAAATAAAACTGATAACTATCAAGCGGATATTTTAGTAGTTGACGATACACCAGACAATCTACGTTTGTTGATTAGAATTTTGCAAAAGCAGGGCTACAAAGTTAGACCTGTTACTAACGGATTTTCAGCTTTGGAGGCGATTCAATCTAGTCATCCAGATTTGATTTTGTTAGATATTATGATGCCGGATATTAGCGGTTATGAAATTTGTCAAAAATTGAAATCTCAACCAGAGTTTAGGGAGATACCGATCATTTTTCTGAGTGCCTTAGAAGATGTATTAAATAAAGCAAAGGCTTTTGAAGTGGGTGGATCTGACTATATCACAAAACCTTTCCAGGTGAAGGAAGTGTTGGCGCGAGTTAACAATCAACTTATGGTGCGTTCCTTGCAGATGGAATTGCAAGCAAAAAATAATGAGTTGATTGAGCAAAACAATCAATTGCAAGAGGAAATTGCGGAGCGTCAACGGGTTGAAACGGAAACTTCTTTGTTGCTCAAAGCGACTCAAGCTATTAGCAAGTCTGAGGATTTTGAGTCTGCGATAGATGTGATTTTAGGCTTAATTTGTGAGACGATCAAATGGAATTTAGCCGAAGCTTGGATTCCGGATCGTGATGGCACACTTTTAAAATGTGCTAGAGGTAAGTATGCTAGTGATTTGAGTTTTTCGGAATTTCGAGAAACAAGTTTGCAATTAACTTTTTCTTCTGGTATGGGAATGCCGGGTAGAATTTTTCTATCCCAGCAGCCTGAATGGATTGAGGATATTTCTTTAGTAGACGAAGACGTTTTTGTGCGTTTTGAAAGTGCTGAAAATGTTGGTTTAAAAGCAGCATTTGGTTTTCCCATAATGGCTGAAGATCAAGTTTTGGCTGTTGTGATTTGTTATTGTAATAAGAGTATTGAATGTCAGTCAAGATTATTGGAATTATTCAGTGTTGTTGCTACTCAGCTAGGTTGGCTGATTAAGCGTAAGCAAGTTGAATCGGCCTTGAGAATACAACAGGAAAAAACGGAAAAATTGCTGTTAAATATTTTGCCCAAGCCGATCGCAATCAGGTTGAAAAAGGAACAAAAGCTGATTGCCGATCATTTTGATGAAGTGAGTGTGTTGTTTGCTGATTTGGTCGGTTTTACTGAGTTTTCTGCTCACCAAAGTCCGACGCAGTTGGTGGAAATTCTGAATGGGATTTTTTGTGAATTTGATCGGTTATCTGAGTCGCGGGGGTTGGAAAAAATTAAGACGATTGGGGATGCTTACATGGTGGTTGGAGGGTTGCCGACACCGCGAGATGATCATGAGGAGGCGATCGCACTTTTAGCCCTGGAGATGCAAGTGGCTTTGACTCAGTTTAATCTGGAAATCGGAGAAAATTTTCAATTGCGGATCGGAATACACAGCGGTTCGGTGGTGGCGGGAATTATTGGAATTAGCAAGTTTAGCTATGATTTGTGGGGTGATACTGTGAATGTTGCTTCGCGAATGGAGTCGAATGGAGAGTCTGGGAAAATTCAAGTGACGGCGGCGACTTATGAACGTTTAAAAGATCAGTTTATTTTGGAAGAAAGAGGGATTATAGAGGTTAAAGGTAAAGGAAAAATGCTGACTTACTGGCTGATCGAAAAGCGTTGAAACTTGATTTCGGCAAATTGAGAGAAACTGAGGACGCGGCAGTGCCGTTTCCCTACAGGAATAGGCTGTATATTAAAATTAGATAAAACTTCCACATGAGGGCTAAGAATTTGCAAACAGTTGAAACAAAATCACCGACAGCATTGAAAAAACTGCTATTTATTTTAATGTCATTGCTAGGAGTAGCAATACTGTCGATCGCTCTTTTCATAGTTATCCCTGGAGAAAAAACAATGTTTGCTGGAAAAAGACCTACTAATCTCGGTATTCAGTCAGGACAACTCGCAGGATGCCCTAGTTCCCCCAACTGCGTCAGTAGCTTCAGTCAGGATGCCGAACACAAAATAGAGCCTTTGGCCTATGGTTCGACGCCTACAGTGGCAATGGCTAGTCTCAAAGGGGCGATCGCATCTTTGGACAAAACGAAAATTATCGACCAAACAGATAATTATCTCTATGTGGAATTTACCAGTTCCTTGATGGGGTTCGTTGACGATGTGGAATTCTTGGTAGATGAGGGGGCAAAAGTGATTCATGTGCGATCGGCTTCACGTTTGGGACAGTCAGATTTAGGAGTTAATCGCAAAAGGATAGAAACGATCAGAGCTCAACTAAATCAACTCTGAACTTCAAATTTATAACTTGTAGCGAGATAATAGATCGGACACGGCAGTGCCGTTTCCCTACGCCAGGTTAATTGTAGGGACACAGCAGTGCCGTTTCCTGGCTGTAAGTAATTTTAAAAATGTTGAGTACGGTAGCCAATATTACCCAATGTATTCCTATAGTATTAAACAGCTTAGATGATATACTTCCGACTTTAGGGAGAGGCAAAATAATTAATAAATTTTTAGTATTAACTTAACTAGAAGAAAAAGGAAAAAAAACATGGCACTTCAAAAAATCGCTGAATTTTATCCTAACTATAGAGAAGAAATCTTTGCTGGCGACGACATCAAAGGATTTGATGTTTATGCCGGTGACTCGGACGAAAAAGTAGGCAACATTTATGACGCTTTGGTAGATGAAACCGGCCGTTTTCGTTACTTAGTAATTGATACTGGCATCTGGATTTTTGGCAAAAAAGTATTGCTACCCATTGGGTCGGCTCGCTTCGACTACGGTGCTCGTCGCGTTTATGCAACAGGTCTTCACAGCAAAGAACAAGCAGAAGAATTGCCCGCTTATGATGAATTACAACCTGTAGATTACGATGGCGAAGAACAGGTAAGAGGCGTTTATCGCAATCAAACTCCTGCCGATAAAACTGCATCAAGCCTTTCTACTCCTGCTAGCTACGATCGCAGTAGCTACAACTACGAGATGGATCGCCCTCTGTACGAAACAAACGAGCAGAACCATCAAACCTTCAAACTGTATGAAGAACGTTTGATTGCCAACAAAAACCGTGCAAAAACAGGCGAAGTAGCAGTTGGTAAGCGTGTTGAAACTCAAATTGGACGAGCTTCAGTACCCATTGAAAAAGAACGAGTCGTGATCGAAAGAGTAACACCCGTAGAAGTGGGTCAAGTAGTTTCTGTTGGCGAGGCTAACTTCCAATCTGGCGAAGTTGCACGCATGGAAGTTTACGAAGAAACCGCCGACATTCACAAAGAAGCCTACTTGCGAGAAGAAGTCAATATTAGAAAAGAAGTCGTTCGTAGCACAGTGGATGGTGAAGAAACATTGCGCCGTGAAGAATTAGACATTAATACAGATGGAACTCCGGTTGTAGATAACAAGATGTAAACCGTAAACTGCCGATATAAGGACGGATTTATGGTTACAAGTTAGTCTGCATAAGACCAACTTGTAACCATAAATCCGACCCCTGTAAACTCATAATTAAAATTCTCAACTAGGAATGTTTAAAAAAATGAATAGCCAAGCATCAGCAACAAAAATTGAAGCTGCTCAATCAAATACCAGTCTTAACCAAGTTCCTGAAAAGGTGAGGACTAAGCTAAAAAGTTTTATAGTCAAAGATAGGGATGGCGAATTAGTCGGTAAAGTAAAAGATGTCTATTTGAATGCCAGCAATCAATTGAACTTTGTAGTTACCGGAAACAATAACGAAAAACCGCGCCTTTTTTTATTAAATATAAAACTTATTAAAAAAGTAGATTATCATGAAAAATTCCTGTTTGCAAAACTTAGTTTAGAGCAAATAGAGATGCTTCCAGAAAAATCGGTAAATGGGAAGGAAGAGCATTTAGAAGTTGCCCCAGTATTCCCAAGCGATATGAATCATAGCCACCAAATTAGACCCCAACCAGTTATGTCAAATCAAACAGATACTGAAATTCAAATTGAGAACCTGGAAATCGGGGAAAATCATGAAGACTTAGATATTGTAGATCAAGAAGTAATTCGCCTGCTAGAAGAACGATTAGTCATCAATCGCAGCAAGCGCAAAGTCGGTGAAGTTATCGTCCGCAAAGAAATTGAAACTCGGATGGTACAAGTGCCAATCCAGAGGGAAAAGCTGATTGTTGAACAAGTCGGTGATGATCCGAAGGTGCTGGCAGAAATAGATTTGGGTGAGGGACAAATCACCGGTATAGATTTGAACGCAATCAAGGTAGAGCCGTCGGAACCAACAGTCATTGCTGAATTTGCCTCGGTGCAAAAAGCCAGCAAAATGCTAAATTTGATCGCTTCTCAGCCACGTCATGGTTGTGTGAAAGTTCGCCTAGAAATTGTTCTCGAAAATTATGAACTTCAAGAGACTTATCAAAAATGGATTGACAGCTTATAGTTTTCGGTTGCCTTTAGGTGAGATTTTGCACTATTCTTAATAAGCCTTTTATAAAAAGGCAAAATGCCTGTTCCACAAAGAGTGAATTTTATTGTGGAACAGGCATCTTGTCTTTTCTTGATCATGGTGCAATATCTCAGTTTAGAAAAAGTTGTTCTGAAATGCGCTAAAATTGTGCTGGTAAAGTCTAGCAGTATTGGAAAATGAGCAGCACAATTTCTGACATTAAAGTAAAAACGATCGCAGGCGAAGACAAACAGCTAGGAGAGTATGCTGGTAAGGTACTCTTGATCGTGAATTTAGCTTCCAAGTGTGGCTATACGCCTCAATATAAGGGACTCGAAGAATTGAATCAGAAGTACAGCGATGCAGGACTGCGGGTTTTAGGGTTTCCCTGCAATGATTTCGGCGCTCAAGAACCGGGAACTAACTCAGAAATTGTTGAGTTCTGCACTACAAAATATGGTGTTAGTTTTGAACTATTTGACAAAGTACACGCTAAAGGTAGCGAGCAACACCCGCTGTACTCTAAGCTTACCAGTTCGATCGATCCCAAGGGCGAGGTTGCTTGGAATTTTGAGAAATTTTTGGTGAATAAACAAGGTGAAGTGGTTGCTAGATTCCCCAGCAGTGTATCGCCGGCATCGCCAGAGTTGATTGCTGCAATCGATCGCGAATTGGCTAAATAAATTAGAAGGAAGTTCGACAACGGATTCTGTAACGGATCTAACGGAGATATTGCGCCATTCTCAATTAGTTGTAGGGGCGGGTTCGCCAACAGCTTTAAAGCTTGCAGATAGGTTACATAAACCCGCCCTCCTTTTTCCTTCTGATAATTAGATATAATTGGAGAAATATTGAGTGGAAAATACATCTGGGTTAGATTTAGCTATAGGTTTAGTGGCGATGGCAATTATGGCGGGCGCACTTGTAATGTTGTTTTCTGGAATTGCATCGTTTCCTAAAGAAAAGTAAGAACAATATTTGAAATTTTTTCAAAGACAGCCATGAAAACTGCTGAAAACATCATCAAAATTTCCCTCGCACCTGGGAATTTGCGTCGCGTTCATCACATTGCCTTAAATGTGCGGGATATGAAAGCGTCTCGACATTTCTACGGTACAATTCTTGGCTTGCATGAACTAACGGGTGAAGAAGTTCCGGCAACTTTGCTAGAGTTGGTAGCGGCTGGTAAAGTTGCCAATTTTGTGACTCCAGACGGTACTGTGATCGACTTATTTTGGCAGCCTGAGTTAGAACCGCCAAATCCAGACCCAGAGAAGGCTTTTACTCGCGCTAATCACTTGGCTTTTGATATTGATCCGCAATTGTTCGATCGCGCTTTGGAAGTGCTAAACTCAAATCAAATTGCGATCGACAGTGGCCCTGTAACTCGCGCTACCGGACGCGGCATTTACTTTTACGATCCCGACGGATTCATCATCGAAATTCGCTGCGATCCAATTAATTAACCTTGACTTTATTAGGGATGAAAGTCAACTTAACCGCAGATTTTTTGCCTTGGTATTTAACCAAAGACGAGGAGAAAAAAATCTTTTGTTTGGTCAGGCAGATGGCATGGGAAAAAGTCGGAATCCTTTCTACTTTAGTTTGGTTTTTGAATTCTGCTTTTTCGTGAGAAATTGAGTCAGTTTCGCTAGAACTTGGAACTGTTTCAACTACTACAGTCCACCGGCCTGTAAAACTATGCAACAAGGTCAACTTTTGCCTTTAATTGAACAGTAAAAGTTGAGCCAATACCCACCTCGCTCTCTAGGGTGATATCACCTCCCATCATCTGACAAAACAGGCGGCTAATTGCCAATCCCAAACCTGTTCCTCCGTACTTGCGAGTGGTTGAAGCGTCCCCTTGTATAAAAGGTTGAAATAAACTCTGTTGCTGTTGAGCCGACATTCCAATGCCCGTATCAGCTACTCGCAAATAAACCCATTCGCTGTCGCCTGTTAGTTCGCGAGTGGCGCTGAGGACTATGGTTCCCCCTTCGGTAAACTTCAGGGCATTTGAGAGTAAATTGAACAAAATTTGTCGTACTTTAGTCAAGTCGGCATACATAAATCCCAGCTCAATCTGGCAATCTACTTGCAATTGATTACGATTTTTTTCGACTAAAGGGGATAAAGTTGTTACTACTTCTTTTAGTAAATTACCTAAATCAAATGTTTCTAAGTAAAGATCCATTCGACCAGCTTCAATCTTAGAAAGGTCGAGGATATCATTAATTAAGGTCAGCAGATGTTTACCAGCGATCTGAACTTTTTGAGTGTCGGGAATTAAGTTGTCGAATCCTGCTTCTAAGGCTTCTTCTTCGATGATTTCGCTGTAACCGATGATGGCGTTGAGTGGGGTTCGCAGTTCGTGGCTCATATTGGCTAAAAAAGTGCTTTTAGCTCTGGAAGCTGCTTCGGCTTTGTGTAGTGCTTCTTGCAAAGCTATTTCGGCTCTTTTGCGCTCGGCAATTTCTATGCGGAGGAGTTTGTTGGTGGCGGTGAGTTGAGCGGTGCGTTGATGGACGGTGATTTCTAGCTGCGATTTGGCTTTGGAGAGGGCTTCTTGGGCTCGCTGGCGTTCAGATCCTTCGATCGCCAGTGCGACTAAATTTGCCAAAGAATCGGCGAAGGTGCGCTCTTCCAAAGCCCACTGGCGGGGTGCTCCGATATGTTCCAGAGAGAGGATGCCGACGATCTGGCCGCCGAGCCTAATGGCTATATTTAAGATGGATGAATTGGGATTGCAGGTGTTGGGGAGGACTGGGGAATGTTCTGCTTCCAAAGATAAGTTGCACAAGTCTGTTTTTATGGAGTTTGGAGTTGTCAGCGGCGACTCTAAGGGATTGGTCGATCGCGTATTTTCGCCCGCAGTGTCGCATTCCAAATCTAAATTTGAAACTTTTGGAGCGTTTACTGATGTTTCTTTGCGACTGGAATTACTCTCGTTGGTGCGATCGTACAAATCGAGACAAACTAATTTGAGATTTGGGATTTTAAACTTAGAATTAGTGGCTAGATTATTTTGCTGTTGGTCGATCGCATCTTGATGAATGGTCTCTGTTTGCGGGCATGCGATCGCTCTAGCCGCCAAATTGTGCTGAGCATCTGTTATGTAGCGAGTTCCAAATTGGAAATGGTTGTACAGCCACACGCTGACTTTTTCCACGTCCAAAGTGCGTGCGGCGGCCTCAGTAATTTCGCGAACTCCCAAATTCAGCGCGCCGTTGTTGATAGTCCTCTGCCGACCTAGCTGCAACAAAGCCAGACTTTGGCGGCGGAGTCGCTTCTCGCTCTCTTGGAGGATTTGTTCTGCTTCCTTGCGCTGAGTGAGGTCATACAACGCACACAAGGCTGTTGACTGACCGTTGAACAGTAGGGGCTGAACGGAGATCATTGCCCAGAAAGTGCTACCATCTCCCTTTTTGCATTGGAGTTCATAGTTTTTGATGCACCCGTCCTTGGCAAGTGCGTCAAGTACCTTTGGGCGCTCGGAAGGATTAAAATAAAAATCTGGGGTCACGTGCCCAATCAATTCTTCTAGGGGTGTTTCGAGGAGAGCAGCCATTTGAGCGTTTGCATACATAATTAAACCGTCACAGAGCCGAGAAACCAAGACGGGAACGGGAGTTGCTGAGGCGATCGCCCGAAACTGCTCTTCGCTTTCGCGCACGACAGACTCAGCTTTTGATAGCAAGTCAGCTTCGATCGTATCCGAGTGTTCGGTTGTAGTCTCCAGCAAAATTTCTAGATCGGCTTTTTCGCACTTCAAGTTTTCCAGTTCTGCACGCAGGCGCTGAACTTCCCAAAATAGCTGCTCTCTCGATGGTTCTTCCTGCATAACAAGACAATTGGTAACTTTTAGTCAATTCAGAAGTTTTTTTACTGTTTGCTAATAACTTAACTATGACTTATTTTTATCCACTTCAACTCCCTAGTTCTGCTTCCCGGACTTTAGATGGAACTCACATTTACCTCGGGCGATTAGCTATTCCAATTCCAAGTACAAAGAAGGCATCAGGCGCTGTAAGTTTTTGAGCGATTTTCCCTGCCATGGTATCTGTTTGGAGCCTTTTACCACGATTTGAATATTTTTTTGCTGGCGGACTTTGATGACAAATTTTGATAAGATATTGATCCCGGAACTGTTTAAAAATTCTAGTTTTCGCAAGTCGAGAGTAATTGTCTTCGGCTCCCTGTCCGCCACGTCGTTGAGTAACTGTACGATTGGCGCATATTCTTCCATTTGGCTGAGCCGGAAAGAGCCCCAGCAGGCAACTGTTTCGGTAGCGCTGTCATAGAGGATGCTGTAATCTTTGGTGTTAATCTCCATATTTTCTTCTGTTGTCAGTTGTTAACGGTAAAGGGACTTTGGTTAGGCGATCGAGTACCCGGCACAAGGCTGGCGAGTTCGATCAGGGATCTGAGAGTATGTAAATTTGACCACACATAGTGCTAACTGTACCATTTTGCAGGTAAGTTATAACTTATGGCGGGATCTATAAGTTGCCAGTTGTGGGGGATGACGAACTCGGCATATAATAGAATAAGAATACACTCCTAAAAATGAAAGCAAGATACCGCTACAGAATCTATCCGACCGACCAGCAGCAACAGAGCTTAGCTCAGTTATTTGGTTGTGTCCGGGTGGTCTGGAATGATGCTCTTGCACTTTGTAAACAATCAGAGAAAAAGCCTAAATCAGCAGAACTTCAGAAAATAGTAATAACTGAGGCAAAACAAACTGAGGAAAGAACTTGGCTGGAACAGGTGTCATGCGTTCCATTGCAGCAATCTGTAATCGATTTAGAAACGGCTTTTAAGAATTTCTTTGATTCTTGTAAAGGGAAAAGAAAAGGACAAACAGTACGGTATCCTCGATTCAAAAAAAGAACAAGCAGTCAGTCAGCAAGATTTACTGTTCGTGGGTTTTCCATGAAGAAAAACGGTGGTATCTATTTAGCCAAGATTGGAATCGTCAATCCAGTGTGGTCTAGGGAATTACCGTCACTACCTAGCTCAGTTACAGTAATCAAGGACTCGGCCAACCGCTACTTCTTGAGTTTTGTTGTAGAGATTGAGCCAGTTCAATCCGAGGCCAAGAATCCAAGTATCGGTATCGACTTAGGGATTAAAACCTTTGCAGTAATGAGCAATGGCGAGAAAGCCGAGAGTCCTAGCTATAAAAAACTAGACCGGAAAGTTCGCAAACTGCAACGCAAATTAGCTCGCCAACCCAAAGATTCCAAGAGAAGGAATATAACTCGCATTAGAATCGCCAAGTTGCACAATAAAATTGCCGATACCCGCAAAGACTTCCTACACAATTTGTCAACTAAAATAGTCAACGAAAACCAAGTGATTGTTTTGGAAGACCTCAATGTATCTGGGATGGTCAAGAATCGGAAGCTTTCTCGTGCGATTAGTCAACAAGGATGGTACGAATTCCGAACACTTTGTGAGGCTAAGTCCGAGAAGTTTGGTAGGGAATTTAAGGTCATCAGTCGATGGGAACCTACTAGCCAAATCTGCTCAGATTGTGGTTTTAAATGGGGAAAAATCGATTTATCTATTCGCTCAGTGCTTTGTTTAAGTTGTGGTACTAAGCAAGATAGAGATGAAAATGCTGCGAGGAATATAGCTCAAGTCGGGATAGGGAATTGCCACGACTCTAAATGGACGCTGAGGGATTGTAAGACTACTTCGGTAGCAGAACCCTGTGAAGCGTCAAGAATCACCGCTCATAAGAGGCCGGTGAGTATTTCAAAATATTTGATCTAGTTCCTATTGACAAAAAGTTGAAAATATGAGATATTTTTTATATCTTGCACAAGGTTAGTTGGAGAAGTTTTAATGGCTATTTCAAAAATTACAGAGAAACTTTTGACCGCTAAAAAAACTCAGGGAATTAGTTTTGCAGACTTAGAAAAAGTGCTCGATCGCGATGAAGTTTGGATTGCTGCGGTGATTTACCGTCAAGCTAGTGCATCGTTGGATGAAGCACAAAAAATTGTGTCGGCTTTGGGACTGGATGACGAAATGGCTCAGGTTCTCTCAGAACCTCCGCTAAAAGGTTCCTTAGATGCGGCAGTTCCTGTTGACCCTCTGATTTATCGGTTTTATGAAATTATGCAGGTCTATGGAATGCCTCTCAAAGCAGTGATTCACGAAAAATTCGGGGACGGGATTATGAGCGCGATCGACTTTACTTTGGATGTTGAGAAAGAAGAAGACCCAAAAGGCGATCGGGTAAAAATAATTATGTCGGGAAAGTTTCTGGAATACAAAAAATGGTAAGTGATATCATTTCCGGTTGCACCGTCAGGTGATGTTGACTGTTGACTGTTGACTGGGAGTCACAAAACAGAAAATTGCGCTTATATTTGCTAATCACTGATGATTAATCGCTAATCGATAATGCGTCAAAAGTGTTAACTTAGAAGTAGAGCGTGCGAGGCTTGAGTGGATCGAGTGTCCGATCGCCAAAAATTCCTTTGAAAAGAACAATATTCGATCGCGCCAAAACTCCTTCAACCGAAACAAGTAACCGCAACTTTAAATTAAGAGGTAAATATGTCAAAATATGACTCCAATCTCAGATGCTCCTTTTGCGGCAAGTCGCAGGAGCACGTCCGCAAGTTAATAGCTGGGCCCGGCG
Source organism: Tychonema litorale BBK16 (assembly GCF_021648855.1). Taxonomy (GTDB): domain Bacteria; phylum Cyanobacteriota; class Cyanobacteriia; order Cyanobacteriales; family Microcoleaceae; genus Microcoleus. Next base: position 23,444 of record NZ_JAKJHX010000025.1, on the reverse strand, counting down.
TGTACATCTGCGATGAATGTGTAGAATTGTGCAATGAAATTTTAGAGGAAGAGTTCTTTGACTCTGGAAAAACAGTCGCTCAACAGGTTCCCCAGTCAGAGATGCAAGAATCTCAGGGACAAAAATCGCGACGGGGTCGATCGAACAAACCGAAAATTGTTTTAGCTAAAATTCCGAAACCAACTGACATTAAACAGCATTTAGACAACCATGTCATCGGTCAAAACTCAGCCAAAAAAGTTCTTTCTGTAGCAGTTTACAACCACTACAAGCGCTTGAGTGTTGACCAAGCCAAAGATAGTGGCAAATCTTCCCCCGATGGCGACGTGGAACTACAAAAGTCTAACATCATGCTAGTCGGGCCCACAGGTTGCGGAAAAACTCTGCTAGCCCAAAGTTTAGCCCAAATGCTGGAAGTGCCATTTGCAGTAGCGGATGCAACAACGCTGACGGAAGCAGGCTATGTCGGCGACGACGTAGAAAATATCTTGTTGCGGCTTTTGCAAATGTCAGATTTTGATGTCGAAGCGGCGCAGCGTGGGATTATTTATATTGATGAAATTGACAAGATTGCTCGCAAAAGCGAAAACACTTCGATCACGCGGGATGTATCAGGAGAAGGGGTGCAGCAAGCGCTGCTGAAAATGCTGGAAGGAACAGTAGTCAATGTGCCTCCCCAAGGCGGCCGGAAACATCCTTATCAAGATTTTATTCAAGTTGACACTAGCAAGATTTTATTTATTTGCGGCGGTGCTTTTGTCGGTTTAGAAAAAATAGTGGAACAGCGTCTGGGTAAAAAATCATTAGGCTTTATTCAGCCTGTTGAAAGCGACACTAACTCGACTTTGTTGCCGAAAGATAAGCGGGCCGCGGATATTTTGCAACAGGTACAACCCGATGATTTAGTGAAGTTTGGTTTAATTCCTGAATTTGTTGGGCGGATACCCGTGGTGACAGTGATTTCGCCGCTGGATGAGGCAGCTTTGATGCAGATATTGACTGAACCTCGCAATGCGCTGGTGAAGCAGTATCAAAAGCTGTTGAATATGGATAGTGTGGAGTTGGAATTTGAGCCGGATGCTCTGCGTGCGATCGCCCAAGAGGCTTGTCGTCGCAAAACTGGTGCCAGAGCTCTCCGCAGTATTTTAGAGGAGTTGATGCTCGATGTTATGTATGAGTTGCCTTCTCGCAAGGATGTAGCTAACTGTACAATTACTAAGGAAATGGTCGAGAAGCGATCGACTGCTGAATTGCTGTGGCATCCCGCATGGCACAAACAGCACGAAACTGCATAAGATCAATTCTGGTTGCACCGTCAGGATAGAGGACACGGCTTGGCCTTAGTCCCTACCCAACATAATATTGTAGGGACTAAGGCCAAGCCGTGTCCTAATTTCGGCTAATAATAATTCCGATGCTACCGGATTTGGTATGATGTGAATTCGCGATCGGTTCTAGCGAGGAGCAGCCGCTAGAGGAAACGGGGAAAGTTCGGTGCAAGTCCGGCGCTGTCCCGCAACTGTAATGAAACATTTGTTGTTTCTAAAGTCAGAATGCCCGCCGATATCTAGCTCACTTTTGAACGCATCTGCGAGGTACGGATGATGAATAGAATTAATGCGACTGTTCGCACAAAGCACAGTCTACTTGTTTGCACTGCTTGCGCTAGTGTTTGGAAAAACGGCAAGCGAGAAGGAAAAAGTGGTGGTCAACAATTCTTGGAAGACTTGTCGCAACTAGCTAAAGATTGGGAATTGTCCGATGAATTTGATATTCAGGAAGTTGAGTGCATGAGTGCTTGCAGTCACTCTTGTGCTGTGTCTTTTGCTGCTGCTGGAAAGTACACTTATCTGTTTGGTGACTTGCCTCCCAATGAATCTGAAAGCGTCGAGGCTGTGCTGGAATGCGCTAGTCAATACTATGCCAAATCAGATGGTTTGTTGCCCTGGTCAGAACGTCCTCAAGCTCTGAAGAAAGGCGTTTTGGCGAAAATCCCGCCACTGCCAAATTAGATAGGAATAAGTCAAATTAGATAGGAATAAGTTACCCACAATCAGGACACGGCACTGCCGTGTCCCTACTACAAACGGGAATTTATCTTTCCCATTCCTTCACAAAACAACAAAAAAATTACCAATGCACAAAATTCCTGTTACAGTCATTACTGGCTTTCTCGGCAGTGGCAAAACTACCGCAATTCGCCATTTATTGCAAAACAATCAAGGTCGCCGCATCGCAGTTATTGTAAATGAATTTGGCGAAGTTGGAATCGACGGTGAACTGTTGCGTGATTGTCAAGTTTGCGATGATGAAGGAGATGCGATGACTAACATTGTAGAACTCACAAATGGTTGTCTCTGTTGCACGGTTCAAGAGGAGTTCTTGCCGACAATGCAAGAGTTATTAAAGCGTCGAGAACAGATTGATTGTATTTTGATTGAGACTTCTGGACTCGCACTCCCTAAACCTTTAATTCAAGCTTTTCGCTGGCCGGAAATTCGTACTGGTGCGACGGTAGATGGTGTCGTGGCTGTAGTGGATTGTGAAGCTATTGCTAGTGGTAATTTTGTCGGGGATATTGATGCTTTGATGGCGCAGCGGCAGGCTGATGATAGTTTAGATCATGAAACGCCGATCGAGGAATTGTTTGAAGATCAGTTGGCTTGTGCTGATATGGTACTTTTGACTAAGGTCGATCGCGTGGATGCAGAAACTCAAAAGAAAGTCCAAACGTGGTTACAGCAAGAATTGCGCCCTAGTGTGAAGATTGTCCCTTGTAAGAGTGGCGAAATTAACCCAGATGTGTTATTGGGATTTAATGCGGCGGTTGAGGATAATTTGGAGTCTCGGCCAAGTCATCACGACACCGAAGAGGAACATGACCATGATGATGATATTACCTCAACTTACTTTATTGCCGATCGCGAATTTGAACCTGATGAGTTAGTCAAAAAACTGCAATCGTTGATGCAGCAGCAAGAAATCTACCGGATTAAAGGGTTTGTGGCGGTTCCTAAGAAGCCGATGAGGATGGTGTTGCAGGGTGTAGGCGATCGGATAGAATATTTTTACGATCGGGCTTGGAAACCTTCAGAACTTCGGCAAACCAAATTGGTGTTTATCGGTCGAGAACTAGACTCTGCTAAAATACAGTCATTCTTGTAAGTAAGCTTACCCCAAAAATACAATACTTCAAATCCCTGACTTCTTCAAGAAGTTGGGGATCTAAGACTACTTGGCAATCATTTCGGGAGAGATTCTACCCCGCAGCCCTTTTCGCTTTTCTGATAGCTGAGTCATGGTGTTTTTTAAATTAAATGTATAGATTGATTTATGATAGCCCACAAGTATTATTCTGTCTATTGTGGTAAAACTCGCCGTTAAAATCTACAGCGAAAAATATATTAACATTATTTAATGTATTGCTAGCAGCAAGTCTGGTATAAGTACCGATAATGGTTATCATTTCACAATCATCGAGGTCAAGTATGGTGACTGCTAGTGCGATCGAATCAGTTCCTGTTACCGTTCTCACAGGCTATCTGGGTGCAGGCAAAACTACGCTACTGAACCACATCTTAACACAGGAGCATGGCAAAAAAGTTGCAGTTATCGTCAACGAATTCGGCGAAGTAGGTATCGACAATCAACTAATCATCGATGCCGACGAAGAAATTTTCGAGATGAACAACGGCTGCATTTGCTGTACAGTCAGAGGCGATTTAATTCGGATTATCAACAACTTAATGAAGCGGCGCGATAAATTCGACCACATAGTCATCGAAACCACAGGTTTAGCTGACCCTGCACCCGTAATTCAGACATTCTTTGTAGACGAAGATATGCGGGACAAATTGCTGCTGGATGCAGTTGTCACCGTAGTCGATGCCAAGCACATCTGGCAGCACTGGGACGCAGAGGAAGTTCAAGAACAAATTGCCTTTGCTGATGTAGTTTTGCTCAACAAAACTGATTTAGTCACGCCAGAAGAGTTGACTGAATTAGAGAAGCGAATTCGGGCAATGAATGCACTCGCAAAAATTCACCAAACCCACAACGCTGAACTAGAAATAGATGCTTTGTTGGGCGTGAAAGCATTTGATTTGAATCGGGCTTTAGAAATCGAACCAGACTTTCTGAGCGAACACGTTCACGAACACGATCCAAGCGTAAAATCAATAGCCATAGTAGAATCTGGTGCTATTGACGGGGACAAATTTAGCGATTGGATTCAAGAATTGTTGCGAACTCAAGGCACGGATATCTTTCGGACAAAAGGCATTTTGAATATTGCCGGGGAAAACAGAAGATTTGTGTTTCAAGGAGTACATATGCTGTTCGATGGCAGACCAGATAGAGCCTGGAAACCGACCGAAACTCCGAAGAACGAACTCGTATTCATTGGTCGCAACCTAAACGAAACTCAATTAACAGAGGATTTTCGTAAGTGTCTGGTTTAAACAAGACTGAAAAAAAAAAGACAAATCAAACTAAATTAACCCTACAACTTCAGGCGAAGGAAATGCTATCTGATTACGTGACTGCTGTTACTTGGTCGCCAGATGGCAAAAATTTCGCAGTCTGTTCCGCCGCCGGAGAAGTGATGCTAGGAAATGTAGAGACATTGAGTCAATTGTCTTTGCAGCCCTTGCAAACAGCAACTGGCAATTCAATAGATTGCTTATCTTTTTCCTCAGATAGTCAATTGCTAGCCGCTGGCGGACAAGACGGAAAAGTACGAATCTGGCAGGTCAATTCTGGGGAATTAATTGCTGATTTGGATAACAAGCGCGTGTGGGTTGACAAATTAGAGTGGAGTCCCAACTTTAACCAATTAGCATTCTGTATCGGCCGCGCCGTTCAAGTTTGGAATGCTGACGATGATACAGTTGAAGTAACTCTGAATTTTGATTCGTCTTCAGTGCTAGACTTAGCTTGGCATCCTGTTGTTAAATATTTGGCAATTAGCGGCTATCAAGGTGTAAAAGTTTGGAACGGTGAAGACTGGGATGAAGACCCGCACGTCTTGTCAGTGCCATCGGCTACAGGTGCAATTTCCTGGTCGCCAGAAGGGAAGTATTTAGCTTGTGGTAATATGGATAACACCCTAATTGTCAACGAATGGGGAAGCGATACGCCTTGGGTAATGCAGGGTTTTCCGGGTAAAGTTCGACAGCTAGCTTGGTCGGATAAAACTAATTCTTTGGGTGCACCTTTATTGGCTGCTTCGAGTTCTCAAGGGATTTCTGTTTGGGAAAGAGATGCTGATGAAAGTGTCGGTTGGGAAGGTTGGGCGTTAGAGGTGCATGAAAATGTGGTAAATGCGATCGCATTTCAACCTAACACATTTTTATTGGCTTCGGCTTCGGCAGATGGTCAAATTTGTTTGTGGCAGGAAGCAGAAGAATTGCTGCAAATTCTTGAGGGTGCAGATGGCGGTTTTTCCTGTCTCGCTTGGCATCCTCAAGGTCAATTTCTTGCAGCAGGCGGATGTGGTGGCGAATTGCTTATTTGGTCAAAATCAATGCGGGGAAAAGGCTTTAGTAGGATGCGTTGACTCAAGAATCAAGAATGATATCAATTCCGGTAGCATCGGTATTGTTCAAACAGTCAACAGTCAACAGTCAACATCACCTGACGGTGCAATCGGAATTGATATGAATTCTAACAACTAATCACCCTCTTTTTCTTGTCAAGATTCCTTGACTGGGACTAAATAGCAAGGCTAGCAAGAACAACCCAAAAACAACTAATACAATTGCAGCACCAGATGGCATATTTAAATAATAGCTCAGATACATACCAGTTATGCTAGCAGTAATCCCGATCGCAGATCCTAATCCCATCATTAAATGTAACTCTTTCACCAACAAGTACGCAGTAATGCCCGGCCCGATTAACAGCGAAATTACTAACAGCGCCCCAACTGTTTGCAAACTCGCCACAATCGTCAGCGTAATCGCTGAAATCATGCCAAAATAAATCCAGTTTACTGGCAAACCGCTAGCCTGGGCTCCCAACTGATCAAAAGTATAAAATAACAATTCTTTGTAAAAGACTTTCACCGCTACCAAAATTATCAAAGTTGTGAAAAAAGTTTGCTGCACATCAGCAGGTGCAACTGACAAGATATTGCCGAACAAAAACCCGTCAAGGTCTAGTTTAGTTGTCCGCAATAGGCTAATCAAAGTGATGCTAAGTGCTAAAAAAGTGGACAAGAGTAAGGCCATGACTGCATCAATTTTGATGCGGGATTGCGACTGAATCCATGCCATGATTCCAGCGCTGATCATTCCCGATATAAACGCACCGATCGCAATATTGACACCTAAAGCAAAAGCCACAGGTAATCCAGCTAACACAGAATGGGCAATCATGTCAACCATCATGCCCATTTGCTGTACAATTAAGTAGGAGCCGACCACCGCACAAAGGATTCCTAGCAAAACGCCGATCGCGATCGCATTTCGCATAAACTCGAATTTTAAAGGCTCAATTAGTAAATTTAACATTTATAGCATTTTCCAGTAGGGACACGGCAATGCCGTGTCCTGGGTACAACTGTCTTGCATAGGCAAGATGCCCGTGCCACAATTCCTATTTCTCTCACGCAGAAACTAAACTTAAATCATAACCATAGGCTTTTTGAATATTAGCAGCAGTCAGCACTTCGCGGCGGGAACCGATCGCAATTAACTGCTTGTTCAACAACAATAAATTATCGTATAATTTTAAAGTTTCTCCTAAATCGTGACTAATTACAAGCAAAGTCTTATTTTCGGCTTTCAGTTCTGAAAAAACATCAAAAATAATCTCTTCAGTAGTTTTGTCAATAGCATTAAAAGGCTCATCAAAAAACAATAAATCGGCTTGTTGCGCGATCGCCCTTGCCAAGAAAATCCGCTGCTGCTGGCCTCCTGAAAGTTGGCCAATTTGCCGATCGCGCAAATCCCACATTCCCACCCGCAACAAAGCAGCATTCACCAATTCCTGCGACTGACGAGAGGGATTGCGAAACCAACCAGTATGGACTGTGCGCGCCATCATCACCGCATTCCATACCGTAATCGGATAATCCCAGTCAATTTGCGATCGCTGCGGCACATAAGCCACCCTATCCAACTGTTCTTTCAACAACCGCCCCTGATATTTTACCCGACCGCGACAGGCTGGAATCAATCCCAGCATTGCTTTCACCATCGTACTTTTCCCCGCGCCATTTGGCCCAAACACCCCCGTTAATTGTCCCGATTCTAAATGGAAATTGATGTTGTTGAGGGCGGAAATTCCTCGATAATTAACAGCCAAGTCTTGCACTTCTAACATGATTTGAGATTTTGAGAACGATTCTTGTTTGCAGCTACTATAATAGAATAACTCAAAAACCAATAACGATTATCGTTTCCAAAATTAAATGTTAAAGAACTTGACAGAAAAACCCCGCAGATTGCTTGGTATAGGTGTTTTGGCGATCGCCTTCCGGCTGGTTGGATGTACTGGAAGCCCCCAAACCACTAATCCGACGCCTCAGAATCCCGTGGCTAACTTGCCAAAAGTAGTGGCCACGACTGGTGTTATTTGTGACATCACTAAAAAAATTGCCCAAAGTGCGATCGACATTACCTGTTTAATTAAGCCAGGAGACGACCCCCACGCCTATCAAACCAAGCCAGAAGACCGTAAAGCTATTGAAACGAGTAATTTAATTTTGTACGCTGGTTACGAACACGAACCTAGCATCATTAAACTGATCAAGTCTACTACAAATTCCGCCCCCAAAATTGCCGTCCACGAACTAGCAGTCCCCAAACCGCTGATGGGTGAACATGAACACGAAGAAGGACAAAAAACCGAAGAAAAATCTCACACAGCAGACGAAAAAGTTCCTGACCCTCATGTTTGGCATAATCCTCAAAATGGCATTCGGATGGTAGAAGTAATTCGTGATGAATTAAAAAAGATTACTCCCGAAAATACTGAACTTTATACCAGCAATGCAGCAAAATTAACAGTAAATTTACAAAAAATAGATACTTGGATTAAAGCTCAAATTGCCACAATTCCGGCGGACAAACGTAAGTTAGTAACTACTCATGATGCTTTGAGTTACTATGCTAATGCTTACGGTTTGGAGGTAGCTGGAGCGTTGCAGGGGGTGACTACTGAGGAACAGCCGACAGCAGCAAGAATTGCCCAATTGTCATCTGAAATTAAGACATCTGGAGTACCGACAATTTTTGCTGAAGTGACGACCAATCCGAAGTTGATGGAGACTGTGGCGAGGGAGGCAAATGTGAAGATTTCGGAAAAGGAACTCTACAGTGATGAGTTGGGCAGTCCTGGTAGTGGTGCTGATACTTATGAGGGGATGCTGACCACTAATACTTGTGCGATAACTTCTGGGCTTGGCGGCACTTGTAGTTCTTTTAAATAGTCGCATTTTACAAGAAGTATGAAGAATTAATATGAATTATTGGTGGTGTGGGGTCGGGTTTATATAGATGGTTGGTAATTGTTAGATATTGTTGGTGAACCCGCCCCTACAAAATATGGTTTCGCAGGGGCGGATTCACCAACAATAATCGCCTGAAAAAAACAATCTCAAAAACCCGCCCAACCTTAGTTATTAGTGTGGTTATTGTTATTTAAGTCTTCTGTTGGAAGTTGTGAAGGTAATTGATCGGATAGTTGCAAGTCTATTTCAATTGTTATTCTATTTTTCTTAATACTTATATGAGCTATTTTTCCCATAATGTCAACAGGTACGCAATTATTGAATTGAGATTCAGTTAATAACTGAGTTTTATATCCAGCTTCCTCAAGCCACTCAGTAATATTTCTCCAGTTTTCTACTTTTTCATTGGATTTGCCAACAAGACTTTTAATGTGGGGGTATAAAGTAGTACACATTTCACTTTCAACGCCTTTAACGCTTTTATGAAGTTTATCTGCTACTTCAGCGGGACTGTAACCGCAAAGCAAGCCGCGCAGGTGCAGCTTTTCGACGGGTGTGAGACGCTTTCCTTTAGTGGAGGCTAGGTCAATGTACAGTGCTTCTAAGTCCCAGTGGTTTGCAGCTTGAGTGAACTGTTCGTTGGTAGGGGGCATTGCAGTGATTATTAATAAAAGTTTTTCTAGTGAAATTATAGCTTAATTTGTAGTCTTGGATAGGTATTAGTAGGTTGTCGCTAGGTGGTGGTTGGCTTATAATATGGTTTAGGTGGGTGCGATCGTACAAGCAAATGACGCTGTGAGTGCAACATGGGTGGCGAAGTCGTAGAAAAGTGGTAGCAATTAATACACTTGAGGAATTAACCAATGGTATTTAACTGGTTAAACGGGTTATTCAAAGACTCATCTAAGGGCAACAAAAAGTTCACCCCCCCAGAGTCTAGCCAGATGGTGAAAGAAGAGGGTGATCAAAAAACTGAACAGCCAACAGTTATGCCATCGGAAATTATTAAACTGTCTGATGATATTCAGTTAACTATCAAAGGGCTTCCTTCAGAATTACCGCATGAACAACGTAATGCGATATTAGAAAGTTTAGTCCGAAATACGTTATCATCCCTGCCTCAGCGTGGGTATAAAAAAGGAGAAAATATTTACCAGGGTCAAGCTAGTTTAAAGTTAAACGAACAAATGTATGACATTATCTTCTCCCTAGATGCCATTCGTGTCCTCACTGCTTTACGAATTTATAAAGAAGCTTTTGATGCCATAAATCAAGGAGCTAAAGATGGAATTTACGATCTAGAATTGGCAGATTTGGCTGCTGAATCTATCAAACAATCTGCTTGGGATGAAATACAATTAGCAATACACCCCAATCAGCCTCATAAGGTTCAAAATCAAAACCTTTAAATCCCATAGTTAATAGCCTCAATAACCTTATATCGTCAATTAAAGGAGTAATTGAATGACACTTGTTACGGAAAATATTGGTGATAATATTGAAATTATGATTGAAGGACTGTCACAAGCAGCTATAACACCAGCAGTGCAGGCACAGGCAGCTTTAGCATTAGTTAAGCATGGTATTCCTTTAGGTGTTGATATTGGTGTAGGACTTTTAGGAGGTATTCGCTACGCTACTTTAAGAATCGGTAGCGAATACTATAAGCTTAAGTATTCAATTCGTGTGATGCGGGTTTTAACTGCTGTTCAGGTTTATAACGAAGCTATTCACTGGATAAAATTCAAAAAAGATTGTGGAATGTTAGACTCAGAATTGGCAGATTGTGCTATGAAACATTTGAGGAGTGATTTTAAAGATCAAATCTCTTAAAGAATTCAAGTAGGATAAATATGAGTACAAGAACTATCAAGTTAGGAAATGATGCCGACTTGATTATTGATGAACCAAATTCATTATCTTCTAGTGAACGTCCGCTATTAGTGACTTCAGCAATTATACAGGTGCTTTCGGGTTCGACAAGTCTAAGTCCATCTACCCAGAGTGGATACTTACCAATCACTATTGGCTCTACAGTTTACCAAATTTATTATCAACTTCGAGTCAAACGGGTAATGAATGCTTTGAGTGCCTATTCTGAGGCAATTAATCACATTCAACAAAACCCTCATCTTTACGATCACCGTTTGGCTCATAAGGCTGTTGAAGTATTGCGAGAGTGCTGTAGAGAAGGTCTGAGATGATACGTTATAGAAGCTAATTGCAGCATCGGTATGAGCGATAAAAACAGAATAAGTAGAGTCCTAAAAGCACTTCAAGACGGTACAGAAAGTGTTAGAAAAAATCCTAGCGAAGGTAATTATCAGACTGTCTTGTTCAAAATTGAAAAAGCTGGAAAAAAGACTAATTTTTTGGGTAAGGGAATTACTGTTACTTTTTTAGCATTAGTGGGCTTTTCTTTGATCGGCAGGTATATTCAGCCACCTCAGCAGAGTATTCGCCATAAAAAGACTACTCAAACTAATTCTTTGAATTATTCCCTGAGTTATTGCGGAGATAAAACGTCTGGTGGCACGAATACTTGGTATCCTGTTTATATTGCTTATACCAAAGAAAACTTAAAAATAATTCGCCAGTCTTTATGTTGTAATGCTTTTTATGATTCCTCACTTAACCTAATTCAAGTTGCTTCATTCTATAACCGTTCAAAGGCAGATAAACTGGTTGCAGCACTGAAATCTCGTAATCTGAAAAGTATCTCGATTGGGGAGGGTCAGATTATAACTACGTCTCCCTCCCATAGCCGAAATAATTGCAGATAGCAATTATCAGGTAGATAAGCCGATCGCCCTTTCCCTAAAAACACCAAAGGTCGATCGACTTTTCCGTCAATTAATGACTGTGCCCGTGCCCTTCATGAGAATGACTGTGCTCGCGATGCGCTACTAAAGTCGGATTCACCGCGTCGCACTTTCACTCAACAATGCTTCAATCTGCGGATTTGCCCACTCTGCTGCAATTTTTTCGTCGTATTGCTGCCATTTACCTCTAGGAAAACTCCCAACAGCAAAATCAAAAAATCCATGTTCCATAGAGAATATACCACCGCGTTCATACATTATGATTAGAGGTTCGTAGGGTTCAGGTAAAGTAAATTCACTAACTTTTGGTAAATTTTTCACCCGATACCAATGGAGGAACCACTCGCAGGTTTTCTCAATTATACCCGCCACATAAAACGGTGTTTCTGTGAAATGAGTCTTAAGCACTTTAACTTTAGTATCATCGGCACATTCTAAAGGGCAGATATGAGCAGCCACATCAAAAAACGGCCATTCATCTGTACAATCTAAAGCTTTGGCCCGCAGTGCCGCACGCCTCAAGTATTCTCGCAAAAGGGCAATATGAGAATTAACGCGACTATCATCAGGCTCCCATTTAATTGCTAAAATTCGGTCTAGTGCAGTTACCATATCAATATAAAATTAAATTCGCCACTGATTCAGCCAGCGGACTTGCCCTTTCCAGTCAACAGCTTCTGTTTCCGAAAGCAGTCGATCGAGCGAAGCAATTAGACTAGATAATGTCCAACTGTTTTGAGCAGCCAAAATGATGCCACCATGTTCGGGATAGCGCTGAGATAAAACCTGAAAATCGCGGATATTAAACGTGAAAATACACCGCCCTCTCGCTGTTGCTTCTAGCAATTGAACATCATCACTGGCATCCAAAGGCATCCAGTCAGTCGGTGTCCGAGTGACATCATGACTGCGAGATAAAAGCGCCACTTGCAAAGCTTTAATAGAAGTATCAGCATCCAGATGCAATAGCGGTTTAGACATTGGCAGCTTCGATAATTTGCTCAGTGGCAATAGATGCGTCTATTTCCTGAGAATGTGCCGCATAAAAAGCGAGAACTTCGTTAACTTGAGCTTCACTGATGTCATACTCATCGGCAATTTCCTTTGGAGATAAAGCCCATTTCTGCGCTGCGATGACTACTGTTTGTACCCGCAACCGGATGCCGCGCAAAACGGGTATGAGTTCGCCGCTAGCGCCCCGCACATAGGTGATTTGAGGGAAAGCAGGGTCATCATGCCGCTGGTTGAGAGTAGCGACTTTTTCGGCTACAGCCCAGAGAATAAACTGATCGAAGGAAATGCCTTGGAGTGTAGCCAGTTTTTCAGCTTCTTGCTGTAGCTGAACAGGTAAATTTAAGGTGTGGGATGTCATTGATGCAACTTCCGTTTGCTAAGAGAATTGCAGATGCGCGATATTTGAGTTTGAGAGTTTCTCAATTTTTAAATTTTTGGAAAAACTTTAGCTTTTATTTTAGCGCAATATTTCTGTGGAATGTGGCGTAATTCTTAAGAATTCATATTTGCTGAGAAAAATTGCGATCGCCCTTTTAACTCATCTCAACTCACGCACTCCCACAAAGAAACCGGGTTTTTACTAAATCTGTCGTCTTCAACGCAGTATTGTTGCAAAAACCCGGTTTCTCAGATCCTAATTAATGATTGTGCCCGTGCCCACCATGATTATGCCCATGATCGTCATGAGAATGCCCATGATCGCCATGATTATGTCCATGATCGCCGTGAGAATGTACGTGATCGCGGACAACCAAATTCGGATTCACCGCCACAGCCATCTCACTAAACAAGGCTTCAATTTGAGGATTAGCCCACTCTGCGGCCATTTTCAGGAACTCAGGATGGTCGTTTACACAAGGCAATTTGCGGTAAGTAACTCCTTGACGCTGTTTCTGCAAACCCTCAATAATGTGGTCTACATCTAACAAAGTTTCGTGATTTTCTGTCGCAAATCCGATCGGCATAAACACGATCGCAGTTGCACCCAAATCGATCAAATTCTTCGCAGCCAACGTCGCATCCGGTTGCGTCCATTCAATCAGCGGTGTGTCGTGATTCAGCCAGCCCACCGAAATCAAAGGATAGCGATACATCAAACGTTCCCGCACGCGATCGTACAAAGCTTGACTTTCCACAATCCCGGAAGTGAAGCCCTTCGCTTTGTGCGGACAACCGTGATTCATCAGCACAATCCCAATCTGAGAAGGCAAATGCGCTACTGCTAAATCATTCTTAATTTCTTCTTCAACCAAATCCGCCATTAGCTGGATGTAGGCCGGTTCATCGTAAAAAGAAGGAATGTAACGCTGTCCTTTTACCCAATGTTCTTTGCCATCAAAGGTTTGTACTAAAGCGTTGTTTACCTGTTCCACCGCAATGCCGCTGGTGAAAACAGAATCAACAACCAACAACGGATAAATCAGAATTTTGTCAAATCCTTGTGCTTTAATTTGCGGGATTACTTGTTCAGGCAAAAACGGCGCGCAAAAGTTAAAAGCTTTGAACACTTTTACTTTGTCGCCCCATTTCTCCTGCAAATTCTGTTCAATTCCTGCCCGTTGCTGTTCAAAAATTGCATTGTGCGGCGACACAAATTGGCCGTGTTGGTGACTCCATTCGTGCAAGTCGAAAATTGCCAAAATCTTCGCCAGCGGCGGATAAATCCAAGTCGGTACTGGCGCAAACTTTGCAGTCAGTAAGTTTAGAGCTTGTTCGTTGTAGTTGGCAAAATCGTCGTAGCTTTCGACTTCGCCGTAACCCATCAGCAAGACAGCTACGCGATCGCTGTTTGCCGGTGCGGCAGATGTTTTGAATTCAATTTTTTCTGGAGAAGCAACCACTTTGTATTCCTCGATTTTATTTATTCTAAGAGATATAGACAGGATGAAGAGTGAATCTGAGATTTTTGATTGTTGGCGATCGCACCAGTTGCGCGCGCTGGGCTGATTCCCGGTTTCTACGCCGATACTTTCTGGCCAAACCTCTTATTTATCCTAGAAACCGGGTTGATGAGTGTCAGTCGTGAATCGGCTTTTTGGTTCCGACTCGAAACTCGTAGGGCAGCTAGAACTAGAATCAGGCTTTGTTAAGCGTGACAGGGAATGCGGTCAGGGGGGATAAGTTTCATGTTTTCTTAAGACTCTCTCGCTTTGCCTCGGATTCCGCAGGTTTTGAGCGTCCCCAGCGTTTATTTGGGGGGATATTCTTCAAACTTGGTGCTATCATGAGTTTAACATCCTATCCCCCGGTATGGCATATAATTAGTTATGGTGTACAATAAAGTAAAGTTATGTTAAGCTCTTGATTAATTTTATTGAAGCACGATGAGACTGATAATTTGCCCCGGAATCCACGACCCAAAACTCACTGATTGTTTCCTAGAGGGACTTTCGGAAGTTTGGGAAGCAGAAAATCCTCGGCAGAATTCGCAAACAGTCTCTCATGTCAAGATTTTCCCCGCTCATAAACATCCACCTTTTTCGGCACTTGACATATTTCACTTTTTGTGCAGTCAAGAGTTGGCAGGAGAAAGTCTAGTATTTGTTAGTTTTTCGGCTGGGGTAGTTGGGGCGATCGGGGCTGCTTGGATGTGGCAGCAAATGGGCGGCAACGTCGCGGCATTCATTGCTTTGGACGGTTGGGGAGTACCCCTAGGGGGCACTTTTCCGATTCACCGAATCAGCCACGATCGCTTTACACACTGGAGTTCGGCAATTCTTGGTGGGGGTGGAGATGGTTTTTATGCCGATCGCCCCGTTGAACATTTGGATTTGTGGCGATCGCCCCAAACCGCCCAAGGCTGGCAAATCAGTCACACAGCCGACGGTACAGAGACGGCGAAACCCGCCACCGCAGCAACATTTTTAGTTCACTTATTGAAACAGTACGGAGTCCAATCAGTTGTTTAACTTTAATTTAGTATCATCTGCGATCGCACCTATTTTTACTCTCGCTAACCTAGAAAATCCTGTATCTTCCTCAGAAAGAAGCAAGAGTATTCAACAGTGGTTGGTATTTGGCGCTTCGGCATTTTTAGTCTCGATTCCAGTTTTTGTGCAAGCGCCATTAGTACGTTTGTATCCAACTATTAGTTTGATTTCAACTATCGCCTGGATTGCACTTAGTTTAATCTTAATTTTTCGCCCTAAAACTCAACTTTGGGGAGATTTATTGTTGGGATTCGCGGGATGTTGGCTGGCTGGTTCGATTTATTGGGGCTGGTTTAGATGGGAACCAATTTGGCACTTACCGATAGAAGCAATTGGTTTGCCCTTTGCTATTTGGTGTATGGGTAAATCTTGGGGGAAAGTTGGCGGTTATTTTTATTTAGGTTCGCTATTGGGTACGGCGATTACTGATTTATATTTTTATTTAACAGGTTTGATGCCCTACTGGCGCCAAGTCATGCACGCGGAACCGGAATTGGCAATGCCGATTTTTCAAAGTGCGATCGGGCAAATTGACACTTCTTGGGGTATTGGTTGTGCGATCGTTTTAGTCGCTGTACTTTTAACTGTGGGTTTGCTCAGTTTGCGCGATCGAACTTTACATTGGCGGGCATTCAGCGGAGCAGTTTTTAGTACGCTGTTAGTAGATGGTTTATTTTGGCTAGCGGCTTCCGCAGCTTAAAAGTTCTGATTAGTTTCTATAAATCCCCGTAGGGACAAGGCATTGCCGTGTCCTGGGTATTTTTATAACTTACTTGATATAAGTCACAGGATAATTAGGATTAGTGGGATTCCCGATTAACCGCTGATTTCTACAGTCCACAAGCAAATCTAACTTCTCCAAAACTACCTGACCAATCAATACCTCATCACCTGTCACCAAAGCATCCTCGGTAGTCCTACGTCCCTCAATTTCAATTAATATAGCTTCCGTTACTCCAACGGTTTCCTGACGACCATCAGCATACTTAACACGCTGCTGTCCGATAATTCGTAAACCTAGTTGCTGTACCATCTCTGCTGAAATTACTAGGTAAACCGATCCTGTATCTACTAGAGCTTCTGTTTCACACTCACGCAACAGTCGAGGCGCGATTAATCCGCGACTAACTAGAGCTTCATCTATGGCATTTGTCAACTTTACCTGAGTCGTAACAGCCCCCATGTTTTTAATTCCATCCAATGCTAATTTATTTAATTCTTTCATATTAAATTACCTTTGAATCTTTTCCTATAGACATTATACGAGTTCTGCTAATACCAATTTTTTATGAGGCTGCATGGAATCTGATCCCCCCTAGCCCCCCTTAATAAGGGGGGGACAAGATTCTGCTCAAAGTCCCCCTTCTTAAGGGGGATTTAGGGGGATCGAGATATGTGCAACTTCACATTAAATTGGTATAACCCAGAGGCGATCGCCCTTATCCGATTGCATCGATATTGTTCAAATCTCCCAACAGTCAACAGTCAACAGTCACAGAGGGTGCAATGGGAATTGATATGATGTAAAATCATAATTCAAAACTCAAAACTACTAATCATGTCTTTGATTTCAATTCGCGGTGTAGAACATTATTACGAGTGGATAACAGCAGACTCCAGCGCCCAACCCAGCGACAAACCAGTGATGGTATTTCTGCACGGCTGGGCTGGCTCGGCTCGCTACTGGGAAAGCACGGCACAGGCGATCGCGCAAGACTTCGATTGTTTGCTTTATGACATGAGAGGTTTTGGACGTTCTCCACTACCTCAAGTGCCTCCTGAGCCTAGCTATGAACTCGAAACCTATGCTGAGGACTTGGCCCAATTGTTAGCAGCTTTGAATTTAAGTCGCGTCTACATTAATGCTCACTCCACAGGTGCATCAATTGCTACTTTATTTCTGAATCTTTATCCCGAAAAAGTAGAAAAGGCGATTCTGACTTGCAGTGGGATTTTTGAATATGATGAAAAAGCCTTTACAACTTTTCACAAATTTGGTGGCTATGTGGTCAAGTTTAGACCATCTTGGTTGGCTGCTATTCCGTTTGCCGATCGCCTATTTATGGCACGGTTTTTGCACCGCAGTCTGCCCACAGAGGTCAGTTTGGCATTTCTAAAGGATTTCTTAATGGCAGATGAGGAAGCGGCTATAGGTACAATGGTGACAGCCGTCAGCAAAAGAGCTGCCGAGGAAATGCCCGAAGAATTTGCGAGGCTAAGTGTTCCCACGCTGCTGGTAGCTGGGGAATTCGATCAAATTATTCCCGCAATCATGGGTAAACAAGCGGCATCCCTCAGCGACAAAGTAGAATTTGTTATAATCCCAAATACATCTCACTTTCCAATGCTGGAGGATGCCCCAACATATTTGCAGCGAATCCGGGATTTTTTGCCAGTAGCGGCATAACTCAGTTATTGTTCAACTAATGTACGATCGGGAAAGCCAGCTTTTATCGCAGCCTTTTTTCCGATCTTAATTTTTAATTACTAATTTCTTAAAGCGAAAGGTGACACCATGAACGACCTCGACCAATACTATAAAGTCCTGGATCTGTTGCCGGGAGCAACTCCCGAAGAAATTACCCAAGCCTATAAGGATTTGGCGTTCATTTGGCACCCCGATCGGATTCCTAAAGATAATACTAGACTGCACAAAAAAGCTGAAGAAAAGATTAAGGAAATTAATCAAGCTCGTGAGCAATTGCGATCGATTCAGCCGAGAAATCAACAACAACACACGCAGCAACAACACACTCAATACAGACACACGCAGCAACAACAAAATACTCAATACCAAAACTCTCAATACCAAAACTCTCAATACCAAAACTCTCAATACAGAAATACTCAGCAACAAAGCACTCAGCAACAAAATACTCAGTATCAAAACTCTCAGCAGCAAAACACTCAGTACAGAAATAGTCAGCAGCCTCCACCAAGGGAACCACGCTACTCTTCTGAATCCTATTCAGGAAGTTATAGGGAAAAATCGGCTAATCCTGCGGGGCCCTATTCCGATGCGTCGCGCTATCAATCGTCAACTTCATCCTCATCTTATCGCCAAACAACTCAACAAAAGCCCGATTTGAGTGGCTCAAACTTCAAAGGAGCTTGTTTAAAAGAAAAGGATTTTTCCGGCAGAAATTTGAGTAATGCTAACCTGAGTCAAGCTGATTTAAGTGATGCTTTTCTGCACAATATTAACCTCACTGGTGCGAATTTGCAAAAAGCCAATTTGTTTAGAGCGAACCTGTTGGGAGCTTGTTTGATCAATGCTAACTTAAGAGAGACTAACTTAATTGGAGCTGATTTGAGTGGCGCAGACTTGACTGGTGCCGACTTAACAGGAGCTAAAATCGGTTATGGCGATCGCGTGATGGTAAAATTGACAGGAGCTAGATTATCAGGAACCATCTTACCCGATGGCACTATCCACAGTTAATCAGTTTTACGAAAATAATATTGTAGGGACACGGCACTGCTGTCTCCTGATTTCTAACTTCTAGTAGTACATTTTGAGCGCAATTTTCGCGCTGCTGCAAGCATAGCACCTCCCACCATCAAGCCCGCCATAGTCATTGGTTCAGGAACCGCCTCAGCTTTTTGGGTACTCACAGAACCGCCTTTAATAAACACAGCAGAATCTAAATTGCCGTCCTCCAAATCTTGAATGCGGATGCTAAGAATATTTGTCTGATTTTGCTTGATCAAACCCTCAAAACTTAAAACTTTAGTAAAACCATCCAACTTAATAATATTAGCAGCAAGACCTGTCATGGCTGGATTGTTGATATAATCGGAATGATCTGTAGAGCGATTATTTGAATTCGGAACAAGATTCTGAATAGTCACTGCTTTACCGTCGCTCAATTTTGCCAAATTATGGCCATTCAGCAACAGTTCAAAACTGTCATTAAATTGAGAACCGCCGAATTCTGGAAACTCTTCGGAAGCAAATACATATTCAAAGAACAGTTTTTCTACCGTGTAGTCGGCAAAAAAGCTGAGGTTTAGCTGAGTTAAATCGCCTGTTTCGCCCTTCGGCCCAAAGTCAGTGTTTACATCACTGCCGTTGATCATTGCGTTATCTTTTATATTCCTACCCGGTATATCGACTACTTTGCCTGTACTGAGGACAACACCTGACTGCAAGCCGAAGGGGTCCTTGGTGAAAATACCAAAAGCAGCCTTATTCCCAGTAACTGAAACAGAGAAATCACTCAATCCCGCTGTCTGAGTTCCTAACAACTGGTTTTTTAAAGTCTCGGTGTTATTGGTTGCACCTACAACAAATGCCATTGCGGGTGCGGTCAACAAGCTCAAAGCAGCAGTGGTGAGTGTAGCAGTTAAGGCGGCAATTCTATGAGGGCTGAGCATATTTTTATTGTTAAAATCAGAGGTATTTATTAAATCCACAATATAATCATTACATTAAATAATGGTAAGATATAGTATCTTTATGAACAATTTACAGATGCGTATTTACACGGTTGTTATAATTAATTTATACTCAATAATCGGGTAATAATTTAGTTCCCGTTCGATCGCATTCGCATTTCCTCAATCCTCACCTTCCCGAATCAAGTGTCCCCGCCTGCTTAACTCATGCAGCATCGCAGCATCGAAACCTCCTTTTTCAAGCATTAGGCGA
>NZ_JAKJHX010000025.1:2422-3472 GCF_021648855.1 Tychonema litorale BBK16 | reverse complement strand
TCGGTCAACCACTGATGGTGAATCCAAGGTGCAGATACAGCCTCACGCACGAATCGGCGATCGGTCAACCACTGATGGTGAATCCAAGGTGCAGATACAGCCTCACGCACGAATCACTGTAACCGAAGTTGCGATCGCCCAAACATCGAGTCACAAAAAGTAGCAGCAAGACTCGGAATGAAGCAAGTAGAATCAAGAGTTGTGGATGGAAATCCGATATTATTCTTTAGGCTTGATAAGACATTAAATTAATGCACAAATGGCTTTCGGTGGTGGGAATTGGCGAAGACGGATTATCGGGATTGAGTTCGATCGCCCGATCGCTACTCGATCGCGCTCAAGTCGTAGTCGGCGGTGCCCGTCACCTAGCCATGTTACCAACCGACGACACCCGCGAACAATTGGTTTGGACATCGCCGCTACAAGCAACCGTCGATGAGATCGTGCGCCGCCGGGGTGAGTCGATTTGCGTGCTAGCTAGTGGCGATCCGATGTGTCACGGGATTGGTGTCACTCTGTCGCGCCGGATTCCTATTTCGGAAATGAATGTAATTCCCGCAGCATCGGCTTTTAGCTTGATGTGCGCGCGTCTGGGCTGGGCTTTGGCGGATGTGGAGACTTTCAGTTTGACCAATCGCCCAGTTTCGTCGATCGCACTTTCTCTGTATCCGGGTGCACGCTTGCTAGTCTTGAGTGCCGATCGACATACGCCGGATCTTGTAGCTCAAATGTTGACACAGCGAGGGTTCGGAAACAGTTTGATGACTGTGTTCGAGCGGATGTCGGGGGATGCGGAACGGCGGATTGAGGGGGTTGCAGCAGCCTGGAGTGTGCCGGATTTGAATGATTTGAATGCGATCGCGATCGCAGTTGCAGCCGATCGCGAAACTGTGATTTTTCCTCGCACTTCCGGTTTACCAGATAGTGCTTATGTGCACGACGGACAACTTACCAAACGGGAGATTCGAGCCGTTACTCTGTCAACGTTAGCGCCGATTCCGGGTGAGTTGTTGTGGGATGTGGGCGCGGGTTGTGGCTCGATCGCGATCG
>NZ_JAKJHX010000025.1:0-2322 GCF_021648855.1 Tychonema litorale BBK16 | reverse complement strand
ATTCCGGGTGAGTTGTTGTGGGATGTGGGCGCGGGTTGTGGCTCGATCGCGATCGAATGGATGCGGAGTCATCGCGGGTGTCGGGCGATCGCGATCGAGCGCCATCCAACTCGACTGCAATACATCGCTGAAAACGCCTCTAATTTGGGTGTTCCCGAACTCAAAATTATCGCGGGAGAAGCACCGATTGCTTTGACAAATTTGCCTCAACCGAATGCTATTTTTATCGGTGGTGGTGTCACCGCAGAATCTGTGCTGGAAACTTGTTGGAATGCTTTGGGTGAAGGTGGCCGATTGGTTGTAAATGCGGTGACGATTGAGAGTGAATTTAAAGTTTTGCAGTGGCATTCTTTGCACGGCGGAGAATTAATTAGAATTGGGATTCAGCGGGTTGGTGCGATCGGTTCTTTTCAGGGTTGGAAGCCGCTTGCACCGGTGACTCAGTGGACGGTTGTTAAGGGGTAATATTAATTCCGGTTACACCGGAATAAGATAGAGGAGACGGCAGTGCCGTGTCCCTAGCCAAAATAACATTGTAGGGAAACGGCACTGCCGTCTCCTAATTTCTAATAATCATCAATGAGGAATAGAAATATGACACAAGTTCAAAACAAGTTAGCGATTCAGCAAGATATTATTGTGCAGCTTTTGGCACAGTTGACGGTTGACTATCAAAACACTAAATCAGAGCGCCAAGAGATAGCTCAAAACTATCTTGGTTCCGAGGAAGAGTTTTCGTTTCTGGAGGAGCTTGAGTTAGTGACAGTCAGTATTCGTGGTTATGCTAGTCAGATTGAGACTAGCGCAGGGGTTGAGCATCGCGAGAAAGCGATCGCAGACTTACATCAGCTTCGGGTGTTCGATCGTTCTGCGATCGCTCAGTTTTATGATGAGATGCGATCGGGCTATCTTCAAATGCGCTCTTATATCCGAATGCTAGACTATTTGCGGCTGCTGGTGTTGGAGTATTTGCAGATGGAATAGAGAAGGAGTTTGGGAAATAATAGGCATCTTCTGTCCACTACGCTAAGATGAAGGCTGGTTTACATTTTTTGATGAGGTCGTTATGACCAGTTCGCTGTCTCCTACAAGCATTTCTCGCTATGTCACCCGCAATCCTGAAGTTTTGCAGGGGGAACCGATTATTGCAGACACTCAAGTTACTGTACGGGATATTGTGGTGTTTTGGAAATCAGGAATCAAGCCTGATGAAATTCCACAGAAGTTACTTCACCTCGTGACGGCTGCTCAAGTTTTTGATGCGATTAGTTTTTATCTGGATAATCAGCCCGAAATTGACGATCGGATTGCTTGGTACGAGGCGCGTCCGATGTTGAATGTTTCACCTCTTTTGAGATGCAATCCGTTGTTGAATGAAGTCACGGAATATGTTGCAGCGTATCGGCGCGATCGAAATGCCGATATCAATTTTTCTGAGTCTGAGACTCTATGACTCAATATATTCTCGATACCGACCATATCACACTGCTGCAACACTCTAATCCACTCATATTGCAACGTTTTGAAACTCTTCACACGAGGGATGTTGCTATTACTGTCATCAATGTTGAAGAATTAATTCAGGGCTGGTTCAATGCAATTCGACAAGCTTCGCAACCCGGACAGAATCAACGCTTAACTTGGGCTTATGTGGGTTTGCGATCGGCTGTTAAATTTCTCAACGATTTTCTCGTTCTAGATTTTACCGAGTCAGCTTACGAGCAATATTTGGCGCTGCGCCGTCAGGGAATACGAATTGGGACACAAGATTTGCGGATTGCGTCCATTGCTTTGGTTAATAACTCAATTTTAGTGACGCGAAATCGACAAGATTTTGCACAAGTCCCAGGACTGGTTTTGGAAGATTGGACATAACAATCACAAAGCAAAACTTACGCAGCTTTTCCAACTTCCGCCAAATGCCAAAACGTCATCCCATTTTCCGCATGACTGAGCAAAATTCCTAAATCTTCCAGGCTTTCTAGACAGTCAAGAATGACTTTTTGTTTGCGATTTGCACCTTTGAAATGGGCGGTAACTTGGGCTGCTGTCCATTCGCCGCTTTGGGTGCGGAATAAGTCGCGGATGGCCCAAAGTTGCTCTTTGAGGGTTTTGGGGAAAGGTTGTTGTTCGGTAGGAATGACGGCGATTTCTGTTTCGGTGGTGATACCTGCAAGGGATGGTTGGATGTAGGTTTCGCCGGGGGCTTGGTAGTCGGGGCGCAGCCAGCGAATTAGTCCGCTGCGTTCTTCCTCGGCGCGTTGGGCGTTGAGGGTGACGAGGTTTTCCAGGATTTGGTCGTCGGTGAGGGTTGGTTCCCAA
>NZ_JAKJHX010000024.1:1516-54632 GCF_021648855.1 Tychonema litorale BBK16 | reverse complement strand
CGAATTAAAGCCGGCCACTGAAGAAGGGGCTTTAGACCCAGTTTTTTGGTAAAATATTTGTTTGACTTTTTGGATGTGCCCGGATGTCGCGCCTTTGTGCCAAAATTCCGATCGCGATCGGCTCCAATAGTGTGCTTCTCCTGTAGCTAGAGTCTGCTCGATCGACTCTTTGTTCATCCACGCCATCATTAAAATAGTACCATCTCGATCATCCTGGGCGATCGCCGGAATCAAACCTCGATCGTTAAATTTTAAAGCTTCAATCCACAAATATTTTTGATTCATATTCAATTTACAGGAGTTGTATTTCCTCAACTAAGATTTTTTACCACAGAGAGTACAGAGGGAGGAAAGGGAGGAAAAGGAAAGAGAGAAATATGGTAATCCAATATGACTCTCTTTTCTTTGTTCAGCCTGCAAACACGCAAGTTTTCGCAGACCATTCTAGCTAGTGAAAGCTTGATTTGTGTGCGATTAAGCTCATGAATTCTTGACGAGTTCTGGAATCTTCAGCAAACACACCACGCATTGCTGAAGTCGCAGTCCAAGAACCTGGTTTTTGCACGCCGCGCATTACCATACACATATGAGTTGCCTCAATTACAACTGCTACACCTTGAGGTTTTAGCAATCCTTGAAGTGCATCCGCAATTTGTGCAGTTAAGCGTTCTTGTACTTGCAATCTGCGGCCGTACATTTCACAAATTCGAGCAATTTTCGACAGTCCAATTACTTTCCCGCTAGGAATGTACGCAACGTGTGCTTTGCCAATAATTGGCAGAATATGGTGTTCGCAAGAACTGAAAATATCAATGTCCCGCACTAACACCATTTCGTTAGCATTTTCTGTGAACACCGCTCCATTGAGCAGTTCGTCGAGAGATTGACGATAACCTCCAGTTAGAAACTGCAAGGCTTTGACAACTCGTTTTGGTGTATCTCGTAACCCTTCACGGTCTGGGTCTTCTCCCAATCCTAGCAGCAATGTACGCACTGCTTGTCTCATTTCTTCATCTGAGACAGGGGGTTGAGATTGGGTAGGAATTGATGACACTACACCATTTGGAGAAGTCAGTTCTGGACGAGTAGATAAAGTCATGCTTGCAGTTTGTGAAAATGTTTGACAGTGGGTCTGGACTTTTAGTTGCCACCTGATTATAACAATATTTACAAAATGCAACATTAAAATATTTAGATTTATTTGGGATGAGTTTTATGACTGACACTGTAAAACTAGCCATTGGTAGTTACACCAATTTAATGAGTTGTTGCATATATCTCGATCCCCCTAAATCCCCCTTAAGAAGGGGGACTTTGATCGGAATCTTGTCCCCCCCTTATTAAGGGGGGTTAGGGGGGATCGAGATGTATGCAGCCTCATAAAAAATTGCTATTACACGGTTTTTGCTGTCAAAAACTGCAACTACTAACGGCAGAATTAAATGTAAAATGTATCAGCTAGAACGCTAAACCTGATGCTTAGATTGACGAAATCTTAAACTAAACAATTATTAAGTTGTTCTAGAATTTGAGCGGTATCTAAATTACGGCCGATGACTACGAGTTGATTCTTAGGTGGAGTTAACCATTCGCAAGCATCTAGTTCATAGCGCGCGCCGCTGAGTTGAAAAATGTGTCTCATCGGACTGTCTTCAAACCAGAGAATCCCTTTTGCCCGAAATACATCGAAGGGCATTTCTTCGGTGAGAAATTCTTGGAATTTGTGGAGATCAAAAGGTCGATCGCTCTGAAATGATAGCGAAACAAATCCGTCATTATCTAAGTGATTGGAGTGATGTCCATGATGCTCATGTTTGTGATGATGTTCGTGATGCTCATGATGATGTTCGTGATGATGCTCATGTTCGTGATGATGTTCGTGATCCTCGTGTTTTTCCTCAGTTTCAAAACTATCGAAAAGATCGGCTTGCGTCAAACCCACACCCAAAATTAAGGGTAAAGGAACTTCACCATGTTGAGAGTATAAAATTCTCGCTCCTTCCTTGATTGTGCGAATGTAAGCTTCTAACTCTTCTACTTTTTCTGAAGAAGCTAAATCAGTTTTGTTCATCAGCACGATATCTGCAAATGCTACTTGTTTTAAAGCTGCTTCGCTCTCAAAATGATCGGTAGTGAATGTTTCGCTATCGACTACAGTCAGTACAGAATCTAGACTTGTGAAATCCCGCAATTCTGTGCCAAGAAATGTTAATATAATCGGCAGTGGGTCGGCAATTCCGGTAGTTTCAATCACCATGCAGTCGATACGGTCTTCCCGCTCTAAAACTCGGTAGACGGCATCGACTAAGCCTTCGTTGATGGTACAACAAATACAGCCGTTGCTCAGTTCTACCATGTCATCTTCGGTAGAAACTAAAAGCTGCGAATCGATGTTAATATCGCCAAATTCGTTAACTAAAACTGCAACTTTTAAATCTTGACGATTTTTGAGTATCTGATTGAGTAAAGTCGTTTTTCCACTGCCGAGAAAGCCGGTAATTATAGTTACTGGCATTCCTTTTTTGGGAAAATCGGAAATTAAATCTGGGGTTTGTACAGTGAGATTAGTCATTGTCCCTCGTTGATTAATTGTAGATGCCCTGCTGTTAGTTCAGAAAGCTGCTAAGTATCCCAAAGCTTTTGTGGATATCACTTCCCAGCCAAAATTTAGGTGCGATCGCCTGTATTGGACTATATCGACTATGATAATCATTATCATGCTATCTCAGATGTGCTTAAAGCGCAAGCCCTAGAATTATTGCTCAGCTAGCTGATGACTCAAAAACACTTCAATGTCAACCTTTTCCAGATTAATCCCATGTTACAAACGGGAAGTTAAAACAATGTATTGAGGGCGAGTGCGATCGATAATTCCCTCCTCCTCCAGCCGACACATCAGCCGCGTCACCGTAATCCGCGTAATTCCCATCGCCTCAGAAATCTCCTGGTGAGTCAATCTTAGATCGATCAAAACTCCTTGTGCTACTTCCCGACCAAATTTTTTTGCTAACCAAGCTAATAGTTGCAACAGTCGATCGCGCAGACAATCGCTGCGAACAATGCAGAAAAATTCTTGAGTTTGCTGAAGATGTCTGAAAACTTCATCTAAGGATTGATAGCATAAATTTTGAGGAATGTAACTAACTTCTACAGGAGTTTTGGACTCAATTTGATAAGGTTGAACACCTGACAAGGACTGACCGAGTACGTCTCCAACTCCCCAATATCCCAAGGTTATTGGTGTTCCCTGTTCGCTCCAAGTCACGGCTCGGACGGCTCCCCGTTCAATCCGCAGCAAGCCGTTAAAGGGCATGGGTAGCAACTGACGGTGGGTGAAAGTCTGCTGTCTGAGACTGGGGTACAAGGCTGGAGTGTAGGTGGAAAAAGTCATGGGATTCACCGCTACTTTGGATACAACGTACAGTTTAAATTAATTGATAATCTGTGTCAACTAGCTGATAATTCTAATTCGGGAGTCAAGAAGGTTGAAACCCTTTGCGCGTGCTGTAAGAGAGGTTTCGGAACTTCACGGTATCTGTATCTGGGTCGTAGAGAGTATAAGTTGCTTGTCCGCTGAGCAGATCCACATTCCCCACTCCGATAGCCCTTCGCGCTGTTGCAGACACAGTTCCAGGTGGCTCCTGAGAATCAAGTGTCATTACCCAGTTATTGATAATATTTAGCTATAGTTGATACTCAAATGCTAAGCCCGATCGCCCGCAAAACAAAGTATTAGCATCAGCAACCCAACTCCTCTAAAATCACGGCGAGTGCTGTTTCAGAGGTGAGGGTTGAAATACTCTGTGAATTCGCCAACAGTCTCTTGAAACCGCTACTACACAAATGAAGTCTGCCTTCGCAGACTAAGAGAGAAACCGGGTATTTAAGTCAGATTTGCGATCGTGCCTCGCTGTCATCCCTTTTCCAGATTAATATTTCCCCTGCTTGTCCGCCCGCAGCCAATTTATAGCCTTGGGGATGCCAAGCCAAGCAAGAAAAACCACTGCTAGCACCTGTCAGCAATTGAGCAAGTTGTTCAGCTTCATACCACAACAAAACTTGACCATCATCAGAAGCAGAAGCTAAATGAAACGTCCCCGGTTGAAAAGCAATATCTTGCACAATATCTAAATCAGAATCTAACACCCAGCCATCCCATCCAGCCGATTCATCAAATTGTTTTTCCAATATTCCCACTACATTACCGCTAGCAACAGCCAACACCGGTACTCCTAATTCAGTATTAATATCAGACCAAGCCAATTTCCGAATTTTACCCGGAAAACCGCCCATAAAACCCGGTTTGAGGTCGCTCAATTTAGCAATAGCAATGTTATCATCAAGATTAGCAACAGCAATCCGTTGACCATCCGCAGACCAGGCGATCGCACCACTAGCCGAAGGTATTTCTAATTTTCTAGGTACTTCATCCCAGCGTAGGGCATTCCAAATCTTCACACCTTTAGAACCAGTAGCCGCTAAATGCTTGCCCTGGGGATGCCAAGCGATGCCGAAAATCGAAGAATTTTCAAAGTTCAAGTCGGCGATCGCACTTCTCGATTCAGCATCCCAAATTTGGACTTTTTTACCCAAACTAAAAGCAACTTGATTGCAAGTAGGATGCCACGCAAGTTGGTCAATCCACCGACGAGGATTCTCCAACTGGGCGACTAACTTCAGCGAATTCATACTCCAAATTCTCAAAACTCCATCCTGTCCGCCGGCCGCCAAAAACTGCCCGTCATAGGAAAAGTTCAAACAATCTGTTGAACAGTCCCCCGCTGACTGCAAAAGGAATGATTGTTCCTCTATATCTTGCCATATTAAGACTTCTCCGGCGGCAGAACAAGCTGCTAATAAATCTCCATCTAGTGACCAACAAATTGCAGTGACATAATCTGAGAGATTCTCTTGCCAATGCACATCAAAAGACCTTCTGTGGCTGGCTGATTGCATAATAGTCAATAGATAATTGAAGTAATGGGCATTTCAGCTTAAGCCAAGAATTGCGTCTTTCTATCGGCTTGTGAACCAGCCTTTCAATTAAAAATCAATTAATGTCAACTAAAAGGCTAATTCAAAATGCTGACTAATCAACTGCTGCCTTCAGCCCTTGAGGAGCTTTAGGAATTGCAGAAGAGTGATGATCGAGAATCATCCACTTGCCGTCATTCCCCTTCTGATAAACAAAGGTATATCGAGCCGGAACAATTTTTTTCTTGCCACCTTCACCGTCATAGGTAAAAGTGTAATATCCGCTATTAATTGCCACATTATCATAGACTCGAATCACCGGTTTATAGCCCTCAGCTTTCAAATTAGGCTGCTTGGCAAAAACCTCAAAATAATCCCGAAGTTCCTGGGCACTATCGCGCTTTTGCTCTGATACAGTTGCCCAGAGAATGGCATCCGGGCTGTACAGTGCCACAACATCATCGACAACAGTTGGTTTACCGGATGTGACGGTATCTATCCATGTTTGTGTTGTCGCGGCAACTTCTTTTTTACTTTCTTCAGGATTGGCGGCAGCAACTTGGGTATTGACAGCAGCAGCGTTTTCTGCTTTGTTGGGAGCTGATGCGGGAGCAGTCGCAACAATATCAGGCTGGCTGGTACACCCAGATACTAAGCAAATGGTTACTAACAGAGCAAAGACTTGAGATTTCATGGATTTTACCTTGTTGCTTGAGACTTTTAATTTTAGGAATAATTTATATTCCCAGCTTATTTTACCCTAAATCGTCACTTTTTCCTCAACAGCTAACTGTAGCCGACTTTCCAAATCTGGCATAGTTAACATACCGATATCTCCCTGTTTCCTTGTCCGCACGCTCAAAGTTTGTTCTGCTACTTCTTTTTTGCCTACCACAATCACAACTGGAATTTTCTCTAATTCTGCATTCCGAATTTGTTTGCCCAAACGTTCAGCGCTGCGATCGATCTCAACTCGAAATCCTGCTTTTTTTAAGGAATCAGCAACTGATTTAGCGTATTCTTCTTGGTCATTGCTAACAGGCAAGATTCGCACTTGCATAGGTGCTAACCATAGGGGGAAATCCCCCGCATAGTTTTCGATCAAAATTCCAAAGAAACGCTCTAGAGAACCAAATATCGCCCGGTGAATCATAATCGGTCGCTGTTTGGTTCCGTCAGTGGCGACATATTGCATATCAAACCTTTCAGGCAAATTAAAATCTACCTGAATAGTAGAACATTGCCACAATCTGCCGATCGCATCTTGAATCTTAATATCAATCTTCGGCCCATAGAAAGCACCGCCGCCCTCATCTGTAACATAATCCCAACCTTTCGCATCCAAAGCTTCAATCAAAGCTGCTGTCGCCAAATCCCACACCTCATCGGTTCCCACCGACTTAGCGGGACGAGTGGACAAATTTACCTCATAATTCTTAAAGCCAAAGTCTGATAAGATTTGCTCTGTCAGATTCAAAACTCCCAGAATCTCACCAGCAATTTGGTCGGGTAAACAGAAAATGTGAGCATCATCTTGGGTAAATCCGCGAACCCGCATCAAGCCGTGCAAAACTCCCGATCGCTCGTAACGGTAAACAGTCCCTAATTCTGCCCATCTTAAGGGCAATTCTCGATAAGAATGAGGTTCGTGTTTGTAGGTCAAAACGTGAAAAGGACAATTCATCGGCTTGATTTGATAAGCCTGTTCTTCCACATCCATCGAGTCGAACATATTCTCTTTATAGAAGTCGAAATGTCCCGATGTTTTCCACAAATCGAGATTAGCTACGTGTGGAGTGTAAAGCAGTTCGTAGCCAGAATCTAGGTGAGCTTTTCTCCAATAATCCTCAATGATATAGCGAATTGCTGCTCCGCGAGGATGCCAAAATACTAAACCGCCACCAGCATCTTCTTGAATGCTAAATAGTTTTAAGTCTTGACCAATTTTACGATGATCGCGCAATTTAGCTGCTGCTTTTTGCTGCAAATAAGCTTGCAATTGTTCCGGTGTTTCCCAAGCAGTACCGTAGATGCGTTGCAGCATTGGTTTCTTTTCATCGCCGCGCCAATAAGCTCCAGCAACACTTTCTAAAGCAAAAGCATTGGGATTGATTTCTCCTGTAAAGTTTACGTGAGGCCCCGCACACAAATCCCACCAATATTGGCTGGGAGGAAGTGTAATTTGTTCAATCAAAGAAGGTTCTGAATTGA
Source organism: Tychonema litorale BBK16 (assembly GCF_021648855.1). Taxonomy (GTDB): domain Bacteria; phylum Cyanobacteriota; class Cyanobacteriia; order Cyanobacteriales; family Microcoleaceae; genus Microcoleus. The sequence continues at coordinate 47,447 of NZ_JAKJHX010000024.1, read as the reverse complement.
CGCTTAAATCTGACAATTTTCCAGCATCTGGACTGCCAATAAAGTAACGAGTAATTGTCGCTGTTTCTGGGATGCTGTCGAGTATTTCTAGTTTGTATGGTTCACCTAATTCGATGATTTCATCCCGAATTTGTTCGCGCTCTACTATTTCGCAAATTACGGGCAGATTCGCTTGAATAATCCGCCGCATTTCTGCCTCAAGTTTGCCCAAGTCTTCGGGTGTAAATGGTTGTTTTCTGTCAAAGTCGTAGTAAAAGCCTGTTTCTGTAGTTGGCCCGATCGTCACTTTTGTCTCTGGAAACAGAGTTTGCACGGCCATTGCCAAGATGTGAGCGCTGGTGTGGCGGAGGCGCTGTAAGGCTTGGGAGTCCTTTTGGATCAGGCTTTGAGCTGGTGGTGACTGGGCTTGCGATGTGACCATAAATTGTAATTGCGATAATCATTCTCAGTTTAACATGACAAGGAAATACTGCCAGGACTTATGATTGGAATCCTTTTTTTGCTCCATAGTGCACTGTCTTAAATTGGACGCGATCGCTATCAGGACTATATAAAGCGTAGGTTGCTACTCCAGGTTTGTGGCCCACATTCCCCACTCCGATCGCCCTTCGTGCAGTTGCAGACACAGTTGCAGGTGGTTCTTGAGAATCCAGAGTCTGCACCCAGTTATTGATAATACTTGGCTGTAATTGATACTCAAATGCTAAGCCCGATCGCCCACAAAACAAAGTATTAGCATCAGCACGGATGACGCGATCGAGCATCACAGGCGGCGGAGTCTCCGGCGTAAGCTCATCAGACGCACCAACCGTACTCCCATGAATCAACAAACAATCCAATTCATGAAAACCAAAATTCAAAGAGCGCAGCCACTGTACAGTTTTCCGGCTAACAGAATCCCAGAGCAATTTAATCGTCTCAGCACCGTATTTTTCTCGCAATTCTGTCGCATCAGGGCTAGAACCTATGCCGTGTAGGTTAAAACACTGTTCTTCCCACCACCCGATACAGATTTGAGGTGCGATTTCTCCTCGTTTGGGCGATCGAACTCGCTCAACTAATTTTTCACAATCGGGATTAGGACCGACTAAATCGCCTAAAATATACAATTCGTCAACGCGAATTTTTTGGCGTTTTATGTCAGCTAGTACAGCTTCGTAAGCAGCTAAATTTCCTTCGATTCCTGTTACTATTGCCCAATTTTTCATGTGTTTTAATTATTGCTATTTCTCAAGGTTTTTTTCAGAGTTTGTGAGAAAACGAACCGCGAAGGCGCGAAGGACGCGAAGGAAGAGAAGAGAAAGGAAAGAGTTCTAAATCTCTCCTTTACTCTTAGTCTTCGGAGGCGGACTTCGTTTGTGTAGTAGCGGTTTCAACCGCCGATTCATATCTATCAACTACCTCTCACAAACATGAGTGGGGTCATCAGCTCTTTCGGCATATTCCAAACCTCTAGCTAAACGCCATGCAAAAATCGGCGGCAAACCTTTTTCAATAATTGCAGCGCAAGTTGCCTGATAATCATATTCGACTTCTCGCAACATAACTTGCTGAGCATCAACATCGTAAATAACGTAGGTAGCATTCGGTCTACCGTGGCGCGGTTCTCCTACAGAGCCAACATTCACAATCCGCTTTAGAGGAGCAGTGAAATTTAATTCTTTTTCTCTTTCAACGCTCGGCCCACTCACCCGAATTTGCATACTTTCAGCATCTAAAGTACGAACATAGGGAACATGAGTGTGACCGCAAAACAGCACATCAGCCCCCGCAGAAAATACCCGCTCTAAGGCAGAGAAAGCATCCATTGTTGGCAATAAATATTCATGATTGCTGTGAGGGCTACCGTGGACGAAACACATATTGTCTTCTCGCAAGCTGTGCGGCAAAGTGGCTAAATATTCCCGTGTTTCTGGGAAGATTTGATTGTTCGTCCATTCATGGGCTAATTTGCCTCTTTTTTCGGCTAAGACTGACGGATAGCTACATTCGCAGGAGTTCAAACCTTCGACAATATCTTCATCCCAACAGCCGACGCAGGTGGGAATGTCGAGGGAGCGAATCATTTCTACTACGGCGTGGGGATTCGGCCCATAACCAACTAAATCTCCGAGACAAAAGATTTTGTCAGCTTGTTGTTCGTCAATATCTGATAAAACTGCATTTAAGGCTTCGTAGTTGCCGTGAATGCAGGACATAACTGCTATTTTCATGTTGTTTTTTCTGCTAATAAAAGTGATTCTTTGACTTGTTGTTGGTAATTCAACATGATTGTTTCGGAGAGACAGCAATCTTCTAGGGTTTGTCCTAGTGCTGTTTCATCGAGATTTTCGCCGACTATTTCTATGCCGCTAAATCTTTGAGGGCGGCCTTCGAGCCAACGGGGAAGTGGTAATTCTTCGTGGGCAGTTTTTTGGAATTCCGCAGCGAAATCGAAGTAGAAGGATCGCCCATCAGCTATGTCAAAAATGCCTTTGGCTCGGTGGATTTTGCCATAGGCTCCTTGGGTCATTTCTTCATACCAAAACAGATCGAGGCTGGCTGGATCGAGGACTTGTCCGCTGGTGGGGCTGCGCCAAATTGATAGTTTTTCTAGTTCGCCACTAACGGCTAGTCCCTCGACAATTACATCCGCCCATTGATGCCATTCGGTGTCTTTCATTGCTGGCGGGACTACAGCAAATCGGCGGCTGGGGAAGCTTTGAAGTAGGTTTTCTAGTGTTGTCAGTTGCAGGTGAAATCCTAGTTCGATGTAGGCTGAAACGCCGTTTGCTAGGTGTTTCGCGAGCTCCGATTCTTGGCCGTCTGTCAGGGTTTTGATTTGCCCAAATTCGGCGGCGATGCAGGTTTGGTCGATCGGCACGTTGCCGGTTCCAGGAGACAAATAAAGCGCTGGCGAGGTTTCGGCTGCTAGTTGCTGTCGAATCCAGGTTGTTTTGCCGCTTCCGGGCGGGCCCGCTACTGCGGTGATTGTGGGTTGACTCATAAACTCAATGATAATCGTTCTCAGTCAAATTCGCTCTTAGATATCTAGATTTAATTTGGCGATGTTCAGAGGATGCCTCTCGGCTCTTGAAGGTAGAGCCTCTGAACATCAGTTCCAATAATCCGATTTCCCGCGTGCGGGCCCTGCGTTACAATCGGGGCATCAGTCCACGAAGAAAGAGGACTTTATGGTAGCAGAAGGTTCCTAATAGAAGCATTTGAGCCTTTGCTAGACTCCGGGCCGATTTTACAAATGGTTAAACAAGGGCTGATTTCCGAGTCGGAAATAGCCAGCTATCTGGTTTCGCGGGATGAATTTGTCGCTGCGGGCGATCGATCGATGATGAGTTTTTGGTTGATGGCTTGCGGAACAAAAAATTAGTTTCAGCAATCATTATTCCAGTTTATAGTCACAAATCACTTGACGAAATTTCAGATCTTCTAGCATTTCAATGGAGACTTTATTACCAAAGAAAACAACACCAAAGTTATCATAAACTTCAAATTGAACAGAACCATTAGATTCTATTTGAAAATGTGTAATCCCACAACTTAAAAGATAATTCTCAGTAAAAAAAAGTTGTATTACTTTCTCCGCATTACTAGAGTCTAGTTTGATTAAAAAACCAGAACCAGCCAGTATACTCTTGCTTTCTTGAAATGGAGATTCGGCTCCAATACGCTCATGCTTAATCGAAGACAAATTAATATCATCTTTGACAAACCAAACTGCTAATTTGGTTTCGTCGCCACACAAGCAATTTACAACGGCCTCAAACAGTTCTTCAATAGTATCATCATTGGCTTCTATCCAACCTTCTCTATTCATGGTATTGATATCAAATCTGTTAGCATTGGCATAGTAAATTCGAGTTGACTGTTGACGGTTAATAGTTAACCGTCAACATCATTCTGGTACAATCGGAATTGATATTACATCCGTTAAATCCGTTACATTATCCGTTGCTGAACTTCCCTTTTCCCATACCATAGGTGAGAGCATAGCTAGTAGCCAACAGCCACAACCAAACACCCGGATATCGTGGTTCCAGCCAAGGCTGTACCCTGCGTGCAAAGTTAGGAAGCCATCCAAACAGCCAACTCGCTAAAGCCAGCAAAGTAAAGCTGAAATAACTTCCCAGCCAACGCCAAACATCCCCCAAACTGACAAAATCCAAAATCCATATTAGGAGTAAAGGATTTTTTATGGCAGCTTTCAGGGCTAGACGATTGAAGGTTAACCAATCTGTCCGGTCTTTAATAAAAGTTTCGGCTACAGTCAGTTTTTCTTCTGTTAGAATACCGAAAAAGGTATTCAAAATTGAATTAATTCTTTGTGGTGGTAAACTGCGACCAGTGGGAACCATCATCCCTTTAGAAAATAGCCAAGTTACGGAAACATTGCTTTGGTAAGCACGAATTTGGTTTAAGTGATTTGCACTTAATAAGTTGTGCTTTAAGGCCGTATCCAAAAGGTTTGTCAAGCGGAAAAGGTTGCGAACCAGAGAACCGAAACCTGTGAATACTAAAGGAGATTGGAGAGAAGCTGCATCACCGATCGCAATTAGTCGATCGAATGCCACCGCGCGATCGCGACTTCCCGTGCTAAAGTGTCCTGGGATATACCCAAAAGTCGGTTTTTTCCACACCAATTTATCCAACTCGCAGCGCCGATACTCAGGTAGAATTGTAAAAAAGTCCTCATACAATTCCAACAAAGAACCGGGATTCTGTGCATTTACTTGATGGTAGTGAAACAGATAAACTGTCAATTCTCTTCCAGCGGCGGGAAACAACTCCCAAATAAGCTGTCGCCCACGGGAAATGTCACCGTGAGTGTAGAGCACATCCCCATACTCGGAATCCCACACTTCCGGGTCAAATCCCCCATCAATGGTTGCACCCACTGTCGGACACACACTGTCAAAAGCCCGCCCTTCGTTCAATTGCCAAGCTATGGGAGAAGCCGAACCCATCGAATCCACCAGTAGCCGTCCCGATACAGTGCGATCGCATTTTGTCGGTAAATGGCGACCATGAACCACTACTTGTTCTGCTTCAACATCGGCTCTAATAAACTCAGTTTCATCCCAAATTTTCCCACCAGCTTCTGTCAATTTAACTCCCGCCAAATACAGCAATTTCTCACCATCCAAAGCTACATTTAATACCTTGGGCGTGTGGAGAACTGGTGCTTTAGCAAAGGTTGGATTATTAGAATCAAAAAAATTATTATAACCATCTTTGTATTCTCTAGCAATCAAAGTTTCCACTTCCGCCGCCGTAAATAAATCCAAATCAATTAAGCTTTGAATTTCATCCCGCGAAATATTCCACTCACGATTCATTCGCCCAAAAGGCATTCGTTCCACCAGCAGTACCCGGTAGCCCAACCTCGCCATCACAGCAGCGTGAATAACTCCCAAAGCCCCACCAATATAGATTAAGTCATAATCTGTACCCTGAGCGAACCCTTCGACTTCTTTTCCTTCTTCATTCCCCCCTTGGGGAGGGTAGGGGGGGGTTGCCTTCAAAAACACGACTTGTTTTGGCTGTTGAGGATTGCGAGCACCTTCCCGCCAACGCTGCTCCCACCAGTAGACGCGCTGAAGGTCATATTCGCCCTTTGACATTTTTTGGAAGTATTTGACGGTGAGCGGGTAATAGGGGGCAAGAGCCTCAAAAATAGACTGTTTGGAGAGGTCTATGACCGGGGGTTGTGGGTATAACTCAGGGAACTTATTTCTGATGGCTAAATTTAGGGATTCCAGGAATTTTCTTTCCCCTGGGGGTGGATTTTCCAGACGAAAGACTTTTAAATAAGTGGTTCTTTGGACTGACCAGACAAATGTCGAAAGTTCTGTGGATTGATGAATTTGGCTGACTGAATTGGCGGATTTTGGATTGGCAATTTGGGAGTCAGATGCGATCGCGCCAACTCCTGTTGTGCTTGAAACCAAACGAAATCCATCGGGAGTAATCACTTTTTGCCCGATCGCAGGCTCGAATTCCTGCTGTAACCAAGCACATACGGCTGCTGTATCCGGTGTCGGGACTTCTAAATAAAGAATTTCTTGCATTTTAGACTCTCAATTTTCAATAAATTAATCAAGATGGGGGAGTTGACAAGGGGGAAAAGTACGCTATACTCCCCGAATACTTATTGAGTTTTAAATAAGTTTACCAAGAAATTGGGTTTAAAGCCCCGTCCTTCTAAGACGGATTCCGATCGCCTACTCTTTTGGCCATAAACTCTGATGAATTATCCCATTCCTACGAATATTCAAGAAATGATTGCTTTGCGACAGCACCCACTGAATGAAGAATTGGTGGCCACTGCGATCGCAGGCGTGGTTCAAATAGCCCGATCGCAGTCTCAGTCTCTCGATGAATTAAAGGCTGAGGTGCTGGCTGATGACAATCTCCTCGATTTACCTCAAAGGATCTGGCTGAGCGACATTGTGACTCAAGCCTGGGAAAATTTGCCTTAGACTATAATAGTAGCAAAAGATAGACTAATTATAGGCGAAATTCAAATGGTACAAACAACATTAAAATCTTTAACTTTAGAAATGTATTTAGCATAGCTCCTGAACAGTCAACTAACGCAACTCGACTTCTCGCTTCACTTCTGTTATAACTCGATCGCCCCGCGTCAATCGATATTCCGCCCGCCAAATTCCGGGAGTCAGAGGAGAATTGGTACTGTTTCTTTTACCGATCGAACTCAACCAAGTGCGACTGGGGGCTTTAATTTCGCTAGTATTATTGACGATAGTTTGGCCGTTGGGTGCAAATAATTGGTGTTGTTCGCGATCGCCTTTTAGGACTCCATAACTTTGCACCCAAAAAACCAAAGCCGGGCTATTGACAGGTAATTTAGTTTCACCGAATTGTCCTTCCCAAACAGCATTATCATCTGGCAACTTAGGGGCAAAACCAGCCCGAATTAAACCTGTAGAAATATAGTCTAGAGGCTGATCCCAAATTGGATTGCGCGCCACATTGCAGCCCAATTTGGCATCGGGCCCGACAAACGGATCTACGGCTTTACCTTGATAGCGAAAAGTGACGTGTACGTGGGGAAAAGATGCCTTACCAGAGTTTCCTACCATCCCCAAAACTGCGCCTCTGGCAACTTGCGCCCCTGATTTGACAGCAACACTGCCTTGACGCAGATGGCAATATTGAGCTTCCCAGCCGCCACCGTGGTCGATTACCATGCCATTACCGCATTCACTACCTGCGACGTTGGCTTTGTCTGTTTCATTCCGCAAACGTCGATCGACTACACCATCTCGCACCCGCAAAACTTTGCCGTCAGCCGAAGCAATTACTGGGATTCCTTTTGCCATTACTTTGGCATCGGAAATCGCAAAATCAGTACCATCATGGCCATCGTAGGTTTGTCGCCCGCACCCAAAATCAACGGCGGCTGGGCTAGGATCGCGATCGAAATACAGTAAAATAAAGCAATCTTTGCCCAGGGTACAGCCGATGGGTTTACTAAATTTGCGGCTGCTGGGCTGTTTGGCAACTGTCGTCGAGACGAGATTTTGCGCGATCGCATTGGCTTCAATTAGCGGCGCATTGACTGCCGTTTTAGTCGCACACCCAAAAATACTTATCAACCCAAAAGTTAGTAAACTTCTAAAAATGTGTTTTTTTGATAGTAAAATCATACTCTGATTGTTGACTGTTAACTGTTGACTGTTGATTGTTGATTGTTGACTGTTGACTGTTGACCAATAACTCTTAACCAATAACCAATAACTACTAACTAATCATAGTTTTCTTTTCAGTAAAATACATCGCAATCCCTTTTTCATAGTAAGCTGCCTCATTGATAAAAATTGGATATACCGTCGATGTTCCTGTATAGGCGATCGACTCGCCATCAAAGGTCAAAAACATCAGATCGCCCGGATTCAGCGGTTCATAATCTCTGAATTGGAGTTCAGGATGAATCATTGCCTGAATTTCTCCCGATTCATTTCTCGGATAGTCGATCGCCTGAATTCTCTCATAAATAGTCAAAGAATGTTTTACAGCAGCGATTGTTCCCTGATTATAGGCTTCCACCCAATCTAAAATAGTGCCAATCAGTGCCTCAGTTTGCTGAAACAGAGACGCATCCAAAACTCCTTGGGCAACCGCACCAACTTCGATTGTACAGCCTAATTCCGAAATCGATCTAAGCAAAGGACTATCTTGATTTTTGACTTCCGAAGCAAGTATCTTGAGGTTGGGATAAACAGATGTTAAATGACCTGCTAATTGCAAGTTAAATAAATGCTGACTAGCCAGAATAAACGTCAGCCCCATATTCGCTGTGGTACTATGCAAATCAACAATTAAATCTTGTCGATCGCTATTTTGAGATCCAAAAGTGTGGTATATTTCCTTAGCTAGTCCAGCTTCATAACTAGACAGATTAGGATTTTCCAAATCCTGACGTAGAAAGCAGCGATTCAAGTCGATATCGATGTAGCGTTTCCCGATCGCACAAGCTTCAGGATTAGCTAGTATCGCGGTTGTTTCAAAATTCGATCGCACTATCAACTCAGGTGTGCGATCGAATTTCTTGACCAAGTAAATTCCTGTGAGTTCGTTTCCGTGGGTTCCGCCAATAATGGCAACACGCTTGATTTGATTCATAAAAAAGTAGCTTCATTTCCCAATCAGAACTTTTTCGATCAAAGTCGGCTCGATTGAGATTGACAACATCTTACTATATCGTATTATAGTTTATCATCAAATTGTATGGTAGGGAAACGGCACTGCCGTGTCCTAATTTATTTACTGTCGTGTCCTAATTTATTGGGTTGTGATGCGTGAGTCCAGAAACCGGGTTTTTGCGAGAATATTTGGTCATAGCCGTAGAAACCAAAAAAAAACCAGTTTCCTGGGTTGTGATGCGTATGCTAACGGATTTAATTTTATATAGTAAAATAGAGAGTTAATCGTGAAATGTGTTGTCTTTGTCCTCTTATTAATATCCTTTTTCTGGATAACTCTCCCAGCCAAAGCATCTGTCTGCCGAAATTATGACGGACAACAAATTTGCATTGTCGATATCAAACGCAGCGCCAAAAATTATTGGGAATACAGGACAATCGTCAGTATTGATGGAGTGAAAAAGCCCCTGGAAGTTTACAACTGTCGTAGCCGCAGTACAGTCAAAAAAGACGGTAAAGTTGTGCCGTTTGGAGAAAACGATCCAGGTAAATTTATATGCAGTTTTTTCAACAAAAAATAGTTATATCGCTTCCAGTATCATCGAAATGATATAGAGGAGACGGCAGTGCCCATAGGTGTCAACTTAAGGTAAAACCCAGTCAGAGACTGTTGTTTGACTATTAAATCTAGATCCCCCCTAGCCCCCCTTAAGAAGGGGGGGACAGGAGTCTTTTCAAAGTCCCCCTTCTTAAGGGGGATTTAGGGGGATCTAGACTAAGGTAAAACCGAGAGATACCAATAGTTTCAGGCTTAAGTTGACACCAATGGGCAGTGCCGTGTCCCTACACCGATTAATTGTAGGGACACGGCACTGCCATCTCCTAATTTCGGTTAATAATATGACAATTAATGGCGCTCGACTTTTTTAATTACTCTCAAAACAAACAGCGATAAAAAAGCACCAATTAAGGCAATTTGCCACAACCCGCAACCTGCCGCAGTCCCCAAAGCTGCTGACACCCAAATAGCCGCCGCAGATGTCAACCCATGAACCTCTTCTTTGATTGATTCCGGTTGACATTGCCGCATGATTTCTCCGGCCCCCAAAAAGCCAACTCCGGCCGCAATCCCTTGAATTACACGCTCGATCGCATCTCGTTCATTTTCATTTTGACCCATTGCTAATGGGATTAAAACAAATAGTGCAGAACCCATACTTACTAACATATGTGTTCTAAAACCAGCGGGTTTGTGTCGTAGTTGGCGTTCCCACCCAATAATTCCACCTACTAACAAAGCTAGACATAATCTCAATAGTATGCCTAGCGAATGATCGGGAGATAATAAATTTGTTATGGACAATATTTTGCTACTAAAAACTGACCCGAAGATTCCAATATTAGCGCAACACGATATCCGATCGCAATCTGATGGCCAAATCTTCTTCTGGGCGAATCACAATCACCTCAACGCTTCTCCTTCCCAACAATACTCCAGCTAGAGCACCGATGCCAGCGCCGCCCAATACTTCCTCAGTTGCGATCGCTCTATCTCCCGTAATCCCCCCCAGTGCCGCTGCTGCTGCCGCACCTAATGCTGCTCCTTGCACAACTGAACCTCCACTAGCACCTTTTTGAACTCTTTCGGTTCTGGTAATAATGCCAGAATTTCCGTCAATCCGATAGCGTTGGCGGCGACGAATAATTAGTTCTGTAGCCACAAATTGAGTACCCTTGCGATTGCGCCTTGTAACTGGTTGCAATTGACCGACAATTTCGCTACCTGCGGGGATTAAAACTCTGCCTTGAGCTGTACGGATGTCTTGGGCTACTCTCAAAGTTAAAGGTGCTGTTTCATCGGGGGTAACGACAATTTTATCTTTTTCATAGCTAACTGGAATTACGCTACCCGATGGAATTCGGACACTGTCAAATTGCGAAAATCTTTGAGCTGCTGCGGGAGTAGCTACCACCAGTGGTGCACTGGTTCCGAGTGTAATTCCCAGGGCGAGAATTGCTGCTGCTGTCGATCGCAATTTTTGAGAAGTAATCATAATATTTGTCTCCTTGGTTCGGTTTTGCTTTACTTGGGAACGCAGAACTGCTAATTTTGTTGTTTGTTTCCCATTCGTTTCTATGTTCTCACTTTGGCAGACTAGAATTACAAACGTTGGGAAGATAAGGAAGATAATAAAAGATTTGCAAATTGGGCGAAATCTCGAAAATCAGCAAGACTAAGATGATCGGGAAGATAAGGAAGATAATCATTCGATTTTAGATTTCAGTCAACCGTCAACCCTTAAGAGTGTTTAAAGCTAATAAACCAGCACCAAAGGCTGGTTCATGTCGGGGTGAAATTACTTTGGCATTCGGCGCGATCGCACTTATGGTAGCCTCAAACCGACTCCGGCAATTTCCTTCCCCACCCCACACACCTCCGATCAGCGCAATTTCAAACTCTTCTGTTTGGTTAAATAGCCCTGAAATTGCTGTTTTTGTTGCTAAGCTCAATTCTGCCACAGCATCATTGATAATGCCCTCAGCGACGCGATCGCCCTCTGCTGCGGCGCGATCGACAATCGACGCTAAACCTGCAATTTCCTTCACTCCCCAACCGCGCCGATAAACAACTTCTACCAATTCCTCAAGGCTATTTAGACCTAAATTTACTTTAAAATTTTCTGCAAGTGTGCTGTAGTCACCGCGTCCATCGTAGCACCTCAAAGCAGCTTGCAAACCGCGAATTGCGATGTCATATCCGCTACCTTCATCGCCTAAAACATATCCCCAACCGCCAACTCGCTTAGTTTCTCCTTGACGGTTTTGTCCGAAAACAATCGAACCAGTACCTGAAATCACCGCGATACCGACTGGATAGCCAGTGCCGCCAACAAGTGCGATCGCGCTATCACTGCAAACTACAATATTTCTAGGCTGAAACGATCGAGTTACTGGCAAATCATTCGTCAACTGCAAATTCTGTACCAAAAATTGCATAATCTCCAAATCCCTTGGTCGCCCAACTCCAGCCAATCCCAGACAAATTGCTTCTATGTTGAGATGGGTATCAGTCTTGATATTAGCCGAAATCACAGCCTCTTCGATCGCAAATTGAATCGATTGTTTCGCAGACTCAATTCCCAGTGTTTGATAATTTGATGGCCCACCTTCCCCGCGTCCCAAAACCTGCTGATTGTCATCCATCAACAGACAAATAGTCTTAGTACCACCGCCATCTATGCCAAATACATAACTCATGCCAAAATTCTCCGTCAAGCGGGCAAAACCACACCGTAATTTGAAGACAAACGGAATATCATATAGCAGTTTTCAATGTTTTTAGTTGTTATATTGATAATGGATAATAGAAATTGCTCCTTCTTCCTTCTAATTTCCCAAAAAATCGACATCACCCCATAACTCCCCCAACTTCAATTTTGGATATCTCAAAATTTCATCCAAAATCGTAAATCCCCACTCATTCTAAAGACCATTAACTAATTGGTAACAGCCAATTCTGGGCGGTAAACCCCCAAATTCTTCTGATACATTTCTTCGAGTTTGGGCAGAGACGAGTCCACAGAACCGCCAAAACGTCGAAAAGAAGGCCAGATATAAGCGAGTTTTCTGAATGCTGGTTCCAATCGACCCGCCTCTACATCTCCTAAAGCACCTTTTTCTCGGATTAACTCTATAGCCATCAGGTCTTGATTTTGCGGGCTGAAATCCTTGACACCAAACTTTTTGGCGAATTTGTCCCAAGTGGTGCTCAGAAACTGATACCGCCCCGCAGCGTCGGAACATAGCTTTTTGCCGTAGCGACGACCACATTTGATTTCCCTGGGATGATCTTGAAAGCTGGCAAATTTAGTACCGGTGTACTGGATGCGGTAGCCATCGGGACTAGCAGTACCTTCGGCGCTGGCGATCGTGTCGAGAAAGGCTTGGACTCGATCGCGCCCGATGGTATCCTCTGCTTTGTCTGGTGAATTTAGCGTTGCAGTTTCCGGCCCACTATGCTGTGAAGGGCTTGGTGAATCAATACCTGCAACCAGTGGCAAACGTTTCTGGGTGAGCGCACCCTCTGGCGAGATAGATTGTCCCCACAGTCTCGGAGTCATTCGACCGAAGAAAAAGCAGAAACAGATTAACAAACCCCAAGATAGTTTAAAACCGAGGCGTTTGGAGCGTTTACGGCGCAGTAACGGCCATCCAGAAAGGGGAAGTGTTGCGGGCAAAATTCTCGTTTGCTGACCGAAGGCAAAGAGCGATTTCAGCGCTACCAAGGCTTTCTTATAGAAACGAGGTGCAAGTTTCCGCCCTCTCATCTGGGCGGCGAAAGTCTGCACATCTGTCAGAGTAACTTGTGCCAGCGGTTTTTCGACAAACACTCGAAAATGGTTCGCCACCTGCCAACTAAAGCGCCTGTTGTGAGAAGATTTGCGGTTTACCCACAAGCGAATTAGCTCCTCGTCGGACATGGGGAGCAGATGGCTTCCCAGATTTTCTGATGCGTACAAGATTACCTCCTGATATCAGTTCTGGTTGAAATATCCTTGTCAATAGATTTTGGATTTGAGATTTTGGATGGGTTCGGCAGTGAAAATTTGCGTAGTCTACGGAAGCAAATTACTAACCGGCGATCGCAAATCTTAAATTTTTCGGTCATCACCGATGACTAAGGACAGGGATCAACATAAACAAGCTTTAACCATATCCAGTGATACTACTAAGTGTTCACAAGGTCAAGTTTATTGGCAGATTTTGCTATGGGTTGAGTATCAAGTTTGATGATCCCAGAGACATCGCCCTCCCAATTGACTAGGTTTCAAAGTGCGGGCGTGCGACTAACTAAAAAGCGATCGCATTTTTTTGTATCTAATATTAAGAACTCTTCCGCTGTTTGGGTGCAGGGGATTCCAAATCTTGCTGATTAAGGAGATTCTTTCGTTTAGCAAGCATCAGCGAACCGTAGCGGTTAGCCCAAACTTGAGTAAATTCCGCACCTAAGAACAGAATTTGAGCCGAATAATTGATCCAAAGTAAGATAATCACGAAGGAACCAGCAGCACCGTAGGTAGAGGCGATACCGCTACCTCCGAGGTAAATTCCAATTACGGATTTGCCGATCGTAAACAACACAGAAGTGATCGCCGCCCCAATCCAAACATCATTCCAGGCGAGATCCACATCGGGCAATAGTTTATAAATCAAGGCAAAAAGCAGTGTGACTACACCAAAAGAAATGGCCAAATCCACAATCTGCCAAATGCCCACAGGTAAATGTAACAAGCCATTCAACCAATAGCTAACGGCTGCTAAAAGGGCACTAATTACCAAAGAAACTAGCAGTAAAAATCCGATACCTAAAATCATCGCAAAAGACAATACACGGTCTTGCAAAAATCCCCAGATGCCGCGTCCAGGGGCTGGTTTAACATTCCAAATAGTATTGAGAGCTTCTTTAAGATTAGTAAAAACGTTGGAAGCGCCCCACAAAAGTGTAGCAATACCGAGTAGGGTAGCAATCATTCCCGATTTAGGTTCTGAGGCTTTGACGATCAAGTCTTGGATAGTTTGGGCACCATCTTTACCTATTAAACTTTGGAGTTGGGCGACGATTTGGCCTTGGGCTGCGTCGGCACCAAAGACTAAACCTGCGATCGCAATCACGATAATTAGCAGCGGGGCTAGAGAAAACACCGTGTAATACGCTAGGGCTGCTGCTAGGGTTGGTGCTTTATCTTCTTGCCATTCTGTAAAAGTTTGTTTGAGTAGCGATAAGACTGTTTTTAATTTCACGGCATTTAGTCTCCTTTACTTATTACTCAAAAGCAGATCTTACGAAGTTAAGAGTTTTTTAGCGTCGGCCACAAGATAGATTTAAAGAGTTGAGAAGTTCTACTGGCAAGGTGGGTATTGTGTATCTACGAATACGGGTAGTGCGGATATCCGCAATTTATGGCGATAAACCTAATCTGAATCGCCAGCTAAAATAAAAGAATTAACCTAAAACATCTATCAGATTAGATATCTATTTTGAACAATCTTACTTGCCTAGAAATAGAAGTCGCCGAAACGGTCTTGAGACTAGTAATGTTGCTGGGCTTAACAGTTCTAATCGCCTTTTTCGTAGCCTCCGAACTAGCATTAGTATCAGCAGACAGACATCAAATCCGCCAACTCGCGCAGTTATCAGACTCTCCAAAAACCGCTAAAGCCGCCCAACTCGTCCACCAAGCTCAAAACAACATCCCCCATTACCTATCTGTCACCCAAACCGGGACGACAGCAGGGAGTTTGCTCTTAGGTTGGCTGGGCGAAGGAGCAACGGTGCATTGGATCGAACCGTGGATTGACAAATTGCCTCTAAGTCATTTACCTGCTATGCTGACTGCTCATGCGATCGCAGTTCCCGCAGCTTTCATCTTAGTAACATACGTGGAGATAGTCTTAGGAGAACTCATCCCCAAAGTATTAGCAACCCACGAACCAGAACGCACTGCTTTACTGTTGACACCTGCCCTACAAATCTGCTCGAATGTGCTGTGGCCACTACTAGCAATTCTTAACGGTACTGTACGGCTGCTGACAGGTTGGATTACCCGCAATGAATCCCAACCCTTACTATCACCTTCAGAGGCAACTCTCGTTCAAAATGATGCACATTCGGTACTGCTTTCTGGGGTATGGGGAGTGACCGCAATTAACGAAAAATTCGGATTGAAACTACCAACCAACCAGGCTTATCAAACAATAGCTGGATTCATGATACACCATTTGGGTAGGTTGCCAAATCAAGGGGAGAGATTATTGTGGGGCGAGTTGGAAATTGAAGCAGCAAATGTAGTAGAAGGTAGTTTAGAAACAGTGCTGCTACGTCAGGTAACTCGTCCTTTGTTTGAGACTCAACAGCCAGAACTTGTGTTGAATTAAAAAGTATTAATAACACTCTTACCTGATGAAGAAACTGAGTTTTGGCTTCAAGCCAGTCAAACATCAATAGATACAGTTTGGGACAATACTGAGGATTCAGATATTCGCTTAATTTAACCGTTCCCAAATCCAGTCATAGTCTGTCTTACAGCTTTCGATAATTTCCTGAGAAACTTCTATATCTTCGTCGATACAGGCTAGGATAGCCGAATCTTTACAATCCATATCGCCAAGAACATAAATCCTCAGATGTTTTGGAATAGCATTATAAGCTACTCGTAAGCTACTTTTATTTTCTTTTTTTTGCAAAGTTAGGAATCTAGCAAAGGCTTGAATACAACTTTCTGCAACTGTTTGTTTGCCCTGGAGCAGATTGATTATATCTTCTACTTCTTTGACAAATTCATCAATCTCTATATAAAACTCTAAAGTCGAGTTTCCCCAGTAGAGATGATGACAGCTTATCATCGCACCCTTGGGAACTTCGGTAACAACCCATCCCTGAGCAACTTTGGTTTTGAATTCCTCGAAGTTAACCAATCCCCAGCAATCAATCATACCATCCTCAAAAACTCCAATGATAGTTTCATAGTAGTTGTTGTTGTGTATAAATGCCGACAACCCTTGACCCCGAATTATTTGTCCATTTGCACCGTTTCTATATATTTGAAGCATTTCTTTTGTCCTTAAAAATCAAGCATATTTCATAAAGTAGGGGCACGGCACTGCCCATAGGTGTCAACTTAAGCCTGCAATGCTTGGTATCTCTCGCTTTTAGCTAAGTCTAGACCCCCCTAAATCCCCCTTAAGAAGGGGGACTTTGAAAAGACTCTTGTCCCCCCCTTCTTAAGGGGGGCTAGGGGGGATCTAGATTTAATAGTCAAGCAACAGTCTCTGACTAGGTTTGACCTTAAGTTGACACCAATGGGCACTGCCGTCTCCTCTTACGGATATTGCCGTCTCCTCCTAAGAAATTAAATAAGGGGGAGAAGTAATATTGTAGTGTGCGTCAGCTCAATCACCCCAAACATCAAGGGAAACGCTGGGGGCTGACGCACCCTACAGGCCTCGTTAGTGGCTTAAATGCGTAACAGCTTATCCTCCGCCTTTCATCACCCAACAGCCACCTTAACCGCACCCCCAACAAACTGCTCGTAATCCGCCAACAACCACGAAGGCAAACAGCTATTCGCATCCTCAACTCGCAACTGTCCAGCGCGACAAAACAGCATCGCAGCTAACAAATAATTCGCAGCTTTAGGCGTTCCAAACCCTTTACTTAATTCAACAACTAATGAATTAAAAACAGCACGTTCAGATTCATTCAACGACTCATTAATAAACCCACTAGCAAGAATTGCCTTGTAACCTTTGCCGAAATCACTCCGGTATAAAAGTTCCAGTTGTTCCTCAGAGACACTCACCCACAAATCAGCAACTTGCTGGCGCATTTGCCGTAAACTTGCTAATACTGATTCAGCCGTCGGGTCTATTTTATAAAGATTGATAGCACCAGTTAATTGATTGATAAACTGTGGCAAATAGTCTTGTTTGACAATGGTTTGTTCTGTTTGAGCGAAGGCACTTTCAAACACCTTGTCATAATCGTCAATCAACCAGTTTGGCAAACGAGTATTAGCATTTGGAACCCGCATTTTACCAGGCACAAAATACAACATCGCACCCAACAGAGCATTTATAGCTTGCGGATGCACCAACCCTGTACTAATTTCAGTCAACTGCTGCAAAAACTGCTGTTCTGGTTCAGTCATTGATTCTGCTTGCAAGCCACATCCGAGTATTGCTTGATATCCTTTGCGAACTTCGCCTTGATAAAAAGTTGCCAGTTTTTCGGGCGGAATAGTTAGCCAGAAATCAGCCAGTTGTCTGCGGAGTTGGCGGAGTTCCAAAACTACTGATGCGTCAGATGAATCGATGCGGTAGAGATTGACACATCCTAATAATTGATTGGCAAATTGTGGGGATTGAATATATTGAGCTAGCAAGTCAGAACTAGATGCGGAATTGACAGCAGTTTCTGGTTCAAAAACTTGTTGGTAATCGCTGATTAACCAGTGTGGTAAGCGGTTTTGAGCTTCGGGAATTCGCATGGTTCCCGGTGGAAAATATAACATCGCGGCCAGCAGGGCATTCATGGCTTGGGGATGTACTAATCCTTTGCTAATTTGGGTTAATTGTTGCAAAAATCTTTGTTCGTCTTCCATCATTGGTTGATGTTGAAAGCCGGAAGCTAGGAGGATTTGGTAGCTTTTTCCTGAATCGCCTTTGTAGGTATTTTCGAGTTTATCGGCGGGGACATTTAGCCAGAAATCGGCGGTTTGTTTGCGAATTTGACGTAATTCTGAGATTGCTGAGTTGTTGGATGGATTGGTTTGATAGAGTTTGATGGTGCTCGATAGGCGATCGCCCAAATCAGCCACTTTGGGAATGCTATCCTGTAAGATGCGGGATGTTGCTTGGTGGCCAGTCTGCCATTTGTCAAAGAGTTGTTGGAATAATTGTGCGATCGCCCCAGAATATGCAACACTATCAAAACAAGCGGGATTTCCCTGCATTCTCTGCTGGATTTCCTGGCGATAGCGTTGTCGCAGTTCAGGATTTGTGGCGAGAGTCACGGCTAGTTGAATATAAGATGCTTCGCTGTTGGTGATTAAATCGGGCATTGAGAGCGATCGTAGCACGGCGGCTCCCATGCGCGATCGCAAAGTATCACCATCCCTCACCACAGTTGGAAGTCCCACCTCTAGCGGATCAACCAGAGAAGTAGTCCCCGCATAAGGATAAGAATCCAAATAAACATCTGCCAACTTTAAAACTTCTTTAACATCCGCACGGTTAGGCAAACTATTCAACACCCGCAAGCGCTTACTATCAACACCATACTTAGCAAAAACGGCTTTCATATTGTTCACAAAAGCCCCGCTAGGATAATGATTAGTCCAGCTAGGGCCGAAGGGCATTAAAAACAGCACAGAATTAGGAACAGCAGCCATAATCTTTGCCCATGTTTCCCTTAACTCCGGCAGTAGTTTATACAAATTCGCACTCGAAACAAACACCACCGACTCCTCAGAAATGCCAATACTATTTCTGGTCAGCTTAATATTAGAAGTATAAGGTTCTAGCGTATAGCTAAAACAGCATCCAGCCCCGTCCATAGTTGCTAATTGCTCGCGATAATGCTCCCGTCCATCAGGGGTAGGTTCCATCAACTTACCAGCAATATAATAGTCAATGTGTCGCATTCCTGTGGTAATTGGAGAATTAAAACAGGTAGTTTGTACCCGCGCCAATCGATGCAGCGCCAATAAACTAATCGGATGAGTGACAGCAGTAATATTGGTAGCAATCAGCAGAATATCTAAGTCATCAGCGCGGATAGTCTGAACTTGACTTGGCAAATCATTCGACAGTTTCACCAATCTGTCAGCGCGACTCTGACAATACTCTTCTAGTTTATTACCGTCGAGATTGACAGCATACAAAATAATTTCAAACTGTTCTCGGTTCAGATATTCAAAAGCCGGTAAAGTAGCGAAGGTTTCCGTCATCGCCCCGAAATGTTTAGTCAGGACACCGAGACGAATTTTCTGCCTGTTTGCAGGTCTCGCCGGAAAAATGCAATCAATCGCTGCGCCACGATTTTTCATGGCATATTCAATAATATCTCCCCGTTTCGTGTAGATATCCTTGAGATTTTCACTATTGAAGTACAGAGGAATAAAGTTAGCAGCTTGGGTGAAGAACCAGGCGATATCCTGCCACACTTGCGAGTTTTGATGCTTGAAGATATTGCTGTGCAAATAACTAACCCATCCCTGCACATACTGGCAATAATTATCAGCCTCTCCTATTTCTTGAAATAGAGTAGGTGCGGCAAACATGAATTTGAGATAGTCGTTGACAAACCAATTAGGTATCGCTGCATTTTCATATTTCAGCAACAACTGGTCAGCACGACGATAGAGAGCCGCTGCTAGTAGATAGTTAATATCCTTGGGAGTTTTAATTCCCTGGGAAAGATGTGCGATTAGTCGATCGATCAAAGTCTGTTCGGCATCTGTCAGTGCTTCATCTTTGATGTTACTATTTAGCAGCATCTGATGTGCCTTACCAGCATCGCCACCGTAGGCATTTACCACTTGTTCTGCGGGCAGATTCAGCCAATAATCGGCAAGTTTCTGGCGACATTGGCGGATGTTAGCGAGGCTGACTTCGTTAGCTTGGTCTTTCTGATACTCTCCCACAGATTGGGACAGCGAAGTTAAAAATTGTTCGGGTTTGTTAAGTTGAACTAATTCATCAGTTATCAACTTGCCATGTTGCTGCAAAATGTGATGTGACCAATGCACTTCTTCGGGTTTATAAAGTTGAGAGTGTAGGTTGATAATTGTGGCTCTCATCAAGTCTAATTTTGCGCGCTCAGCAGCCATTTTTTGGGTTCTACTAGAGCCATCGCCGTGCTGTCTGTAGTAGAGATAAGGCTTCGGCAATCGCTCCCCTAACCAGCCTTTTTCATAGGCAGAAACCCAAAATTCCCAGTCTTCGCACCCCAGCTTCATCACTTTTTTCAAGCCGCCTACTTGCTCGTAAATTTCCCTTCTAAATAGGGAAGTAGCGGGGGCTTGATTGTCTCTCAAAAACCGATTGGCATCAAAGTCACCGTGAATAACCAAATCACAGTTTGCTCCGAAGTGCTGCACATCTGTATAGACAAAACCCACCTGGGGTTTCGCTAATAAAATTTCCACGCACTCCTCTATAAATTTAGGATGCAATTTATCATCAGCATCTAGGAATAAAATAAACTTTCCTGACGACTGCTGAACGCCAACATTTCTCGAATCAGCGGGCCCCGTGTTCGGTTTATCTATGAGGCGAAGCGATTTTTGAGGATACAGTTGAATTAAATAATTTGTGAGGTTGCTGGTATCATCGGAACTGCCATCATTAACAATGATACATTCCCAGTTTGGATAAGTCTGAATGACAACGCTTTCTACAGCTTCTCTGAGTAAAGTTGCGTGGTTGTAGCAGGGGATAATTATGCTGACAAGCGGCTGTGCAGAGGTGCGGTAGGGCATGGCATTTAGCTGTGACGGAGAGATTGAAACAGGGACTGTAATGGCTGGTTTAACACCTCGGCGGATCATGCCATATTCATCCCATATTTGCCGAGTTTCTTGCTGCGATGTTGTCGATGAATGTTGCAAGCCTTGTTGATTTTCGCAGTACAAACCAAGAATTTCTGGCAGGTGTACAATTATTTCAGTTTTGCCAATCCGCAGCCAAAATTCATAATCGCCAGCCGACATAAATTCTGCTCGGAAATAGCCGTATTTTTGGTGCAGCGATTTTCTCCACATCGGCTGCGGGCCAATAATGCAGCGCCGTTCGAGTTCGCTGTAGTCAAAGGCTGGCCAATTCCAGCGCTTTTCGGATTGCGTGTTGGCAAAAGTATCGTTAGTTGTGGCGGTAATTAGTTGGTCAGCATAAACTAAACTTACCGTGGCATTTTCGTCCAAATATTTCGCCAGGATTTCTAGAGCATCTGGGCGGTGTCTGTCATCGGTGTTAGCATTCGTAATGTAAGCTCCATGCGACATCTTAATGCCTCGATTCCAGGCTGCATATAAGGTTTCGCGTTCAGAAGTGCGATCGTACACAATATGCGGATATTTAGCTTGAAATTCCCGCACTATCGCCTGTTCATTTTGTTGGGAACCGCTGTCAATCACGATGATTTCCAGTGCGCCTTGCTTGTACAGAATTTGGTCTACCAAATCCTGCAAGCAGCCGCGCATAAATTTTTCGGAATTGTAGGTAGAAACGATCGCAGATACTTTGAAAGCCGACGGGACAGGCTGCGACTTCTCACCATGCCAGAATTCGCCCTGAAAGCCTGGATCAGTTGGCTGTTGAACGGCCGCGAGTTCCGAATGCGTGCCTTCAGCTACTTGAACCAAAACTGAGCTCACAATTGCAGCCATTTTCGACCAGGAAAACTTCTTAGCTTGCTCTAACCCCGCCGCAATTAATGAGTTGCGGACAGCAGGATTCTGTATTTCCCGCAAAGCATTGACAAGCCCACTAACATCATCTCCGTCCACATAAACCGCTGCTTGTCCTGCTACTTCTGGAATCGAACCGTTTGGACAGGTTACGACTGGACAACCGCAAGCCATTGCCTCAATGACTGGCAACCCAAAGCCTTCATATTTCGACGGATAAACTAATACCGTAGCAGCCGAATAAGCAGCTCTCATTTCGCTGTCGCTTAGTTGCAGCCTGTGGACTGTACTCCCAGAACTGTACAATTTTAGTTCTGGTTCTAATACAGGTTTACCGCCGGAACAGACTATATCGAAGTCAAACTTGTTGGCAAGTTGAGAAAAAGCTTTGAAGAACAATATCCCATTCTTGTAACCATGCCAGCCTACCCTCTCGCCTACCAAAAGAAAATAGGGCTTGGTAATGCTGTATTTTGACTTAAAACCTGCGATTTCTTCTCTATCGGCTGGCGAGAAATTGGCATCAATGCCGCAGTGCGCTACAGCGACAGAAGTTGCAGAAATATGCGGAAAAACCTTTACTAAATCGCGGGCTGTATTTTCGGAAATGGTTATGTAAGAAGAGGCGTGGCGGATACCTTTATGTTTTTCTCTCCACTCGGAATAAGCAATATTTTGTCCCATCAACTCTGGAATCATGTCATAGCCCATGAATACCGATCGCGTTGACAAGGGCGTTGTATAATAAGTAGAAATAAACAAATCGGCTTTTTCTTCATCGCAGATTTGCTGTAGCATTTGGCGGTCGGCATCGGTTTTGTTGTAGTCGTAGGGGACTACATTCCGGTACTGAATGCCGGGAATTTTGGGGGCGGTTCCCGCTCTGTCAAGAACTATAATTTGTTTGGCAAAACCATTTTCTGCCCAGTTTTCTAGCAGCGATTTCCAGACGCGACCAATGCCAGTGCTGTTGAGCTGAAAAAATACGCCGTCTATAACAATTTTTCTACTTGTTTTAGTAGGAGGTATGGCTGCGGGAGTTGTCATTGATTTGCGGTTCTCTCTGTCTGCGATTTTTCTCAGGGCTTCCTCGTAATCCTGTTGGAGTAAGGAGGCTTTTTTTAATTCCGGCTCTTGGTAATATGATAAGCTTTTAAAAAGTTGATGCGGGATTTCCTTTTCTGCAAACAGGTGCAAAGAATCGCCGTTAGAGTAAAAATTTAAATTAAATTTTTCTGCAATTATCGAGAGGGTCTTGCTGGTATAAATAGAAATGTGCTGACCTTCATCTATGGCATAGTACCACCATTCGCTGGGCTTGGGATTGTTGGCTGGCAGCAGTTTGGTACTAAATAAAATATTGCGGGAAAATTTGAAGATTTTTTGGATATCCTCCAGCGGCTTAACAAAATGCTCAAATACTTCAAAAGCTGTCACTAATTCGTAGCTGTAGCTGCTGTTTTCGTCTGCCTCAAATCCTTGAGAAAATATATTCTTGCAATATTTATCGTACCAATAAAAATCAAATCCAAAATCTCTCATCATCCGAACAAATACACCGTAGCCACCTCCATAGTCTAAAAATTTAGCGTTGTGATTAAATAAATTAAAAATAATATTATTGGTGGCGTTTGAGAACATCGTGCTTCTCGATAACATTCCCACGTCGCTGCTAGCTATGGCTTCTGAATAAGCCTCCTCAAGCCAGTACGGTTCCTCAGTTTGAACAAAGCCGCAATTTGAGCATTGAAAATACTCGACGTTATATTTTTTTAGTACCCTAGCCGCACCAAAGCTGTTTGTTGGAGAATCACAAATATTGCACTTCATGTTGATTATTTAAACTTACAAAGTTATTCAAGTAACTGCCTGTGTTGGAATGCCGAATATTTCTGAGACTTAACTAATTTTCTAATAGTCCTAAGTGATTGCAGTGGGATCGGCTAGATTGTTTTAATGCTGACGCTTGAACTCTTCGGACGGTTCCTCAAGGGTTTACCATATGGCTTGTGGATAAACAGGAACATCCCACAACAATGTTGCCCTGACTCAGATATCTTATCAGGAGTCAGCTCCCTAAAAATTACTTCGACTAAAGGCTTGACAAAGTTTAATTCATGCTATATGCAACTCGTGAAGACAGCACCCGCATCTCCTGACGACAAGGAGGGCAGTTCGGCTTCCACTATCTCAGAGGAGCGATCGCCCTTGCCCGAATTCCCCAGCACACCAAAAGAAGTTACAATTAGGTTAAGATTGATGAACATAAATAAAAATTCCCAAATCACAGGGACTAAAAATTAGGAGATCGACCTCAGTGAATAAACGCTGGAGAAACGCTGGCCTGTACGCACTTCTGGCTATTGTAGTCATTGCCTTAGCAACCGCATTTTTTGACAAACCGCAGCAAACCAATGAAATCTGGAAGTATAGTCAATTCATTCAGGAAGTCGAAGGCAAAAGAGTAGACAAAATAAATATCAGTTCCGATCGCAGCAAAGCCCTCGTCACAGCCCAAGACGGCAAAAAAGTGATCGTCAACCTGCCGAATGACCCAGAACTGATCAACATCCTGACCAAAAACAACGTAGACATTTCCGTCCTACCCCAAAACGACGAAGGATTCTGGGTAAAAGCCCTCAGCAGCCTCTTCTTCCCAATTCTGCTTTTGGTTGGACTGTTTTTCTTGGTGCGACGCGCCCAGAATGGACCAGGGAACCAAGCCATGAACTTTGGCAAATCCAAAGCTAGAGTCCAAATGGAGCCCCAAACCCAAGTCACATTCAGCGACGTAGCCGGCATCGAACAAGCCAAGCTAGAACTCGCCGAAGTCGTGGACTTCCTGAAAAATGCAGACCGCTTCACCGCAGTCGGTGCCAAAATTCCCAAAGGCGTGCTGCTAGTCGGCCCTCCCGGAACAGGCAAAACCCTCCTCGCAAAAGCAGTTGCTGGAGAAGCAGGCGTTCCTTTCTTCTCAATTTCTGGTTCGGAGTTTGTGGAAATGTTCGTCGGTGTGGGTGCTTCCCGCGTCCGTGACTTGTTTGAACAAGCCAAAACCAATGCTCCTTGTATCGTATTTATCGATGAAATTGACGCAGTAGGCCGTCAACGCGGCGCTGGTATGGGTGGTGGTAATGATGAACGGGAACAAACCCTCAACCAGTTGCTGACTGAAATGGACGGTTTTGAGGGTAATACTGGGATCATTATTATTGCTGCTACAAACCGTCCTGATGTGCTGGATGCTGCGCTGCTACGTCCAGGTCGTTTCGATCGCCAAGTAACAGTCGATCGCCCCGACTTCGGAGGCCGCCTCGAAATTCTCAACGTTCACGCCCGCGGCAAAACCTTGTCAAAAGATGTGGACTTGGAGAAAATCGCCCGCCGTACTCCCGGTTTCACCGGTGCCGATTTGGCGAACCTGCTGAACGAATCTGCAATTTTGGCCGCCCGCCGCAACTTGACAGAAGTCTCGATGGATGAAGTCAATGATGCGATCGACCGCATCCTCGCAGGCCCAGAAAAGAAAGACCGCGTGATGAGCGAAAAGCGCAAAACTTTAGTTGCTTACCACGAAGCCGGTCACGCCTTAGTCGGTGCGCTGATGCCCGATTATGACCCCGTGCAAAAAATTAGCATTATCCCCCGTGGCGCCGCTGGTGGTTTGACTTGGTTCACACCTAGCGAAGACCGCATGGATTCTGGCTTATATTCTCGCTCATACTTGCAAAATCAAATGGCCGTGGCTTTAGGTGGCCGCATTGCTGAAGAGATTGTCTTCGGTGAAGAAGAAGTGACCACCGGCGCTTCCAATGACTTGCAACAAGTGGCAAGAGTCGCACGGCAAATGGTGACTCGCTTCGGCATGAGCGATATACTAGGCCCTGTAGCCCTCGGTCGCCAACAAGGGAATATGTTCATGGGTCGCGATATCATGGCTGAACGGGATTTCTCGGAAAAAACCGCTGCTGCGATCGACAATGAAGTCCGCTTGTTGGTAGAACAGGCTTACCGACGCGCTAAAGATGTGCTGGTTGGTAATCGTCATGTCCTTAATGCTTTGGCAGAGATGCTAGTTGAAAAGGAAACTGTGGATTCCGACGAATTGCAAAATTTGTTGGCTAATAGTGATGTCAAAATGGCGACTATTGCCTAATTGATTTTGGATTTCATCTAAAGTTTGAAATCGGTAATTGGGGTTATTCTGGAATTGTCCGGGATAGCCCCGATTTTTTAAATAGATATCAAATTTCGCGGCCCACCCACTCTGATCTCAATTCGGGTTGTACCGGAATGATTTAACCGCGAAGGCGCCAAGGACGCGAAGGAAGAGAGAGATTAATACAGGACGATGAAGAGAGGATTTGATATGAAATACTATATAATCACTTGGAGACAGTAAATTCAGTTGATAGAGGTAACTTAACTATGGAAGTAGCACTGCCTGATGTTTCTCAAAGCTTTCAAAAAACCAAAGGATTTTTGACGGAACAATTCGGCAAAGGACTTAATTATACTTCAGAAGAAATAGCACAAGCTAAATTTTCTCTCTCGGAAACTGCTGACAAGGCAAAAGAAGCTCTCACTCAAACTACTAATTCTGCCGTTAATTCTGTTAATCAAGCTACGAACAATGCTTTAGGTAATGTAGCGGAGACAACTAAAAAAGCAAGTAATTCTCTATCTGAAGTCGCGAATCAAGCAGTTACTCGTGTTAGTGAAACCACCAACAAAGCTGTTGATGCTGTTTCTCACTCTGCTGACAAGGCAAAAGAAACTATTACTCAAACTACTAACTCTGCGGTCAATACTCTGAATCAAACTACTAGCCAAGCTGTAGACAGTGTAACTCAAGCAACAGAAAAGGCTAAGGCCTCATTACAAGATAGCCTTGACAAGGCTGAAAATATTAGCGGCGCGGCTTCAGATGCTATTAAAAATGCACTCTATACTACCGCCAAAGATTGGATGGATGCTCATCCTGTAATCTTATGGTTGGTGAGTCATCCGCTGATGGGGTTAGGAATGCTGCTGTTATTTATATTTATGATATTGGGTTTGTTCCAGGCTTTAGGTAGCTTTTTTGCAGAAGCATGGTTATTTGTTTTGCAAAGCCCTGGAAATTTTATTCAAGGGTTTTTTAAGGTCGGCTCTAAATCTGTAAGTAATCTCGGTGGAGTGACTGTAAGCTCATTGGTTTCAAGCAATCCGGGATTAAATAATAATTCAGGTTTACAAGTCAGGGGAGTTGAATCAAACAGTTTGGACTCTCAGGAACGACTTGCTAATATTTTGATTAGGTTAGAGGCAATTCGACAAGAGCAGAGTCAGCTTTTAGAAGAAGTGTCGGCTATTTTAGGCAAGTAATTGAATGCAGTTGCGATCGGGTGTTGCCCGATCGCAAACCTTTGTTCTATTTTTTTGCTAAAATGATTCTAACTTTAAGGACAAAAGCTATGGAAAATCCCCAATTGCTGCGAATTACGATCGATCCGAATATTTGTCACGGCAAACCCTGCATTCGGGGGCTGCGATACCCAGTCGAATTAATCCTAGAATTGCTGAGTTCTGGGATGAGTACCGAGGAGATTTTATCGGACTACGATGATTTAGAACGAGACGATATTTTAGCAGTTTTGCTATTTGCAACTCGACTGACTCAAGTAAAAAGCATTTACCAAGTAACTCTATGAAGTTTTTAGTAAAAGAACCTTATAAGCTATTGATATTGACTACCGGAAACATCACCAATGCAGAACTAGAAACAGTATTTGCAAATAACCTGTCACAGCTAACTGAACTTTTTTAACAACATTCCTTAATAGAATTGAGCCGGGACGCGATCGTTGTTCACGAGTAGTTCCGGCGAAGTACAGTCGCCCGATCGCACCTATGGTAAATTTAATACATCCAGGCTTACCATCAAAGCCAGATAAATCAAGGCTTTTAGTCGATCGCCCAAAACGCCATGCCAGATTCCGAATTCTCCGATGATTTAAAGTGGACACCCGAAGCCAAAGCTAAACTGAAAAATATTCCCTACTTTGTCCGGGCAAAAGCTCGCGTCCGCATCGAGCACTTAGCCCGCGAAGCAGACAGCGAAGTCGTTACAGTAGACTTAGTTGAGCAAGCTCGGATCGAGTTTGGCCAATAAGCGATCGCAATGTACCATAAAGCTCTAAACTATGAATTGCCTTTCCTAATATTCACAGAGCTACTGAGTCACCCGTGCGGAAAATAGTTATTGCTGGCAACTGGAAAATGTACAAAACTAGGGCTGAATCCCTAGAATTTCTTCAAGGATTCATGTCCTGTCTGACGGAAACCCCAGAGGAACGAGAAGTCGTACTTTGCGTTCCCTTCACCTCCTTGGAACTCGTCTCGAAAAATCTGCACGGGAGCCTGGTGCGGCTCGGTGCTCAAAATGTTCATTGGCAAGAGTCTGGAGCTTATACGGGCGAAATTTCAGGGCCGATGCTCACAGAAGTTGGGGTTCGCTACGTCATCATCGGGCACAGCGAACGTCGTCAATTTTTCGGGGAAACTGACGAAACGGTGAATTTGCGCCTGAAAGCTGCTCAGAAGTACGGTTTAATTCCAATTCTGTGCGTGGGGGAAACAAAGGCCCAGCGCGATGCAGGGGAAACTGAAACCCATATTTTCTCTCAGTTAGCACAAGATTTGGTGGATGTCGATCAGACAAAGTTAGTGATTGCTTACGAACCGATTTGGGCGATCGGCACCGGCGATACTTGCGAAACCAAGGAAGCTAACCGAGTCATTGGTTTGATTCGCAGTAAATTGACCAATCCTGACGTACCCATTCAATACGGCGGTTCTGTTAAGCCAGAAAATATTGATGAAGTAATGGCTCAGCCGGAGATTGACGGAGTTTTGGTTGGTGGCGCTAGTTTGGAAGCTGCCAGTTTCTCGCGCATTGTCAATTATCAGTAATTACTAATTGCTAATTGGTAATTGGGGGGTTATGCCAGGAGTTATGATGCAAAAACCAGATAATCTGTACGAGTTATAGCAGACGAAAGTTGGAAAATTGTTTGCTTCTAACACTCGAACCAGGACAATGGGAAAAGTGTCATACACTCCTCTAGCGAACTTTTTTAAAATGTTTTAAACTCAATTTTAAATTAAAATAAAACCCTCAACAAACATAGTCATGGACGCACTCGTAGCAACAATCGCACAAATTTTAGATTACGTTCACACCCAAGGCCCAGAGGCGATCGCGCAGCTAACTGCATTACTCGTAGCTCTCAAGGCGGGAGTTGGAGTTTTGGGGTTGCTGTCTGGCTTTGTGGCTCAAGTACCCGCTACATTACCTGCGGTTACTGAAATTATCAGCCAGTTGATAGCTTTAATCAGTTCCGGGGCCGGAATTCCTGAAATAGCAGTGGCGCTCGGTCAATTGGCTACCTTGCTGGGATTGTCTATTGAGAATGTTGTTAATGTTTTGCAAATGATTGGTGCTTTATTGGTAGCATTTTAAATTGATTCGTCCAGCTTTGTTAGGGTATTAAGCTGTCGCGCATTTTAATTGCATATTTAGGGCGTCCTGCCCGTCCAAAAAATACAATTTATGACAAATAACCCCGCCCAAATTACTATTAGAAATCAATCTTTCGAGTGGGGAAAACGCACTTATTTGATGGGCGTTTTAAACATAACCCCCGATAGTTTTAGTGACGGCGGCGATTTCAATACCATAGAATCGGCTGTAGTCCAAGCTGAAAATATGGTAAAATCTGGAGCAGATATTATTGATATTGGCGGTCAATCTACAAGGCCCGGTGCAGCAGAAATATCCTTACAAGAAGAACTAGATCGAGTCATTCCAGTTGTCCAAATGCTGCGACAAAAAGCAGATATTTTTGCAGATATACCTATTTCCATTGACACTACCAGAGCGGAGGTTGCTAAAGCTGCTATTGAAGCGGGAGCCGATATAATTAACGATATTTCGGGAGCTACTTTTGACTCGAAAATGTTGTCAACAGTCGCTAATTTAAAAGTACCAATAATTTTGATGCACCTCCGAGGAAATCCTCAAACCATGCAAAAACTGACAGATTATCAGGATTTAATTGGGGAGATTAGCGAATTCTTAGAGAGTCGAATTTCCGCCGCCGTAGCAGCGGGCATTGACAAATCTCAAATAATTATCGACCCTGGTATTGGCTTTGCCAAGACTTATAGTCAGAATTTAGAAATTCTCCGCGAGTTGCCAAGATTTCGTGATTTAAACTGTCCGATTTTAGTCGGAGTATCCCGAAAAAGCTTCATCGGACAGATTTTGAATCAGCCCGAAGCCAAACAAAGAGTTTGGGGGACAGCGGCGGCTTGTACAGGTGCGATCGCGAATTCCGCCGATATTTTGCGAGTTCACGATGTTAGAGAAATGCACGATGTCTGTCAAGTAGCCGACGCCATCTTCCGAAATCAGTCTTGAGCAGTATGAGTATCGATAACTTTCATCTCCTCATGATGATGAGAGTGTGGCTGAATATCAGGCATAGAACCCATCAACTCGTTGAGGGCTTCTGTCATATTTCTTGGATCCATAAACAGAATTTTGGCATTATCACTTTCGCCCAATTTTTGTTGAGCGTCTAAGTATTTTTCTGTTACTAAGTAATTCAAAACTTGCTTGCTATTGGGATGGGAATCCAGGGCTTCAACTAATAGTCTCATATACTCCTTAGTACCGATCGCCTTATTGACCATTGCTTGCCACTCACTCTTGGTAGCCCGCTCTAATTCCATAGCTTCTTGCACCCTTTTTGGAGGTGTAATGCTTTGAATTTCCACCCGAATTACTTTCACGCCCCAAGTGTCAGTAGCTTCGTCTAATTTCTTGAGTAACTTCTTATTCATGTCATCTCGCGATCCCAAGATGTCCTGCATCGGTAACCGACCAATTTCAGCGCGGAACGTAGTTAAAACTAAGTTCGCGATCGCATTTTCAATTTGATCGATTCCATAATAAGCTTTCTGCAAATTGACAACGCGCCAATATACCACAGCATCGACTTCGAGAGCCACATTATCTCCCGTAATCGCTGACTGAGGTTTGATATCTAAGACTCTTTCACGAGTTGTGTCCACACATACGACTTTCTCTACCACGGGACTGATAAAGTGAAATCCGGGCTTGAGAGTGCGCTTGTACTGACCCAAACGTTCGACTAAAGCTTCGTCGCCACCGCTGACTATTTTCACACTTGAGTTAACAGCGTAGCCGAGGATGAGCGCAACGAGCATGGCGAGAATAGACTGCCCCATTTCTACTTTCCTGCTAAGGTTGACTGAAATAATTGATCGGAATTCTACTCTAATTTAACGCAAAATATGCCACACAGTGCTAAAATATCTCGACTGTCAATAACTTCTTAATAGTTCGCCCCCATTTCCCCAGAGTCATCAAAAAGCAGACTCTCAGAGGGCTTGTGAAACCCAGGATATCAACAACACGTTTGCAAATATATGAAAAACGATCGAGACTTTCGCCTTTTGAAATTTTTTACCTGGATTATCCCAAGCATTGTGGCGATGGGAGGAATTGCGGCTGTAACCAGTGCACCAGTCGCGCAAGCCTCACCCAGCACCCTGCAAACTTTTCAAAACTTGCAAGCGCAAAACCGACAGCAACCAAGCCCTCGCAGCCCTGTTCGGGAAGTTATATCCTACGAGATGAAGGGAGACGAACTCAAGATTTGCAAGCAGCAAGGAAACTCCGAGAAAAAGTGCGAAGTTGTAGCCAAAGGATACACGGTAGCATTGAGAACCGCTAATGACCTTTACGCTCAAGGAAACGCTGCTAATGCCGAAGTTTTGTACCGACAACTAATTGCTCGCTTTCCGAAACAGGGAGATGCTTACTACAAGCTGGGGACTTTGCTGTCATCCCAGGGTAAAATGAGCGATGCGATCGACCAATTCCAAAAAGCCATTGAAGTAAACCCGCAGCACGCCAAAGCTCACAACGATTTGGGCGTAGCGATGGCAAGTCAAGGAAAATTGCCAGACGCAATTGTGCAATGGAGACAAGCCATTAAAATTAACAGCCAATATCCCGATGCTTTAAACAATCTAGGAGTCGCCTTATACCAACAAGGGGGCAAGGAAGACCAAGCAGAAGCAGTAGTCAGCCTCAAAAAAGCTCAGGAATTATTCGTCAAACAAGGTAGAGTTTCACAAGCCAAGAGAGTCGAGCAAATTTTGCAAGAAATCAATTCGCAATCTAGCGGTTCCTAGGCTGCATTCGTTATGGGTTATGAGTTATTGGTTATTAGAACAAATAACTAACAACCAACAAGTAGCTATTGACGAATGACTAATGACTAATGACTAATGACCAATGACCAATGACTAATGACCAATGACCAATGACCAATGACTTCCTAAAGCATTTCCTTCAAAACTTGTATAATCACATCGCCATCCACCCGATCGCTCACCGCAGCCTCTCCCAAGCGCACCGGTAGCACAAACCGCACCTTACCATCTTGCACCTTTTTGTCCAATTGTAAACTCTTCAAAATCTCCTCAACATCCATACCTGCGGGCAACTTCGTGGGCAAACCAGCCTTTTCTAGCAAAGCTAACTGACGCCTGTCGCACTCAGCATCCCACATTCCCAACTCCACAGCCAATCGGCTAGATGCCGCCATCCCGATGGCCACTCCTTCCCCGTGATTCACCAGCTTGTAACCAGTCAAACTTTCCACTGCATGGCCGATAGTGTGTCCGTAATTCAAAATCGCCCGCAAACCAGATTCCTTTTCGTCTTTGCTGACAACATCCGCCTTGGCTTGACAAGACTTGCTCAAAATTTCTGCCAGTAAATCAGCTTTGACATAGCGCATTTGATCCAAACGCTTAGACTTTTCCAATTTCCCGAACAATTCCACATCCCAAATCACGCCGTACTTAATCACTTCCGCCATTGCGGATCGAAACTCCCTCGCTGGCAGAGTTTTCAGGACATCCGGGTCAATCAATACCAAACGCGGCTGGTGAAAAGCCCCGATTAAATTCTTCCCCAAAGGATGGTTGACTCCGGTTTTACCACCAATAGAAGCATCAACCATCGCTAGCAGGGAAGTTGGAACTTGGACGACATTAATTCCCCGCAACCAAGTCGCCGCAGCAAAACCCGTCATATCTCCTACCACTCCGCCGCCCAAAGCTACCATTGTCGAGGAACGTTCTAAGCGGTTTTCCAAAGCCGCACCATAAATCTTCTGCACCGAATTTAAAGTTTTGTACTGTTCCCCTGGTGGCAAAATGCAGTTACCGACCTGAAAACCGGCTGATTCTAGGGCAGCCGTCGTTTTTTCGCCGTAGTGCCGAAAAATCGACTGATTCGATACCAGTAGCACTTTTTTGCCCAAATTCAGCCCACTCATCAGCGTACCAAGTTGGTCTAAACCGCCAGATCGCACGCAAACATCGTAAGACTGTGTCCCCAAATCCACTTTAATTACCGATTGCATATTTATCTACTTTAGATATTAGATTTTAGATTATAGTTCTTAATAGGTCTTTTTATTGGTTGTTTTGGAGAAATTGCAATGACTCTTAGCGGAATAATAACTTATTTCGGGCTGTTCGGCGGAATGCTGGGCTTGGCGACAGTGCTGATGTTTGGTTTGCGCGCCGTCAAACTCATCTAGTTTGAAAATTTAGATGTGAAAACCAGAGGACTTAAATTTCTGGTAAAAGTAACATTTGGGTGAAGTATTTGCGCGCAAAATCTCTGATTTTATCTTTAGATTTATGGCGCAAATGCTTCATTTGATGAAGTCAATGGTATAGTTAGCAGAATAATTGATTTTAATAAAAATACTGACTTTATGATACACCCAAGATGAACAATTTTTCACCGCCCAGCCTTTCCCCTAAAATAACTCCTACCTCGCCGCAATCTCAAATCCCAAATCGATATGTCTCATTCTACCGATATCATTACCCTCGCCCGCTGGATGGCCTCCGACTTCAGCAACCAAGCCCAAGCCTTTGAAAATCCCCCCTTCTTCGCCCACATCCGTGTCTGCATGAGACCCTTACCCGTGGAACTTTTGGGCGGCGTAAGTCTTTATCTAGAACAGGCCTACGACATAGAACTCAACTTCCCGTACCGAGTTCGAGTATTAAAATTAGTCCCGATCGCCGATCGCATCAATATCGAAAATTATGCGATCGTCAACGAAGAACAATTCTACGGCGCATCCCGCGATCTTCAAAAGCTCCAAGAACTCAAAACAGCCGAATTCAAACTAATGCCCGGTTGCACCTTTATTACGCACTGGACGGGTAGCAGCTTCAAAGGGTGCGTCGAACCCGGAAAAGGCTGTATGGTGGTCAGAAAGGGCAAAAACACCTATCTAGACAGCGAATTCGAGATCGATGGAGACAAATTTATCAGTCACGATCGCGGACGCGACCCAGAAACCGACGCCCACGTCTGGGGAGCCCTCGCCGGCCCCTTTGAATTTACCCGCAGAGCCAGCTTTGCCGACGAAATTCAACTTTAATAGAAAAAAACTGAGCGCCGATCTAGCAAACAACCCGCTTGATTAAAGGTTCACAATGCACCATTACCTGATACATTAACCCAGTATTGGCAAGCAAGATTCACCGTTGTTGATTTATGAAAGTCCTGGTTATTGGTGGCGATGGCTATTGCGGTTGGGCAACCGCACTCTATCTTTCAAACAAAGGTCACGAAGTTGGCATCCTCGACAGCTTCGTGCGGCGGCACTGGGATCTGGAACTGTGCAGCGACACCCTCACTCCCATTGCACCGATTCAGCAACGACTCCAGCGGTGGCAAGATTTAACGGGCAAGTCGATCGACCTGTTCGTCGGTGACATCACCAATTATGATTTTCTCAGCACCAGCATGAGAAAATTTGCACCAGAGGCGGTTGTTCATTTCGGCGAACAGCGATCGGCACCTTTTTCGATGATCGATCGCGAACACGCAGTTCTCACCCAAGTCAATAATGTAGTTGGGACACTGAATCTGCTGTACGCGATTCGCGAAGATTTCCCCGACTGTCACTTGGTGAAATTGGGAACGATGGGCGAATATGGCACGCCGAATATTGACATCGAAGAAGGCTATATTACGATCGAACACAACGGCCGCAAAGATACACTACCCTATCCCAAACAGCCAGGAAGTTTTTATCACTTAAGTAAAGTCCACGATTCCCACAATATCCATTTTGCCTGCAAAATCTGGGGTTTAAGAGCCACTGACTTGAATCAGGGAGTCGTCTACGGCGTACTCACCGAAGAAACCGGCATGGACGAACTGTTAATCAACCGTTTGGACTACGACGGAGTATTCGGAACAGCTTTGAACAGATTTTGTATTCAAGCTGCGATCGGTCATCCTTTGACGGTTTATGGAACTGGCGGACAAACCCGCACCTTCCTGGACATTCGGGATACCGTAAGATGCGTCGAATTGGCGATCGCGAACCCCGCCGAACCTGGACAATTCCGAGTCTTCAACCAATTCACTGAACAATTCAGCGTCGGCGACTTGGCGGGATTAGTGCAAAAAGCCGGAACGGCAATGGGATTAAAGGTAGAAATCAATCACCTGGAAAATCCCAGAGTTGAGAAAGAAGAACATTATTTCAATGCTAAAAACACCAGTCTCTTAGACCTCGGTTTGCAACCGCACTTACTGTCAGATTCGCTGCTCGATTCTCTGCTGAATTTTGCGACTAAATATCAGCATCGTGTCGATAAAAATCAGATCTTGCCCAAGGTTTCTTGGCGGTAAGTTCTGGTATCTATCTACGGGAAGCGTGATTTTTTTTAACGAACCGCGAGGCACGCGGGTAAGAAGTTAAGCAGAAAGAAGGGAAGGGAAAATGGCATTGCTGGTTTGGAGTATGATTTTCCTCCGAAAGGTAGGGGCAATTCATGAATTGCCCGCAATTTATTCAGTAGGGGCAATTCATGAATTGCCCCTACTGAATGAATTGCCCCTACTCTATCTTTCGATCTATTTCTCTGTGTCCTCTGTGTCCTCTGCGGTTAATTTAAAAAAATTAGATCGGGTTTTTACTGTCGGCTTGTTTGGCAATGAATACTGTGAAAAGTCGAGTTCTCCTTCTGTTGCTTTTGGTAGTTTTACCGGGATTTTCCGCTAGTGCAGTTTGTGCTTATTATTTAATACCAGAATGGGCTGCACTAACGGCAAGTTATCAAAATTACCGCCGAGTTAGTGAAGCACCTTCTGCCACCGCAACACAAATCTCAATTGCCAGGACTGCACAGGAAATTCACCGAATTAATTGTTTTGCCGAAGGTGTGGGATTGCTTTTAGGTGGGATAATTTTCTCAATTGGAATTCATGGGATTTGTATCTTACCCCAAAAAACTCTCGATGGGAATTAGAAATTAGGACACGGCACTGCCGTGTCCCTACAATTGATAGCGGTAGGGAAACGGCACTGACGTGTCCTCTATATTATTCCCCATGAAACAGTCTATCCTGTCATCGACCCCGACGTTTGCCAAAGGCTGGGATTATCTGTTCCCTAACTAACTTTTTATGAAAATTGCTCTGTTCACTGAAACATTTTGGCCGAAAATTGATGGCATTGTGACCCGCCTAATTCACACTGTAGATCATTTGCAGCGATCGGGCGAACAAGTTCTGATCTTTTCCCCAGATTACGGAATTACAGAATACAAAGGAGCTAGAGTTTACGGTGTGGAAGGTTTGCCTTTCCCAATGTATCCCGAATTGAAAATGGCACTTCCTTCTCCGGCTGTTGGTCGCGAATTGGAGCAGTTTAAACCGGATATTATTCACGTTGTTAATCCTGCTATTTTGGGATTGGGTGGCATATATTATGGCAAAAAGCTCGACATTCCGATTTTGGCTTCTTACCACACTCATTTACCTAAATATTTGCACCACTACGGTTTTGGAATGCTGGAACCTTTGTTGTGGGAATTGCTCAAAGGTGCTCACAATCAAGCAGAACTGAATTTGTGTACTTCTACAGCGATGGTCGAGGAATTGAGGAGTCATGGGATCGATCGCGTAGACTTATGGCAGCGTGGTGTAGATACTGAAATGTTTGTACCCGAATTGGCCAGTCAAGAAATGCGATCGCGCCTTTCCCAAAATCACCCCGACAGTCCCCTCTTACTTTATGTCGGCCGCCTCGGCGCAGAAAAAGAAATCGAAGCCATCAAACCAGTGCTCGAAGCCATTCCAAACGCCCGCCTCGCCCTCGTCGGAGACGGCCCCCATCGACAAACCCTAGAACAATACTTTGCCGACACACCCACCAATTTTGTCGGCTACCTGAAGGGGCAAGAACTCGCATCTGCATACGCATCCGCAGACGCCTTCATTTTCCCCTCCCGCACCGAAACCCTAGGCTTAGTGCTCCTAGAAGCAATGGCTGCGGGGACTCCCGTAGTGGCGGCCCGCAGTGGCGGAATTCCCGATATCGTCACCGACGGTGTTAACGGATATTTATTTGACCCAACCGATGAACAAGGTGCCACCGTCGCCACCCAACGTTTGTTTGCAAACCCCGAAGAACGGGAAAATCTGCGCCAAAGCGCCCGCCGAGAAGCGGAACGCTGGGGTTGGGCCGCCGCCTCTGCACAATTGCGGCGCTACTATCAATCCGTGATATTTACCCAATCCATGTCTTCCGTGGCGTGACGGATTCACACCAACTCATTAAAGTAGAGGTTTGAGGAATGATTGCGTAGCTATTCTCCTCCTTGGTTTAACATTAGACTATCAACACTTCCTCAAAATATCGAGCACATCACCGCAGTTAACCCAAACACCATTGACCAGACCGTATTTGGTCTAGTCAATGGGCTAAAACGTCGATAGGTCAATACCCGGAACCCAAGGATTGCCGCCATTATGTGTGTCCTGAATGTGGACATACCCAAAACACGGATCTAAATGTGGCAAAGAATGCGGTTATGTCTATCCTAATATTTACATCGGTTTTACCCTGTTATCTTAAAATTCACTCAAAATTTTAACCCATACCAAAATCTACTTTTTAACAAGTGGTCAGTCTACCCTCTAAAAAAGCAGTTAATCATGACATTCTCCAATGCTGGTAGCGTTCTGGCTACACTGACTCAAGTCAATTTAATGGGGGCATTAACCTCCCGTGTTAAGAACCTGCCAGTTCCGGAATTAGTCTGTTTGCTGGACTTTATCACGGCTGAATTTCAGCAATTTATCCGGGCGATGGATCTGATTAATAATGAAGCCCTCGAAAGTCTCTTAGAGCAACTCTTGGATGCCTTCACTGTCAAAATTGGCCTCATTCTCCAAGCAGACCAAACTACAATTTTTTTGGTAGACTCTAGCAAAAATCAACTATGGCACAAAACAGTCGATGCTAACGGCAACAATCTAGAAGTTCGCTTACCGATGGATGCAGGTATTTTAGGCTACGTAGCTAGTACGGGAGAATCGATCAATGTTCTTGAGGCTAGGGATCATGAGCAATTTAATCCCGAAGTTGATGAACCCCCCGACTACCGCATCAAGACTATCCTCTGTATGCCGATTTTTAGCAGCAAGAACGAAAGTGAACCCGTCGCAGTGGTCAGACTTTTAAATAAAGCAGGAGATGCCCCTTTTACTGAGGACGATGAACAGCAGTTTCGGGCTTTTGCAGATTCGATCGGGATTATTCTGGAAAGTTGTCAGTCTTTCTATGTAGTCGCCCGCAATCAGCGAGGGGTGGCGGCACTTTTGAGGGCTACCACGACTTTGGGCCAAAGTCTTGATCTGGAAACAACTTTGCAATCGGTGATGGATCAAGCTCGTGACTTGATGCAAGCCGATCGCAGTACGCTATTTTTGTTGAATCGAGAAACCAACGAACTTTGGACAAACATCACCAAAGCCGATGGTAAAACAATGATGAAACTCCGCATTCCCGCTAATAGAGGAATCGTTGGTTATGTAGCTTCTACAGGTGAAATTCTAAATATTACAGATGCTTACGACGATCCCCGTTTTGACCCCTCGACAGACCAACAAACAGGATATCGCACTCGGACTGTTTTGTGTATGCCAGTTTTTAATGCTAAAGGTGAGTTAATCGGGGTAACTCAACTAATTAATAAAAACCAAGGAACTTTTACTAATTCCGATGAAGAATTTCTGCGGGCATTCAATTCCCAGGCGGGAATGGCACTGCAAAATTCTCAATTATTTGAAAATATGATGGTCGAAAAACAGTATCAGAAAGATATGCTCCAAAGTCTTTCTGATGCAGTTATTTCCACCGATTTTCAGGGCCGTATTGTGACTATTAATGAGGCGGCTCTAGAACTTTTGGGCTGTCCGGTAAATCAAGATAAAACTAAAGACAATCCCCAGCTTTGGGAAGAAAAACTGATTAATCGCTATGTTTGGGAAGTTTTGCCGATCGAAAATTTGCAATTTCGACTACAAGACAGCCTTAACCATGCTGCTAGACATTATGTTCCCGAACAAAACTTAACCCTCGGACTTTTAGTAGAAAAATCACTAAATTCCCAAGATGAAGCAGACATTTATATTTTGGCAGTTCCCGCTCCAAATAACCCTAATTTATATTATGCTTGGGGCGAAAACGATGCTTGGACTGAGGAATTATCACTGCTACAATTAGCTAATTCCCAATCTCTATTCGCCCTTGACAATTCTACGAATTATTACCCTTACTGTCCTCTCCCAATTTCCCGGTCTCTAATTAAAATAATTGAACGCAGTTTGAATTTGACTGTTAACCCCCTGACTAATCCAGAAGGAGGCGTGCGGGGAGGCTTGGTGGTACTCGAAGATATTAGCCGCGAAAAGCGGATGAAAACTACGATGTCTCGTTATATGACTCCCGGAGTCGTGGAACAAGTGATGGCCTTGGGTGATGATGCGCTGATGGTGGGGGAACGCAAGGATGTCACTATTTTATTTTCGGATATTCGCGGCTATACGACGCTGACGGAAAATTTGGGAGCATCGGAAGTTGTCGCCCTGCTGAATCAGTATTTTGAAACAATGGTGGAAGCTGTTTTCCATTGCGAAGGTACTTTGGATAAGTTTATAGGTGATGCTTTAATGGCTGTGTTCGGCGCGCCGTTACCCCTGAATCCGCCGGAAAGTCATGGGTGGATGGCGGTTAAATCAGCTTTGGATATGAGAAAGCGCCTGGTAGAATTTAATGATTCTCGCCCTGGAGAAGATCCATTTCGGTTTGGAATTGGCATTAGTTCGGGTGAGGTGGTTTCAGGAAATATTGGTTCTCAAAAGCGGATGGATTATACTGTGATTGGTGATGCAGTGAATTTAAGTTCGCGCCTGGAACAGCTTACCAAGGAGTACGGATGCGATATAATTTTGAGCGAATTTACCTATAGTTTGTGTAGCGATCGCATTTGGGTGCGAGAATTGGACAAGGTGCGGGTTAAAGGCAAAAATCAGCCAGTGGGCATTTATGAATTGCTACAAAGTAGTTCAGATCCTATAGACGGGGAAACTCAAAAGTTTTTGGAACTTTACAAAAATGGTCGAGAAGCTTATATTTCTAGAAACTTCCAGAAAGCGATTAGTTTTTTTGATGCCGCTTTGGTGATGAGACCGAGCGATAAACCTGTTGAAGTGCACATGGAACGCTCTCTAAGTTATTTGGAAGTGTCTCCGCCGGAGGATTGGGACGGTGTACATACTATGAGTACAAAGTAATATATTGCATTGGGAATTGGGCGGTCCTTCGACTATTAAATTAGAGTGCAAAAATTTAGAAATATTCTGAAGATATTTAGATATTCCCTAGGACAGATCCCACAAGCTGAAAAATGTGAAAAAATAGGTATGAAGCCTTATGAAAGTTAATACTAATTTGCAAGTCGAGAATTAAATGCAATATTTATCTGTTCCGAATGCTACCAAGGTCGATCGCATTTTGGTTGTAGACGATGCCCCAGATAACGTTTTGTTGATAGAGACAATTCTGGAAGAAGAAGGTTACGAAATTAGTAGTGCAGATAATGGTTTTTCGGCCTTGAGCCAAATTGACAAAAAGCCGCCTGATTTGCTACTGCTAGACGTAATGATGCCGGGAATGGACGGTTACGAAGTCACTAAGCGAATTCGGCAAAAACCAGAATTGCCATTTATTCCGATTTTGCTGATCACCGCTCACGACAGTGCTAGCGTAGTTCAAGGATTAGACTTAGGAGCAGATGATTTCATCCGCAAACCCGTGGAAATGGATGAACTACTGGCAAGGGTGCGATCGCTCTTGCGGCTCAAACACAGCGTAGACGAACGCAATTCGATCGCGCTTCAGCGAGAAGATTTTGTCTCCAGACTCGCTCACGACTTGCGGACACCCCTGGTAGCAGCCGATCGAATGCTAACCTTAATGCTGCAAGGAGCTCTGGGAGAAATCTCCCTCCCCATGTGTGACGCTTTCGGGACAATGGTTCGCAGCAACCAAAACCTGATAACTATGGTAAATATGCTGCTGGAAGTATATCGCTATGAAGCAGGTGGCAAATCCCTAATTTTTGCAGCCGTTGACTTGCGACAACTGATCGCCGAAGTAGCCGAAGAACTTGCTCCCTTAGCCGATGCTAAAGGTTTGTCAGTGAATTTAGACTTGACAGAAAGTGCAGAAAGTGATCCTATTTCCAAGTATCCGGGCGATCGCCTGGAATTGCACCGTTTGCTAACAAATCTCATCGGCAATGCGATAAAATTCACTGATAGGGGTTCGATAGACATTCGCTTAAAAGCCGAAAATCCTCCAGCTTTTACTAGCTTAAAAAATCAACCTCTAGCTTGGATAATCATCGAAATTCAAGATACTGGTGCGGGGATTTCTCCAACAGAACAAACAAAATTATTTAAAAGGTTTGGGCCTGGAACTCATAAAAAATCTGGTACTGGTTTGGGACTGCATTTGTGCCGCCAAATAGTGGAAGCTCACCGTGGTACAATTGAGGCTAAGTCTGCGTTGGGGCAAGGCAGTTTGTTTACTATTCGTTTGCCTTGTTAGGGAAATTGAATAGAGGCATTGCTGATTTGGAGTATGATTTGTTTCCGAAATGTAGAGGCAATTCATGAATTGCCTCTACATTTCAGGGATTATCTAAGCGATTGAATCATACCTAAATTCAGCAACGCCCAAAATTTGTTACATCCGTTAAATCCGTTACAAAATCCGTTGCCGAACTTCCTTCTCCTATGTCAAAATGTCCAGTTTGTGATACGGAATATGTCGAGAAATCAGCAGCAACTTGCTCAACTTGTGGCTGGGATTTGACGGTTTATCCTTCGAGTTCTAAGGCTACCAAAACTTATTTAAAAAAAGAAGAAGTTAGATTGAATTGGGCAAGAAAGATGTGGCAAGTTGCCTCTACTCAACAAAGTTGGGAGACGAAGTTCGATGAATTGCAAGGGGAATTGCAGGAAAGTTCGATCGCGCGATCGCACATCCAATCTCAGCTAGACTGGGTTTTGTACCGTTTGGAACAATTGAACCCAGAGGCTATTGCCAGCACTCTACTGCGCCTGGAAGAGAAAATAGGCGAAATGCCTGACAAAACTCCGCCGCTGTCTGAAGTTGGGATGGACTACCGCCAATTGACACAACTCTTGAAAACGGGAAAATGGCAGAAAGCTGACGAACATACTTGGGAAATTTTGCTGTCTATTAGTTTGAGGGAAGAGGAAGGTTGGTTGAGTGCAGCGGATATTGACAACTTTCCTTGTACAGACCTTCGCACGATCGACCAACTTTGGCAACAATACAGCAATGGACGGTTCGGGTTGACGGTACAGCAGCAGATTTGGGACAGTGTTGGGGGCAAATATACGGAATTTTGCGATCGGGTGGGCTGGCGAGTCAAGGATAATTGGAAGTATTACGAAGAACTATCCTTTCGTGAAACTTCCCCATCTGGACATCTCCCCATCACAGTCTGGCGGCGGCGCGCTTGTTACGGTGTCGGCAAACTCACCGCAGCAGAGAACTTTGTCGCGATTACTGGAAGACTTGCAGCTTGCGGAAATCATTAAACTTAGGACTAAGATAAAAAACCCCGGAGATCCCCCTAAATCCCCCTTAAAAAGGGGGACTTTGAGTGCTCTTGTCCCCCCCTTATTAAGGGGGGCTAGGGGGGATCTCCGGGTTTGAAAACACGCTCTAGGGGGGGTCGAAGAGTGTTGCACGATTTTAGAGAAATGGTATAATTCCCAATTTTTCGGAGAAACCGGGTTTTTGGCCTTGCGTGCGCGTAGAAATTGAATCCAAAACTTTAAATTTAAAATCGACATTGTCTGCTATAATCAAAACGGTTCAGCAACTGGGGCTGTGGCTCAGATGGATAGAGCAAGCGCCTCCTGAAGAATCGGGCACCCTGGTAGGAAACTCTGGGAGTGAATGTGGTCAAACTCAAGGAAGCCTAAGTCTGACAACGGATAAGGTAATCTTGAGCCAAGCTCTACTAATACTAAAATGTTAGTGGAGAAGGTGCAGAGACTGGCTTTAGGAAGTAAATCATAAAACCTCCTAAACATACGGCCGCCACCTAAAGGTCACAAGCCTATGGTGAAGGAATAGTCCGGAGAGTGGGGAAACTCACACAAATCTGAAGCGCTAGGTCGCCGGTTCGAACCCGGCCAGTCCCATAAAAAAATTAAGGACAATTTAAAGCAAAAGGGCAAAGTTTAGGTT
Organism: Tychonema litorale BBK16; assembly: GCF_021648855.1. Taxonomy (GTDB): domain Bacteria; phylum Cyanobacteriota; class Cyanobacteriia; order Cyanobacteriales; family Microcoleaceae; genus Microcoleus. The sequence continues at coordinate 4,049 of NZ_JAKJHX010000024.1, read as the reverse complement.
TTGCCCTTTTCTTTTAAAGTCACCGAGGACACGGCATTGTCGCCGAGGACACAGCAATGCCGTGTCCCTACCCGGATGAATTGTAGGGACACAGCAATGCCGTGTCCTGTCTTAACTTTAAAATTTTAATTCCTGTTAATAGGCTATAAGTGTCGTATTTTTTGTTATTGTTCCATTGTCAGATACACAAAATTTTTATAGGTTTAAATGTGGTTAAGAGTCAATTTAAACAAGCGACCTCGCAAACGTTTGAGAAGTTCACAGCAAGTTCGGTTGCTGATAGCGTTTTTGGCGGCTTTTTGGTTTAGTTATCAACATCTCAAGGGCGAGTTTCAAAGACCCCAAGCTTTGTTGGTTTTGGGTGGGGCTACGGAACGGGAGGTGTTTGCAGCTAATTTTGCTCGTAAACATCCAGGTTTACCAATTTGGGTTTCTTCTGGGAGCAATCGTGAGTTCGCTGAATGGGTGTTTTCAGAGGCGGGCATTCAGTCCGATCGCGTGCATTTGGATTACAGAGCGGTGGATACTGTGACCAACTTTACCACATTGGTGGATGAATTGCGCGATCGGGGAATTGATAGCTTGTATCTGATTACCTCTGATGACCATATGAGACGAGCTCAGATTATCGGAGAGATTGTTTTCGGTAGTCGAGGAATTAGTTTCAAACCTGTGGCTGTTCCTTCGGGCAGAGAACCCGAACCCATGCGAAAAGCAGTCCGCGACGGTGTGAGAGCTATTGTTTGGCTGACTACTGGTTACACTGGCGCTAATATCAGTCAACCAACAATTAAATAATCAAATTTATGTTTTTCAGGCATATTCTGCTACTCTCAAATTTTACAGCTATTTTAGCAGTAGCAGACACTACCGCTCCACAATTATTGAGGAAAGTTTTATGCCTGCGATCGCACAATCTCCCAATTTACCCACTTTACAAGAAATCAACTCAGGATTACCGAATATTTGCGGTTCCGAAGCAGAAATTAGCGCCGCAGTCAATAGCAACGAACCAGTCTTTCTACCTACGACAAACCTCCGCCTCGAAAACATTCAAGCCGGATTTGCCTGCGCCCTGCATATGCACCAACCCACCATTCCAGCGGGTGCAAACGGCGAACTAATCTGCAATCTCCAGCATATGTTTGAACATCCCAACCAAGGAGATAATCACAACGCTGGAGTCTTCGCTTGGTGCTATTCCCGCATGGGAGAATTCATTCCCCAACTGATTGCTGAAGGTTGCAATCCGCGAATCATGCTCGATTATTCCGGCAATTTGTTGTGGGGATTGCGACAAATGGGACGCGATGATATCTTCGACAATCTCAAACGAATTACCTGCGATCCGCAATATCAACCTCACGTAGAATGGCTGGGGACAATGTGGAGTCATGCCGTGATTCCATCAACTCCAATTCCCGACATCAAACTCCAAATCCAAGCATGGCAACATCATTTTGCTGCCATTTTTGGCTTGGATGCCCTGAAGCGTGTCAAAGGTTTTTCGCCTCCAGAAATGCACTTTCCAAATCACCCTGACACGCTTTATGAATATATAAAAGCTTTGAAAGAATGCGGCTACCGCTGGCTGATGGTGCAGGAACATTCTGTCGAAAATATCGACGGTTCGGGATTGTCGCAAGACCAAAAATACATTCCCAACCGTTTGATGGCGCGAAATTCTCGCGGCGAAACAATTAGTATTACTGCTTTGATTAAAACCCAAGGTTCTGATACAAAATTGGTCGGTCAAATGCAGCCATATTATGAAGCAAAAGGACGCAACAAACAGAAAGTTGGCAATGTCACAATTCCTTCCTTAGTCACTCAAATTGCCGACGGCGAAAATGGCGGCGTGATGATGAATGAATTCCCCAGCGCCTTTGTCAAAGCTTGGCACGAAAACCGCGAACAAGGCGGTGGCAAATCCGGTGTTGTCGGTTTAAACGGCACTGAATATTTGGAGATAATTGAAGCTGCGGGCGTTAATCCTGAAGATTATCCGATTTGTCAAGGGGTTAACCAGCACAAAATCTGGAAGTTAGTCGATGCTGATAATGCTACACCGGAAAAGGTCGAAAGTGCGATCGCGCAACTCAAGCAAACCGACCATAATTTTCACATGGATGGTGCTTCTTGGACAAACGATTTGAGTTGGGTAAAAGGTTACGAAAACGTCTTGGAACCGATGAATTTACTCAGCGCTGCATTTCACAAAAAATACGACTCGCTGGTGCAACAAGATGCAGCAGTTACCAAGCAGTTTGAGTATCAACAAGCTTTGCTTTACAATTTGTTGGTACAAACAAGTTGTTTTCGCTATTGGGGACAGGGAACTTGGACTGATTATGCGCGGGAACTTTATAATCGCGGTGCTGCTTTAATGAAGTAGGAAAAGTTGGTAATTGCGGTGCGTCAGAAACCAACTGTTCGAGTAGTGTCAAATATCGGCACTGACGCACCCTACATTTGCAGTTGCGGTGCGTCAGAAACCAACTGTTCGAGTAGTGTCAAATATCGGCACTGACGC
>NZ_JAKJHX010000024.1:0-1416 GCF_021648855.1 Tychonema litorale BBK16 | reverse complement strand
ACCCTACATTTGTTGGTAAAGTCTGGGTAATTACCAATTCCCTATGCCCTATGCCCAATTCGCCAATCTTACATTTCCTGCATCAACCGCAAATAATTCTGCCGCATCTGCGTCATATTTTCCATCATTTTATTGGCCATATCTTTCTCAACATCGCTCATTTGTTGCCAAAATAAAGCCGATCGCCTAGCCATGATCGCCTCTTGCCACAACATCTCCAAAAGTTGCGCCGCCATTGGGTTTTCAGCATCGATAATCCCACACAATTGCTCGAAGGCGCGGCTAGCTTCGGCGTGACTGCTCACATCTTGAGCCATCGTTAGGCATTTCTTGAGTTGTACGATCGGGTTTTCAGAAGAGTAAGCCATAATTTGATTTAGATAAGTGACAAAATTTACACTGACATCCTTGAGATTACTTGAATTTCGACACAGCCGGATAGTTCCCAATATACCAACGCCAAGGTAAATCAATCCCTTGTGAAATCCCGATCCGCGTAGTTTGCACAATATCAATCGTACCCTCGTCGATCGCCTCCTGAAATTGGGCACTCCGGTGCTCCAGCCGTAGCGGTTCCCCTACACCCAAAGGCAAAGCGTTTAAAGTGCGATCGATCTCAAGTATTTTACACAATTTCCCAGGCCCAGAGGCAAGGCGCGATCGCTTTTTTTCAGGGACATCCGAGAACCCTTTGGGAAGTGCATCTAACTGTAAAGCTCTAATTAACACACCGCTAGCAACTCCGTCTGCATCCGTCACGACATTAAAGCAGTGATACATCCCGTAGATTAAATAGACGTAACTCATCCCCGCAGGCCCAAACATCGCCTCGTTGCGAGGAGTGCGCTGCGAATAAGCATGACAAGCCGGATCTCCTGGCCCATAAGCTTCGGCTTCCACAATCATTCCCCGAATCGTCTCCCCGTCGGGAAACTCTCGCACCAGCCAGCAGCCAAGCAAATCTGGCGCTACCCTGGTAGATGGCCGCGCTAGCCAAAAAGACTCTACAATTTGAGTATTTCCACTCACTGAATCAAGAGAAGGTAAATTATGGACGTTAAGTTAGTTTTAGCAGTATTGACAGCAGTTTTTACTGTGTGCTGTCTGTTCTTTGGTACAAAAAACGGATTCTACGACAGTGACAAGTATCACGGTAACGGTTCTGCTCACTAATTTTAGGCAATTTTTAGTTGCTTGAAAAAACTGCCGCCTCTCTGTCAGGTGGCGGTTTTTTTTGTTTGAGCGGAATGGTTGTTAAGCAATTATATGTCCTTGCGATCGCAACGGAGTGGAAGAACATTCAATTATTTATTGAACCGCGAAGGCGCGAAGTACGCGAAGGAAGAGAATAGAAAGAAGAAGAGCTAGTACCTAGGTAGCAAATAAATAGACAGAGTGGTACACTTGTGGACAAAT
>NZ_JAKJHX010000023.1:8854-56343 GCF_021648855.1 Tychonema litorale BBK16 | reverse complement strand
TTCTGTGAACCATGAATTAGAATCCCCGCGCCTGTTTGTCGGGGAGTATGTCAACAATTACTCATCAATCTAAAATCTCAAATCTAAAATCTAAGGTTGTTCCACCCGTTCCCGGACATCAATATAAGGTATAGTACCGCTTTCATAAAGAGAAGGCTTAGCTTTTTGATTCGCCAGCCAAACAAAGAAGCTACTAAGTGCAGGAACCGGATCTTGATCGCGCCGCAGCGTATAGATCAAGCCTTCACACGGCCCATTAACGCGGCTAGTAGTACAAATTGCTTTCTGGTTATTTACCACACCGACAGTGACATAATTTAGCTGTTGATTGCGGTTATAATTGTCCAGGCGCTGAGTCACTTGTCGGCAACGAGTCAAAGGATCATAGCCAGCACTAGCGAAAAAATTAGAATTCCACCGAATCCAAGGTTCCCTGAATCCTTGTGGATTTTGATACACAGTCACCGGTTCCCCCGTAGAGGTATCGCACACAAATCCTCCCAAAGCCAGATTCGGTTGACTCTGGGTGGAGGCACGGCTGATCGAAAGATTGCTGAGAATATCAAAGCCGTTACGCTTATTTTGTGATAGCAATCCCATAAAAGCATCGATCGGGATTGCTGCATTCAATCCTGTTTTAATATCCTCACTCTGACCATTCCACTGGCTAGTCACAGTGCCAATAGAGTCGCCTTGACCGTGAATTCCGACAATTTTACCATCATCATCAAATACAGGGCCGCCACTCATGCCTCGCCTGGTCACGGCTTGATAGCGCAGTCCATAACCTGATGATGCCCGATCGAGCCGAGAAGATATAATGCCAGCAGTAAACTCCAGTTTTCTTTCAGATCCAGATGCGATCGGCAACGGATAGCCAGAAACATAAATAGTAGAACCAACAACGGCACGTTGAGACTGGCCCATTGGTGCTACTGGATACGGATCTCGGCTCTGAAATTGTATTAAGGCTAAATCTATATCCCGGTCATTTTTCGGAAGCCTCTGTATTCTGATGACAGTATAAGTCTTTTCCAAATGAGTGCGAATACTATATTCTTGGGCCAGGCTTGCCACTACATGATTAGCCGTCAAAACAGTGTAAATGTTACCCTGTTTGGCAATAATTACTCCTGAACCACTACCAGAAAAACCGAGGGTGTTGTTGACTTCCACAGTTGTGAATATTGCTAGCTGGGCAATGTCTTGGGCTGTTTTGGCAAAGGTAGCAGATTGTTGGCTAACCACTGCTGTCACCGTCAATACACCAGTCAAAATGATTGTCAGCGCGTTAAACCGCAAACTCCACACATTCATTAGTAACTTCCTAAATGAGATGAGGCAAACTGCAAATATGCACCGATCGAAATTTCACAACTAGATTTAACCATTTTATCCAATAATTCCACTGTCGGTTCACTTATACAGCGTATTCCAGGTTTATGAGGTACATTCAACCTCGTAGGGACACGGCACTTGCCGTGTCCCTACAAGAATTAGTACCTGCATACCTTACAAGTGCTGTATCTTCAAAAAGATAAACTCCAAAACTGCTTGATACTTGCCCGAACCTCAGAACCCGCAGGGAACCGGGGCACCAGCACTGGGTCAGACCCAGTGCTGCGGGTTCCCTGCTAGTTCTATTTTATACTGATTATACTAAGCCTCAAGGGATCCGGGACGATTGGGGAAAAACAGGGGGTGGCGATATCTCGTCAGTGTCTTCTCCTAACTTTTCCCTGACATCTATGTAAGGAATTGTACCGCTTTCATTGGTAAATGGCATCTCAACTTGTCCTTGGCGCCAAGCCAACAAGTTATACAGAGACTCGATCGGGTCTTGACCTCGCCTGAGAGTATAAATCAAATTTTGGCACACGCCATTAACTTGGTAAGCAGTGCAAATTACATTTTGACCATTCATCACACCGACGGTAATGTATCTTAGCTGCCGATTGCGACGATAGGTTTCGAGGCGTTGGCTGACTAGTTGACATCGAGTTGTCGGATTGTAGCCAGAACCGGAAAAGTAATCCGAAGCCCACTCAATCCAAGGCTCGATCGCACCTTTAGGGTTGTGGTACACAGTTACTGGCACACCGGTAGAGGTACTACACAGAAATCTGCTTTCTCCCTGTAAAAACCGGGCGTGACTTGGTTGAGAAAAAACCGTCAGACTACTTAGGGCGATCGCTGTTGCGCCCAAAATTTTTGCTAATAATTGCTGTTTCACGATCGTCTCACTTTTTTGAAGGTACTTGACACAAAAATTACCAAGCACTGCGTTTACTTCCTTGACGCCCAGCTCAAATCAAATTAGCTTGCATCAGAATTATGTTTTTCAGGTCGCAATTTTGTGATTGCGAGTCAAACTTAGGCTTTCGCTTTGACCAAGAGCGTGACAAACTCTAACCTTCGGATTGTTCTCTCGTCGCAACGGCAAATTACACCACTGAAAAAGTATTTTAGATCACTTGTAATTTTGGTAGTGAACGTCACCTTTAGGTATCCCAGCTTTGACCATAAGGGGGCGGAATACCTCACTCTATTGCACCCTAAGACCATGCTATAAATAAGCACTATCAATTTATTTTCATCTCTGCATTTAGGGATTCCGGAAAATGCTTATAACTCACTGTAAATAGGGGTTAAGTGCTTCCTACCAACAAACATATTCTCAATATACGGACGTTTTGTTGAGTATCAAAAATTATGAGCCATATTTATAAACAGTTCGGGTATTTAGCGATCGCACTAACGGCGATCGGTCTCTTCAGTTGTTCTAGCTCTGATGGAGCTACCTCTGCGGAAAATCAAGACCAAGCCTCAACTAAAGTCAGTCAATTCGCACAGCTACAGAAGACACGTCATCAAATTGAGGCCGTATCCAGCCAACTGGTGCAGCCATTTAATCCTGTTCCTCCAGCTTTAGCTAGTGTGGCAGCATCAGAAAACACCGTCACAGTTACGATGTATAAAGTAGACAATAATTGTCAAAGTCTTAACCCAGAAACAGTTACAGGCCTAGACAATCAGTTAATGTCATCTGCCGTGAATGAAGTTTTAAAGCAGCAGGTTTTTTCGAGTCTAGGTTTAGTGGGTTATCGACTCAGGATCGATCGCAATCTTGGAGTCGCTACCGTAGACTTACGTACATCAGGAAATGACCGGCAAAAATTGCAAAATCTGTCCAGTTGTCAAATGTTAGGCTTGTTCGGGGGGCTGCGCCAAACCTTAACCAGTTATGCTCCTTGGCAAATCAAAACTGTTCGCTTTACAGAGCTTGGAGAGGACATTTTGAACACTGTTCGAGAATAAGTTAGTTAAAACTCCAAGTGAAACCCGACTCTTACCCTTGATGGTAGAGAGCGGGGTTTTTGCTGGTCAAGCTAAACTTGGTTATAGTTGGAGTTTCCAACTAAAACGAATATCAATAACATTACTAATTGTCGTAATTCTCATGACACTACCCAACGGCCCCACAACTTGGCCCTTCGTGCAGCTAATTCAATGGATTTCCGATCCGTTGACATACATGGATAAATGTGCCAAGCAATACGGCGACACTTTCACAACTCGATGGGGCAACCTTGAACCATTAGTGATGATCAACCACCCGCAAGCAGTCCAGGAAATGCTCAACAGCAACGCTTTTGAGGCTCCCGGCCACCTGAACAGCATCCTCAAACCGCTGCTGGGAGAACAATCGATGATTATCCTCTCCGGCGAAAGGCACAAACGTCAGCGCCAATTATTGATGCCCCCCTTTCATGGGGAACGGATGCGGAACTACGGCCAGCAAATTTGCGATATTGCTTTAGATGTTGCCAGTAAATGGTCGATCGATCGACCTTTTTTCGCCCGCAGCGCCATGCAAGAAGTCACCATGCGGGTAATTTTGCAGGCTGTGTTCGGCTTGGATGACGGGCCGCGGTTCCAAGAACTCAGACCCCTACTTGCTTCAGTTTTCGATATGACTGATTCTCCGTTGCGATCGAGTATGCTATTTTTCCGCTGGATGCAGCAAGATTGGGGGCCCTGGAGTCCTTGGGGACGCATGAAACAGCGACAGCGAAAAATTGACCAATTAATTTATGCCGAAATAGCAGAACGCAGAGAACAACCAGAAGCCAGCCGTAGCGACATTCTTAGCCTAATGATGGCTGCGCGTGACGAAAACGGGGAACCGATGACCGAGGCCGAATTGCGCGATGAGTTGTTGACACTGCTGTTTGCCGGCCACGAAACCACAGCTACAGCCCTAGCCTGGGCATTTTACTGGATTCACAGTTTGCCCTCAGTGCGCGAGAAACTGCTGCAAGAATTAGACAGCTTGGGGGAAAATCCAGATCCGATGGAGATTTTCCGCTTGCCATATTTGAGTGCAGTTTGTCAGGAGACACTGCGGATTTATCCGGTAGGAATGCTCACATTTCCGCGAGTAGTCAAGTCGCCTGTGGAACTCATGGGACATCAACTTGAACCGGGTACAGTTGTCGTCAGCTCCATTTATTTAACCCACCGTCGCGAGGATTTGTATCCAGAACCGCTCCAATTTAAACCAGAACGGTTTTTGGAGAGGCAATTCTCGCCCTACGAGTATGTGCCGTTTGGGGGGGGAAGCCGTCGCTGCATCGGCATGGCCCTAGCGCAGTTGGAGATGAAACTGGTACTGGCACAAATTTTACGGGATTTTGATCTAGCATTGGCCGACAGCAAGCCTGTGCAACCGAAGCGTCGAGGGGTGACTTTAGGGCCAGCCGGGGGCGTGCGGATGGTAATGAGGGGGCGACGGATGCGCCATTCTCAGAAGCCTGAACCTGTTGCCAGCGGGGTTTAAACTCAAGGCGTCGAAGTAATTGCAGCTTTAGAGCCGATGGGACATCTCCAAAAACTCTTGTGGGGTAAGCATTCTGCTTGCCCTTGATTTGGTTTTTCCCGGATGTCAACCGATTTGAGATTTGAGTCCATACCCGATGCCCGATACCCGATGCCTGATGCCCCATCTCAAATCTTAAATTTGCAGTTTAGAATAGTAGAAGTCTTGCGAATACAGGATTAAACTAAAAGTGGGTAATTGCAATAGTCCTCTTGAAATAACGAAAACCTCACTTCATAATATAAAAACATATGCATACCCTGTTATTCAGCAAGGGCGGAAGCGTGTTGGCATTGCCGGCAATCTTCCGCCCTCTTTATTTTGGAAAAGGTCTTTGTGTAATTCCCTCAATCTTCTGTTTTGAGAAATTCTGATACCGAAACCGACTTCGGAAGACTCTCTATATCTTGAATTTCGCTCTCGTGGGCAAAAAACTCGACTTCTTTATCGTCAATCTCGATTTGATAGCTGGCGGTAGCAGTCACAATACGCCGCTTTTTTTTATCTTCTACTAAAACCCAACACACCACAGGTCTTACCCACCTCTCAACGTGCTGACTTTGCTTGGTACTCCCAAAGGCATACCAACCCTTGGCTTCAATAATTTGAAGCACTTTAAAATCGTTATTTGCCATAAATATCCCGATCGCGCTAACTTGACTATTATTCTTAGATCAAACTAATTGCTTACTAAGCTGGGTAAAGTTTCTGGACTTCCCAACTGCGCTTAACAACCAGATTTTAAGCCTCTGCGCGTCTAATTCCCAATTAATTGTATTGTGTATTTGATCGTTGGGTAAAGTTTCTACTCTTAATTGTTTATGGCTAATTCTTTGATTACTATCACGGTTAAACTTTTCGCCGCCTTTGCTGAAGCCTACGGCGTTTCTGAACTTACACTAGAATTGCCACTGCTCACCCCAGTGTCCCAGGTATTAGAACGTGCGATCGCCCAACATCCCCAATTAGAACAGTGGCGCGACGTTACTCGCTTTGGCCTCAACCTAGAATTCGTCTCCCCTGACACCATCCTTCAAGACGGCGACGAAGTTGTACTGATTCCGCCAGTCAGTGGTGGGTAGGGCATTGGGCAATTTTAGATTTTAGATTTTGGATTTTGGATTGGTAATCTTAATCGAAATATTAAGTTTTGTAACAATTTAGTTGGTAAATCATCGTTGAGTGCGATCGGGCTTCTTGCTCAGCCTCATAATCTGCATTTCCTGGCAGAGCTTGAGAACAACTCTAATCCTTGTCATACCTAGTTTTAAGCAGTCCAAAGATGCAAGTTAAATACCCGATATTTTTACTATAAAATCAATCCCGACTAAAAAAATCGGGTATAGTTGACGGACTAATTTCACCGTGATAATCTGTGACAAGAATTGAAAACATCGCAAAACCAGAGAGTTTAGCTATGACCCAGGCGACCATAACCCAATCCACAGCAGCTACCTTCACAGCCCTCAAGTGCAAAGAATGCGGCGCAGAGTACGAACTTCAAGCCAAACACGTCTGTGACCTGTGTTTTGGGCCGCTTGAGGTCAAGTACGACTACGACGCAATCCGTCGCACCGTCACTCGCCAAACCATCGAAGCCGGCCCCAACTCGATCTGGCGTTACCGGGCATTTTTGCCAGTTGCCACAGATAACGTGATCGATGTCGGCACCGGCATGACTCCGCTGGTAAAATCCCACCGCCTAGCGCGCAGGCTGGGTCTAAAAAATCTTTATATTAAAAATGATGCTGTGAATATGCCCACTCTCAGTTTCAAAGACAGAGTGGTGTCAGTTGCGCTCAGCAGAGCTAGAGAATTGGGTTTCACAACAGTATCCTGTGCCAGCACTGGCAACTTAGCTAACTCCACGGCTGCGATCGCGGCCCATGCTGGACTAGATTGCGTAGTCTTCATCCCCTCCGACTTAGAAGCAGGCAAAGTTCTAGGCACTCTGATTTACAATCCAACTGTGATGTCAGTTCACGGCAACTACGACCAAGTTAACCGTCTCTGTTGCGAAGTCGCCAATACACACGGCTGGGGATTTGTCAACATTAACTTGCGTCCTTACTACTCCGAAGGCTCGAAAACCCTCGGCTACGAAGTCGCCGAACAACTAGGCTGGAAATTGCCCGATCACATCGTCGCCCCCCTCGCTTCCGGCTCCTTGTTTACGAAGATTTACAAAGGCTTTAAAGAATTCGTTGAAGTCGGCTTAGTAGATGATAAAGAAGTCCGGTTCAGTGGTGCTCAAGCTGATGGCTGTTCCCCGATCGCCCAAGCATTCCGCGAAGGCCGCGATTTTGTGACACCGGTCAAACCGAATACAATTGCTAAGTCGATCGCGATCGGCAATCCAGCAGACGGTATGTACGCCCTCGAAGTAGCCCGCAAAACAGGTGGCAACATCGAATCTGTTAGCGACACCGAAATCATCGAAGGCATGAAATTGCTAGCAGAAACTGAAGGCATTTTTACCGAAACCGCAGGTGGTACGACGATCGCAGTCTTGAAAAAACTTGTAGAAGCAGGTAAGATCAACCCCGACGAAACCACCGTCGTCTACATCACCGGCAATGGCTTGAAAACCCAAGAAGCGGTGCAAGGTTACATCGGCGAACCCATCACCCTCGAACCAAAACTAGAAGCCTTCGAGCGTGCCCTAGAACGTGCTCGGACACTTGAACGCCTAGAATGGCAGCAAGTTTCTGTTTAATAGTTATTAGTCATTGGTCATTGGTTGTTGGTTATTGGTTATTGGTTATTGGGATCGACAACCAACAACTCACTGACAACTGGACAACTAACCCTTCGACTCCGCTCAGGGTACAGCAACTGACAACCAACCAAGAACCAACAACTAACAACTAACAACTAACAACTAACAACTAACAACTAACAACTAATCATGACCGTTAAAGTTTTAATTCCCACACCTCTGCAAAAATTCACCAACAATCAAGCCACAATAGAATGCGGTGGTTCAAATGTTTCGGAACTGATTGAATCCCTCGAAGCACATTGTCCCGGCATCAAAAAAAGCCTGTGCGATGAACAAGGAGCACCTCGCAGATTTTTGAATTTCTATGTCAACAGCGAAGATATCCGGTTTTTGAAAGGTACGGAAACTGCTCTCCAAGATGGTGATGAAGTGAGTATTGTGCCGGCGGTTGCTGGTGGCTGATTTTTAACCGCAGACGAACGCAGACGAACGCAGATAGTTGTTAAATCTATCTGCGTTTATTTTCGGTTAAAATCGATTTTTTGATAAAATTTAACACTAAAAAATCCGATTTATGAATAGGTTATTTTTTCTCAGTGAGTGGCAAAGTCAATACAAACTCTGTTCCTGTTCCCAGTTGAGAATTAACCTCGATCACACCGCCATGTTTCTCGACAACGATTTGCCGTGCGATCGCCAATCCCAATCCCGTTCCTTTCCCCACACCTTTTGTAGTAAATAGATGGTCGAAAATTTTCTGTTTCACTGACTCACTCATCCCCATTCCATTATCAGTAATAGTAATTTTGACTTGGTTGTCTACCACCAAAGTTTGAATCGTGATCCGGTTAGGATTTGCTTCAATTTCCTCAAAATTCAGCCCAATATTCGATTCATCCAAAGCATCGATCGCATTCGCCAGAATATTCATAAACACCTGATTGAGCTGTCCGGGGAAGCATTTAACGGGAGGTAAATCTCCATACTCAGCGACTATCTCAATAGCCGGACGTGTTTCCGAAGGTTTGAGACGATGTTTGAGGATGAGAATTGTGCTGTCGATCCCGTCGTGAATATTGAAAGGAACTTTATAATCTTTATCCGCACGGGAGAAAGTTCTCAAACTGGTACTGATGCCTTTGATGCGATCGCACCCCACTTGGATAGACTTGAGCATTTGGGGAAAATCTGAGATCAGATATTCGATGTCTAATTCCTCCGCTTTTGCAGTGATTTCGACTCCCGGCTGTGGAAATTTTTTGTGATAAAGATCGACGTATTTCGTAATGTCATCAAAAGTAGCGATCGCCTCGTTAATATTGCCTGAAATAAAGCCAACGGGGTTGTTAATTTCGTGAGCCACTCCAGCTACGAGATTACCTAGCGTGGACATTTTTTCGCTCTGCACGATTTGTAATTGAGCTTGTTGTAAATCTTGCAAAGCTTGTTGAGATTGTTGATAAAGTCGGGCATTTTCTAGGGAAATTGCTGCTTGAGCAGCCAGGAGGTTAATAATTTGGATGCGATCGCTCGTAAATACCCCGCCAGTTAGTTGATTTTCCAGATAGAGAATCCCCACCAAATGTCCTTGATTCACGATCGGCGTACAAAAGGCACTCTGAGGTTGATGCGCTAGCATATATTGCCCAATTAGTCCAGGGATTTCTGTTTGCAGGCGATCGATGATGACGGTTTTTTGGGTATTTTTGACGTAATTAATCAGGGGTCTGGGAACATTTTGACAAGTGTCTAGGGGTTGGGACTCAAGAACCGTTTGGATGCCAACTTCGGAGTTAGCCTGATAATTAACAGAAGTGATGGCTCTGACTTGCCAAGTCTCATTTTGGAGAAGAATCAAAGCCGCTTTTTTGGATCCAGAGTTTTCTAAGAGAATGCGGGTGAGGCTAGTCATTAATTCATCAAGTTCAATGCTACTAGAAATGGCTTGAGCGGCTTTGAGGATGGAGGCGAAATCGAGAGCATCGCAAATACTGCTAGTGCTGGTATGAGTAGAGGTTGAAATTGATGTACGGGAAATAGTGGCGATCGTTTCTAGGGGATTGAGGTTGAGTCGTCGCTGTTGCAGGATGGGTTGGAGCAGTTGCGGATAGCGTTTTTCCAAGTCCTCTACTTTGGCTTTTGCACCCCATTTGGCATAACAATAATAGGCTTCTTGCATATAGCCTGCGGCAAATTTCTCTTTGCCCCAGTTGAGGTAGAATTTAGCCGCGAGTTCGTTGGCTAAAGCTTCTTCTTGGATAAAAGCATTTTCCTTGGCTCCAGAAATGGCGCGATCGTACATTTCTATTGCCTCAATCTTATTGCCCAAAACGCGCGATCGTTCTGCCTCCACCAAATCATATTTATGTTGAAAGTTCATCGGTGCATGGTAAGCGTGATGGTGCAGTTTAGTCTGGTTTTCAGAGACGCGATCGAGGACTGCTGTTTTGTCTGTCACCTCCGAAAAGTCAACCAATGCTGTCAGAGAATCATAGAAGTAGAAAATGGGTATGCCAATCCCACCTGCCCCGGCTGCTAAGGTTTGGCGTGCTGCTACCACATCTTGTTTGGCCTCAACGATTTCGTTAAGCAAATAGGAAGCTGTGAGCCGATAAACCCAATAATAATGTAATCCGCTTAAATCATTAGAAGCCGTGAAGGTATGATGCAACTCCTTTTGGGCAGTCAGCACAGCCTCATTCCGAGTAGCTTGCAATCGCTGAATAGTCTGAAAAATAGTAGAACTATAGTTTGAGCTTGTGACAATATTTAGCTTCAGGAATGTGGCGATATAAATTTCTATTTCTGCCAGCAGCGTCGTTAATTCTTTGCCAACAGCATAGGAAAACATACAAAGCTGGGTGGCACTGTAGCCTGTATATTCAAAATCACCCACTTCTAGCCCAATTTTGAATGCTTCTGTCAACAGAGGTAGACTGTTTTGGAAGTGGGATTTACAGTGAAGAATAAAGTCTCCGACGATGAAATTCACTTTTGCTTGAACAGTTTGCACCTTAAACTTGGATGCCAGTTTCAACGCTAGCTGGCCAAATTCATAGGCTGCGTTCAAGTCTTCCAAAACACCGCTTAATAAAATAGCATAGCAACTGTAACCAAAAGCAGAGACGGCTGTATTGCCTACTTGAATCGAGAGCTTAACTTGAGCCAAAACAACCAAGGGAAACAGTAAGGGGGAAAAACTGTAAGAGGCTCCGGTAATACTAGACAGTAACTGCATACTTGCCAAAGATACCGAGTCTGTCATCACGGGCAGTTCGAGTAAATCATCGGCAGTTCTGCCATTGAGCAGCGCCGCAACCTCTTGCATGGCTGGGATGATATCTGCGGGTGTTGGTTGGTTGGGTAGATGAATATTGAATTGCTCTAGGGCGTTCCGTGCGATCGCGATCGCCTCCGCAAACTGACTCTGGTTGCTATGGGCTTGAATCTGGATGTCATAGGTTTTAACCCGGTCAAGAGGCTCCAGTTTTTGCGCTAAGATCGCGCTCACCCACTGCTCCATTTGAGCAAAATTACCGCTGAGATAAGCTGCTGCGGCGGCACCTTCATGCAATGCCAGCATCAGGCTAGTTTGGTTCTGCCAGCCGCCCAGATCCTCTAGAAGCGCTAAACCTGTACTGCAATAAGTCAGTGCTGGTTCGTAGGCATTCGCCGCTTTGGCTTTGTTTCCAGCGATTAAATTGAGTTGGGCGAGGTTGGTTTTTTCCAGTGGATCGACCAGAAGGGCGATCGCCCGATTCCAGTGGTTGACAATCTCAAAAATATTAACTTCTAGTTCTGCGTCTGGGGTGTTTTGCCGCAGCAAGCGAGCAATTGCTAAATGAGTTGACTGTTGTCGATCTTCAGGAATCAAGGAATAAGCAGCCTGTTGGACGCGATCGTGCAAAAACCGATATTTTGGATTAACAATATCTTCTGTGCTCGATTGTTCTGAACTCTGAAAGAACTTATAAATTTGGCTAGTTGGTAAAACCAAACCTTCTTGTAATGCTTTCCACAAGGCGGTTGCGGCATCGGTTTGAGACTGCTCGGAAATGATCGCCAATGTCGTCAAATCAAACTGGTTGCCCACACAAGCGGCTAATTTCAGCACCTGTTGCGTTTCCAAGGGCAATTTCTGCAATTGCAACGCCATAAACTCAACAACATCATCAGTAAGCGCCAGCGCATTTACTTGGGCAATATCGCATTCCCAATAGCGGCGATCGCGATCGAAAGTAATCTGTCCATCTTCATGCAACGCTTTGAGAAACTGCGTTGTGAAAAAAGGATTGCCTTGGGTTTTGCGATCGATTAACTCCGTCAAAGGTTGAGCCAGTTCCCTCGAACAATTCAACGTATCGGCAACCAGATGATTGGTATCCTCAAATGCCAATGGTGCTAGGGTAATTGTGTTAACAATTGCGTTCGCTTTTTTGATTTCTTCTAAAGTCAAAATAAACGGATGGATGGGTGAAACTTCATTATCTCGATAGGCTCCCAACATCAGTAAATAGCTATTGTCACTCATCAACAGTTTGATCAACTGAAGTGAAGCCGAATCTGCCCACTGCAAGTCATCCAAAAATACCACTAGAGGGTGTTCTGCTGTGGTAAAGACTTCAATAAATTTTTGAAATAATAAGTTAAACCGATTCTGTGTTGCACTACCCGATAGTTCTGGTGCGATCGGTTGTTTGCCAATAATCAGTTCTAGTTCTGGAATCACCTCAATCAAAACTTGCCCATTCTCTCCCACGGCTGCCAAAATCTGGGTGCGCCACCCGGTAAGTTGCGTGTCGGATTCGGAAAGCAATTGCCCCATCAAGTCGCGTAACGCTTGCACAAATGCTGACAGCGGAATGTTGCGATTAAACTGGTCGAATTTGCCTTTGATGAAGTAGCCTCGTTGCCGGACAATGGGTTTATGAACTTCATTGACAACAGCCGTTTTCCCAATCCCCGAAAATCCGGCAACCAGCATCAATTCCGATGCGCCATCGGCAACCCGCTCAAATGCCGCTAATAACTGCGCTATTTCGGCTTCGCGGCCATAGAGTTTTTCGGGGATGGTGAAGCGATCGCACAGATCCCTTTGACCAATTTCAAATGCTGCAATTTTTCCAGTTTCCTGGAGTTGATGCAGACAAATCTCTAAATCGTACTTGAAACCTAAAGCACTTTGATAGCGATTTTCGGCATTCTTTGCCATCAGTTTGGCTAGAATATCTGCTAAGGATTTTGGAATATTAAATTGAACCAGATCGGGTGGTTCCTTAGCAATGTGGCAATGCACTAATTCCATCGGATCGTTCGACTCAAAAGGCAATTGTCCGGCTAATAATTCAAATAACGTTATTCCCAAGGCATAGAAATCGGCTCGGTAGTCAATGCCTCGATTCATCCGTCCGGTTTGTTCGGGGGCTAAATATGCTAGAGTTCCTTCTAGTCCATCGGGATTTTTGATTTCTTGGGTTTCTTTGGGCAACAGCGAAGCGATGCTGAAGTCGATTAAGTGAACTTGTTTTGTTTCTGGATGGATGAGAATGTTAGCGGGTTTGATGTCTTTGTGAATGACTCGATTTTGATGTAAGTCTTGCAGAATTTGGGCAAGTTGCAAGGCAATTGCCAATACTTCTGCCAGTTCTAAGCAATGGGTTTGATAATATTCCCGTAGCGATATCCCGCCGCCATCTGCCATTGCCAGGGCATAACTGTTGCCATAGGTTTCGAGACTGTCGGGGCGAATAATGCCGGGAATATCGAGGTTTTTGACGATCGCATACTGATTGCGAAATTGTAACAATTCGCTGAAAGTCGGGTAGGGGTTGGCGAGGAATTTGATGACTACGGTTTGGTTGTCAGATTCTCGCACTCCTCGATAGACTAGAGTTCTCGTTCCCGTGTAAATGGCTTGCCCAATCCGATAACCCGACAACGCTACGGTCATATTTATTAAACCTCGATCGCACAAATTCTCATCTCAATAATACGGCTCTCCCATGAGAGTTTGTGTGACTGCGATCGTTTTATGACCGAATTAGCCGAAATTAGGAAACAGCACTGCCGTTTCCTCTGTATCATGTGTGAGTTTTCTGATAATTCCGATCCTACCGGATTTGATATTATCTGCCTTTAAAAAACAAATCCCTGGCGCAAGGCCAGGGATTGCTAATACTAGGAAACTACTGTCGCTACTTTGGTCGCAGCAGCAGTCCGAGGACGACGACGACCTGTTACTTTATTCACAGGGGCCGGTACTGGGGCTGGCAATGATGATGGCGATGATGATGCTAGTTTAGGTGCTTCAATCGAAAGCTGAGTTCTTTGCACAACTTCCGATCGCACTGCTTCTTCAGGAATTTGCATCAGGAATACTAACATCGGATTGCTTTGTAATTGCCGACGCAGCACTCGTGCAATTGCCTTTTCTATTTGCGTTTGAACTCCGATCCAGTCCACATTAACTTGTGGATCAGCCTCAGTAGCAGGTAGAACGAATTCTGACCAGCGATCGCTCAAAACTGTTTCGATGGTTTGATGAATTAATCCGATCACTTCAGTGCGATCGGCTGATGTCACCACACCTTTCAAGTGGACTTCTGGTTTAGCAACTAATTTGCCTTCCCAATTCAAAGCCGCCGCTACCGTTACCGCGCCATCTCCGGCCAATTGCTGACGTTCCTTGAGGACGTTCGCTTTGACTACGCCCGATCGCGAAGAGTCTACCAATTCAATTCCTGAAGGCACTTTAGTACCCAATCGCATCGAATTTTCGGTCAACTCTACCACATCACCGTTATCAATAATCACCATATTGCTAGCGGGAATGCCCATGCTTTGAGCCGTCTTGGAGTGCTGAACCAGCATCCGGTGTTCCCCGTGCACCGGCAAGAAGAACTTGGGACGAGTCATGTTAATCATTAACTTTTGGTCTTCTTGACAGCCATGTCCCGAAACGTGAATGCCTTTATCGCGCCCGTAGACAACGTGTGCGCCCAGCATCATCAGTTTATCGATCGTATTTACCACTGCGATCGTATTTCCCGGAATTGGGTTAGCCGAGAAAATGACTGTATCGCCCTTTCTGATTTTCACTTCGTGATGTTCCCCGTTAGCAATGCGAGTCATCGCCGCCATCGGTTCACCTTGGGAACCCGTCGTTAAAATCAAAACCTTGTCATCAGGTAAATTGCGAATTTCTTTCAGAGGTTTGAAAAGACTGTCTTCGCACTTGATGTAGCCGAGATTGCGACAATGAGCGATGACATTCAGCATCGATCGACCAACCACTCCTACATACCGATTGTTTTTCTTAGCCAATTCTAAAACAATCTGTAATCGATGTACCGAAGACGCAAAAGTCGTCAGCATTACTCGTCCCGTTGCTTGAGCGATAATTCTGTCTAAATTCGGCGCAACAGAACGTTCTGAAGCAGTAAAACCAGGAACTTCCGAGTTAGTAGAATCGCTAATCAAGCACAGTACGCCTCTCTCACCGTACTCCGCCAGCTTTTGCAAATCAAAATGCTCGCCGTCTACAGGAGTATGGTCAATCTTAAAGTCTCCGGTGTGGATAATAATTCCCACTGGAGTGTGAATCGCCACCGTGAAACTGTCGGCCATTGAGTGAGTGTTGCGAATGTATTCGACTAAGAAATGCTTGCCAATTCTGACGGTATCGCGGGGTCGAACTGTCCTCAATTCTGTGCGGTGAGACACTCCGGCTTCTTCCAGTTTTCCGGCCAGCAAAGCCATCGCCAAACGCGGGCCATAGATGACTGGGATTTCAAATTGTTTGAGGTGATAAGGGATGCCGCCAATGTGGTCTTCGTGACCGTGGGTGACGATCATACCTTTAATTTTGTGGGTATTTTCCCGCAGGTAAGTCATGTCTGGGAGAACGATATTTACCCCGTGCATTCCATCTGTCGGGAATGCTAAACCTGCATCCAAAAGAATTATTTCGTCACCGTACTCGAACACACAAGTATTTTTGCCGATTTCGTGAAGTCCGCCGAGGGGAATAACTTTTAAAACTTGTGCTGTTGTATTGTTAGGCATGCGTATCCTTTGTTAGTTATTTCTGTTATTTGTCTGTTGTCTGTTGACTGTTGACTGTCGCCTACTGTCTACTGTCTGTTGTTCGTTGATGGGGGCGATTTTTTCCAAGATAATTTGTGGAAAACTCCCCTACGGGGTTTTACTCTCCCGTACAGTCAGTTGTCTCCAATCCTCAATCAGCAATTCTTAATTATCAGCTAATAACTCATTGCTCATAACTAATGACTGATGACTAATGACTGATGACAACCAAATATTTAGTTGTCTGAAAACTCGTTCTCGCCTATCTAGTCTAGCTAGCTGATGGCTGTGCTAGCTGACTCAGCACGTCCTTTAATTTTTGAGTCACCTCAATGGGGGGATCGCACAGGGGCGGACGGGTGGAACCTACATCCCAGCCTTGAAGTTTAAGAGCTGTCTTGACGGGAATGGGATTTGTGGTGAGAAATAGAGCTTTAAACAAGTCAAATAGTTGCAAGTGAATCTGGGTAGCGACTTGAACTTGGCCCGTCTCAAAAGCTTTGATCATCTGTTGTAGTTGCTCTCCTACCAGATGGCTGGCTACGCTAACCACACCAGATCCTCCTACAGCCAGCATCGGCAAAGTTAGGGAATCATCTCCAGAATAGATGGCAAATTCCGGGGGTGTCAAGCATCGAATTTGGCTGGCTTGATCCAAGTTGCCACTTGCTTCTTTTACGGCTACTATATTGGGGATTTCTGCCAATCGAGCCACCGTCTCCGGCAACATATTCTGGCCTGTGCGACCGGGGATGTTATATAACATTATAGGCAATTCTGGAGTAGATTGCGCGATCGCCCGAAAATGATTGTATAAACCTTCTTGTGGTGGCTTATTGTAATAAGGAACCACCTGCAAGCAGCCATCTAAACCGAGTTTAGCTGCTTTTTTCGTAGCTTCGATCGCCTCGCTTGTAGAATTCGACCCCGCTCCTGCGATGACTTTAGCCTTGCCTGTTACTGCCTTCTGCACCACCTGAAATAACTCGTACTCCTCATCCCAACTCAGTGTGGGAGATTCGCCCGTAGTTCCGCACAGTACCAAGCTATCCGTACCGCGATCGACCAAATGAACTGCCAACTGCTCTGCTACCGCATAGTTAACACTGCCGTCTTCCTTAAACGGCGTAATCATTGCAGTCAGAACTCTTCCAAACTTTACCACACTTTCTCCGATTTTAAACTTGTGATTTTTGATTTTAAATTTTTGATTTTAGATTAACAGTTTATCTAAAATCCTCTATTCCATCTCACTTGGAACTAATTAGAAACAGCCGCACTCTGGGTTTTCAGCAATTTTTGTGCTACCAGCAACTCTGCTATTTGTACCGCATTTAAAGCAGCCCCTTTGCGAATTTGATCGCCACTGAGCCACATTTCCAAACCGCAGGGGTGAGAAATATCTTGGCGAATCCTGCCTACCAACACCTCATCCTTACCGCTAGCCTCGGCCGGCATCGGGAAATAATTAGCTTTCCAGTCTTCTACTAGCTTAACCCCTTTTGCCTGCTTTAAAATTTCTCTAGCCTCGATCGCACTGAAAGGCTCTGCAAATTCTAGATTAATCGCCTCCGAATGCGCCCGGAGTACGGGAACCCGAATGCAAGTGGCAGAAATTTTGATTTCGTCCGTCCCAAATATCTTCCGAGTTTCGTTCACCATTTTCATCTCTTCCTCACAATATCCCAAATCATTAATTGGGGTGTTGTGCGGAAACAAGTTAAATGCTAGAGGGTAAGGAAATATCTCTGTTTTAGGTGTTTCACCAGCCAAAATTGCCCTGGCTTGAGCTTTCATTTCCTCCATTGCTCTAGCACCCGCGCCGCTAGCAGACTGGTAAGTCGCCACAACTATGCGCTTGACTGGTCTAACTTGGTGAAGTGGCCAAACCGCCACAGCCATCAAAATCGTGGTGCAATTAGGATTAGCGATGATACCTTGATGAGATGCCACAGCTTCGGGATTGACTTCCGGCACCACGAGGGGGACTGTCTCATCCATTCGGAAAGCACTGGAATTGTCAATTACCACAGCCCCTGCTGCTACCGCCTTCGGAGCCCAAAATTTAGAAGTAGAGCCACCAGCAGACGCCAGCACTAGGTCTACGTTATCAAACGATCGCTCATCCACTGCTTCCACCGTCAGCAATTCCTCACCAAACGGCAGTTTTGAACCCGCAGAACGCTCCGAAGCCAGTAATTTTAATTCAGCTAGGGGGAAATTCCGGCTGTGTAAAAGTTCTAGTAACTCAGCACCAACAGCACCCGTAGCTCCTAAAATGGCTACTCGATAGGATTGAGACAAATTAGTTTCCTCCACAAAATAGATTTTGACATACTCCCCGACAAACAGGCACGGGGATTCTTGTTCATGGTTCACAGAAGTCCACTTGCTATATCAGGCTTCCCTTTTATAGTAGAGGCAGTCTTCTCCCGACGCTATCAAAAATAAAAATAAGTGCAATGCTCAGGATAAAACTTAATTAATCTTACGGGACTTACGGGGCATCGCGATCGGTTAGGATGGCAAAGACCTAGTTAGCCGAATTTGGCACTCCAGCTCAGTGAGTGGGACAGAATTTTAGCTATCGCTAGTCTAGCATGGACTCCGAAGTGGCGATCGCCAACCATAAACAACCTGCTGTTGACTTTGACATCCCAAGGCAATACGTGCTATGTTGCTTCGGCAATTGGTGGATTCAGCCCCACAAAGTGTTCAGCGACCAAAAAGTCGAGCCAAACAAAGACTTGGAGTATTGTTCGGTAAAAATGTTTGTAGTTGTGTCAGGTTGTGCCTGTACGATTAAAAGTGTAAAAACTTAAAATGCAGGCAAAGTCAGATTTGTGTGTATTTTATCTCATTAGATTGTTAAATATCAAAAAAGCCGGTCAGGAACTCAGGTCTAAAGACACTGAGCTTGTAAGAGCAAGTCTCGAAGCAAGCTATTCTGACCAGCCTAAGTCTTAACTGACTACGTTATTTAGGTCACGACACCCTGTGGATGCAAAGCTAGTCCCCTGCTCTGTCGCTAGTGGTTAAACAGTTCTAAAGTCACTGGAACAGTGCTGCTAGCCTAACAAGCCCTTATAACATTGGCGAAGCTAACATTACCCCGCAAGGGAGGCCCAACAAAGGCAACCATTATGCGTACAGGATTGTGAAGCTTGAAATGGTAATTGTCCCATTGAAAGTACATTACAATCCCAAGGCGGTAATAGAAAGATTCACGGTGGTTAAAACCACCCGTGTTGTTTCCCTCTCAGGGCTCAAGCCACTGAGTTTCCCACTTACCGATCTTTTTTATGAAAGTAACCCAGGAAAAACTTCCAGCTAGCCAAATTGGTCTGGAAATCGAAGTACCATCAGAAAAGTCGAAACAGGCCTACGAGCAAGTAATTAAACAATTTGCTCGCGAGATTAACATTCCTGGGTTCCGCAAAGGCAAAGTTCCCCGCCAAGTTTTGCTACAGCGCATAGGCCAGACTCGCTTGAAGGCGACAGCTTTGGAAAACTTGATTAATGACTCCTTGCAAAAAGCCCTCGAACAAGAAAAGATTGCAGCCATTGGCAGTTTTGAACTCGCGATCGAGTTTGATGACTTATTATCTAAGTACGATCCAGAACAGCCTCTAACCTTTACAGCCAGAGTTGATGTACAACCAGAAGTCAAAATGGCTCAGTACACTGGCTTAGAGCTGAAAGCAGAAGAAGCTAATTATGATGAAGCTCAAGTAGATGAAGTATTGCAAAAATATCGATCGGACAAAGCAGCTTTAATCCCCGTAGAAGGCCGGCCAGCTCAAGTAGGAGACATGGCTTTGGTTGATTTCTCCGGCCGATTTGCAGATACACCAGAAGGCGAAACACCCGTAGAAATTCCAGGCGGGGAAGCACAAGACTTTCAAGTAGAACTATCGGAAAACCAATTTGTCCCTGGCTTTATCGAAGGCATGATTGGGATGAATTCAGGAGAAACCAGAGAAGTTTCTGTCCAGTTCCCCGATGAGTATAGCAGTGAAGAATTAGCCGGAAAACCAGCAATTTTCACAATTATTCTCAAAGAACTTAAGGAAAAAGAATTGCCAGAATTGGACGACGACTTCGCCCAAGAAGTTAGCGAATTTGAAACCTTAGCCGAACTGCGCGCATCCCTGGAAACTCGATTTAAAGGAGACCAAGAGCGCAAAATCACAGCGAACAAGGAAAAAGCCATATTAGAAGCCCTGGTGGAGCTTGTAGAAGTGGAAATTCCTGAAACAATGCTCGATCGCGAAGTCGATTTCTTGCTCAATCAACAAGCCACCCAATTGAAAAATTATGGCATAGACATCAACCAATTATTTACCGAAGAAAATATGGGGCCAATGCGGGAACGCCTGCGCCCAGAAGCCACAGATAAAATCAAGCAATCTCTAGCTCTAGCAGAAATAGCCAAGCTGGAATCCTTGTCTGTGGAACAAGCAGAAATCGTAGCAGAAGTCGCCAAAGTCAGACAGCAATTTCCCAAAGGAAATTTTGACCCCGAAAGATTGCTGGAATTTGTCCGAGAAGACTTGCTGAAGCAAAAAACCCTCGCCTGGTTGGAAGAAAAAGGGACAATCGAACTCGTACCAGAAGGTTCTCTGACTCCAGCAGTAGATGAATCTGATGATGAATCTGATGATGATGATGCAGCATCTACAACTGTTGAAGTTGAAGTAGTAGGGGAAGAGTAGCACCCGAAGGAAAAGGGAAGAGGGAAGAGGGAAGAAGGAAGAGTTATCAATTCCCATCTCCCCATCTCCCCATCTCCCCATCTCTCCCCATCTCCCCATCTCCTCCCTCATCTCCCAATCTCCGTCCAGAAGAGGCATAATAGTTAAGAGCTGGCCGCTTAATTTCAAGCAAAATCAGCCGTAAATAGTCTATAATCCTTGACTGGTGTCTTATGGTTGTATCTCAATCTTCTAACTACCTAATCACAAGCTATAACAATTTTGAGGTCAGCGACCACCCCAGCAACGTAGTACCAATGGTACTCGAACAGTCCGGGATGGGCGAACGAGCCTTTGATATTTACTCGCGCTTGCTGCGGGAGCGAATTGTGTTTTTAGGAACTCCTGTAACCGACGAAGTGGCAGACTCGATAGTAGCTCAGCTTCTGTTCCTGGATGCCGAAGACCCAGAAAAAGACATCCAAATGTACATCAATTCCCCCGGCGGTTCGGTGACAGCCGGTATGGCAATTTATGACACAATGCAGCAAATTCGACCCGATATGGTGACGATTTGTTACGGTTTGGCTGCGAGTATGGGCGCATTTCTGCTGACAGCAGGAGCTCATGGTAAGCGGATGTCCCTTCCCAGTTCGAGAATTATGATTCACCAGCCGCTGGGAGGCGCTCAAGGTCAAGCAGTAGATATTGAGATTCAAGCCAAAGAAATCCTTTATCATAAGCGTAAGCTGACTGAATTGTTGGCGCACCACACAGGTCAATCGCTGGAAAAATTAGAGGCTGATACTGAGCGCGACTTTTTTATGTCCGCGGCTGAAGCCAAAGATTACGGATTGGTCGATCGAGTCATCGAAAAGGAAAATCTTCCGGTGGCGGGAGAAAATGTCACTCCACTGAATTAAGAGGCTGTTATGTCTAAATACGACTCCCATCTAAAATGTTCCTTTTGTGGCAAGTCTCAAGAACAGGTACGCAAGTTAATCGCAGGGCCAGGAGTTTATATCTGTGATGAATGTGTTGACTTGTGCAATGAAATTTTAGATGAGGAGTTGTTTGACTCCAGCGCAGTGCCGGCGGCGACGGCACCTCCGAAGCAGGAAACAACGACAAAACGTCGCGCTACTTCGGGCAAAAGCCTGTCTATGAGCCAAATGCCCAAGCCGAGGGAAATTAAAAATTACCTCGATGAAAATGTCATCGGCCAAGATGAGGCGAAAAAAGTATTGTCCGTGGCGGTTTACAACCACTACAAGCGCCTGAGTTTTATTCATAGCAAAAATAGCGGCAAGCATCCACAGGAAGAAGTGGAATTGCAAAAGTCAAATATTCTGTTAATCGGGCCGACTGGTTGTGGCAAAACGCTACTGGCTCAGACTTTGGCAGAGATGCTGGAAGTACCCTTTGCGGTGGCTGACGCGACGACCTTGACGGAAGCGGGCTATGTTGGCGAGGATGTGGAAAATATTTTGCTGCGGCTGCTACAAGTGGCGGATATGGATGTGGAAGAGGCGCAGCGCGGAATAATTTATATTGATGAAATTGACAAAATTGCCCGGAAGAGCGAAAATCCTTCGATTACGCGGGATGTTTCGGGGGAAGGGGTGCAGCAGGCGCTGTTGAAGATGTTGGAAGGGACGATCGCCAATGTACCACCTCAAGGCGGCCGCAAACATCCTTATCAAGACTGTATCCAAATAGATACTAGCAATATCATGTTTATCTGCGGTGGAGCTTTTGTCGGTCTGGAAAAAGTGATCGAGCAGAGAACGGGTAAAAAGTCAATGGGTTTTATTCAGCCGGGAGAACTTCAGCCGAAACAAAAGCGGGCGGCGGATGTCCTTAAGCAACTGGAACCGGATGATTTGGTGAAGTTTGGGATGATTCCTGAATTTATTGGGCGGGTGCCGGTGGCGGCTGTTTTGGATCCGCTGGATGAGGAAACGCTGATGGCGATTTTGACGGAACCTCGGAATGCTTTGGTTAAGCAGTATCAAAAGCTACTGAAGATGGATAGTGTGCAGTTGGAGTTTAAGATAGATGCAGTTCGTGCGATCGCCCAGGAAGCATACCGACGCAAAACTGGGGCGCGGGCTCTCAGGGGAATTGTGGAAGAGTTGATGTTGGAAGTGATGTATGAGTTGCCGTCTCGCAAGGATGTGACGCGGTGTATGATTACGAAGGAAATGGTTGAGAAGCGATCGACTGCTGAGTTGTTGATACTTCCGTCTTCGTTGCCTAAGCCGGAGTCCGCTTAAAAACAATTAATTTTTAGCAGGCCACACCCATGAATTCTCGCATTCAATCATACCTGCGGTTTGCCGCCAGCCAGCAGCGCGATATCGAGCAGATTGGGCCGTTTCTTGCTACCTTCACCAGCCATAGCGCTAATCCTTATCTCAACTATGCGATTCCCGACGAAGGGGCAACACCCTCTGTCGCTGATGTCAACGGGCTGATTGCTGCGTACTCTCAGCGCGGGCGAAAGCCGCGTTTGGAATATGTTGCAAAATTAGCGCCTGCTGTAGAAGAAGCGCTGATATCAGCCGGTTTCACCATTGAGGGGCGTTTACCGCTGATGATTTGCACTCCGGGCTCGGAGAAATTACTGCCTGTCCCCCCGGAGATAGAACTAATTTTACCTGTTTCCGAAGCCGAGATGTTCGCGACTGTGGCAGCGCAAAATGAGGCCTATGGAGAGGGTGCACCAAGCTCTGAAGATGTTGAGAGTCTGCGGAAAAATCTCGCAGCAGGTGGGATTGCGGTACTTGCCCGTGTAGCAGCAACTGGTGAACCTGCGGGGGCTGGAATGTGTACTACGCTGGCAAATCAGACGACGGAAATCGCTGGTATTGGTGTGCGTGTCCCTTTTCGTCGGCGGGGAATCGCTGGGGCTTTGACAGCGCGGCTGGTGCGAGAGGCTTTTGATGCTGGTGTGACGGTGGCTTTTTTGATGACGCTACATGAGCAGGAATTTAGAGTTTACACTAGGGCGGGATTTTGTGCGATCGGCGACATCTTGCACATTTCAAACACCCAACAAGAAACTTAACTACTCATATCGTTTCCGGTTGCATCGGAATGATTTAACCCCATTCCCCATTCCCCATTCCCATTACCAATCAATGAAATCATCCTCAACTAACTCAGAAGACAACTGAGGTAAATCCGGTTCAGATTCCCATCTAAAAGTTTCCGACTCCCAAATCTCCAAGTCGTCCGATAAATCAACTACTTCCCCATCAAACATTTCAGCCCACACCCCAGCAGCATTCATGACATCTTGGGCATCAGCCCGCACCGCCACAGATTGAGTGTTTAAGGTGTTTAAATCGTTGCTAAAGGCGATCGATTTATTTGTCTCAAAACCACCTGGTTCAGAAACATTTGACAGCTTGGAGCTAGTATTTTCCGGGGCTGGTGAGTGTTTTTGTGCTTCTCTAGCATTCTTTGGAAAATTCTCTGAAATCTCAGAGTTTTGTACCTGTTGATTAGCATTATCCACCGGAGAAAAATTCCGAGAATCGGGGCTAATAGCTCCGTTAGAATTTCCCAAATTATTTGGTTCTAAACTATTCGTTTCATGGGAATTTTTTAAACCTAATTGCACTGAAACTCGACGGCTAAAGATTTGCAAAAAAGCTTCTTCAATATTAGCTACTTTGTCTTTTACCATCTTGAGTAACTGCGGTGAATTAATTTTAATAGAAGCTGCATCATTGCTAAAACTTACTAGATGTCCATGTTGACGAAGTAGCGATTGAGTACCGAGAGGGCGCAGACGAGTTAGAACCTGTTCCCATAATTGATTTAGATCAATTTCGCTAGCTGAATTAGTTGGTGCATAATTAGTTGGATCAGCAGTTGGTATAGATTCTCGAATTGGTGCCGGAGATGTGATTTCTGTGCGATTACCAATAGGCTGCGACTGAGGTGGAATATTTTGTGAATTGGGAACTGAAGATTGTTCAATATTAGATATCTGACCCCCACCCTTAGCAAGGGGGGGCTGGGGGGGGTCAATTTGTGCTGGAGATTGTTGAATATTAGATGTCTGGGTTTGGGGAGAGTAAATCTGTTGTGACTGAGTTCTAATTGCTGAAGGTAATAATCCTAATAGCGTTACTTCCAGCCACAAACGCGGCTGAGTAGTGTTTTTAATTTGTACTTCGTGGGTTTGCAGGTGTTTCTGACTTGCCAAAATTAACTCGGTATCCCATTGAGTAGCAAACTTAACAAGTTTATCCCAAGTTGCTGATGTCAAAGCTACTAAATCTGAGCGTTTTGGTGCAGCTTTTGCTATGAGCAAATCTCGGTAAAAACTGGCGAGATTCTGAAGGACGATGAGTGGTTCCCGACCGCGATTCATCAGGTGACGAGTCATGTCTACTAAGGCTGTAGGGTCATCTTTTTTGATGGATTCAAGCAGTTCCATTAAGTCGTTTTCGGGAACTGCACCGACTAAATCCCAAACTTTTTCGACTGTGATTTCATCGGGAAATAAACTTAGTTGGTCGAGCAAACTTTCGGCATCTCGCAGTCCTCCTTGGGCGAGTTGGGCGACCATATATACTGCGTCGCTGGTTATGTTAATGTTTTCTAATTTGGCAATTTTGTGTAGGTGGGCGGTCATTGAGTCGAGGGCGATACGGCGAAAGTCGAATCTTTGACAGCGGGAAATAATGGTTGGTAATACTCTTTGAGGGTCGGTGGTTGCTAGGACGAATACGACGCGATTTGGTGGTTCTTCTAGGGTTTTTAATAAGGCATTAAATGCCTGGGTACTGAGCATATGAACTTCGTCTATTACATATACTTTATAGCGGCATTGTACGGGAGCAAATTGAGCGCGTTCGATCAAATCTCGGATGTTATCGACTCCTGTGTTGCTGGCGGCATCGATTTCGATGACATCTAGTGTGGAACCTCTGGCAATTTCTTGACAAACGTTGCATTTCCCGCACGGTGTGGGGGTAGGAGCACCCGTAGAAACACAGTTGAGGGATTTGGCAAAAATTCTGGCACTGGAGGTTTTACCGGTGCCTCTGGGGCCGGTAAATAGGTATGCTGGTGCTATGCGGTCTTGGAGGATGGCGCTAGTGAGGGTTTGAGCGATCGCCTCTTGGCCCACTAATTCGGCAAAAGTCTGGGGGCGATATTTGTGGTGGAGGGGTTCGTAGGTCACGATCAAATCTAGGTGTTATGTGAGCGCAGGATATGTTTAGATGCGTAAATTCACTCGTATAATAAATATTGACATATTTTATAGTCAAGTATATACATATATAAACTATAATATATCACAGACTATTCACCATTGCTTGTTGCCACTGCAATGATGCGATTTTCCGATATTCCGGGAACCGGCTTGCAGTTAAAGATAAAGTATAAATTAGGGTGCCTGTTTGAGTTGTAGAAATCCAGTTGTAGAAAGATTGTGGTAGAAAGAGGTCAATGTTGCTCGATCGAGTTGCAATGTCAGCTTCACTCTGGGGCATTCTATAAATATAGCGTCAAATCTTACCCTTTAAAAGCCCATGTCAACCCAAATAATCCTTGTAGAACCAAGGTTGGCAGTAGCCTCTCCCAAGCCCAAACAGGCTAAACCAGGAGGTTTATCCTCCGATCAACTTTTGATGGGAGCATCGGGATTACTGTTGTTATTGCTTGTCGGTTTAGCGGTGTTTAGCAAGCTCAAAATGGATGGTTTAAGCAAGAAGCTCAACTTTGAGGAATTTAGAAATCGAGAACTCCAGAAAAAGTATAAAATGGCTCTGGAAACGATGTCAAAAATGGAAAAAAATCCCGACCTCATCCACTCGCGAGATTTTAATTTAGACTATTTGAGAATGCGAATGGCGGAAGAGGTTTTTCACTTTGCCATTGTCAATCAAATTAAAGTAAAAGTCAAAGATAAAATTAGTATTGCTCTGCGTCCTACTCAGAGTAGTGTAGGAGATAAAACTGGGAATGCGGGCAGTGGCAGACAAGTTGATTCGATGTTTGATATCGAATACGAAACTGGTGATCCGGCGGTAAAAATCGAAAAGCGAGTGTTATTTCGGATTCAAATTAAGTTGATGAAACTTCCGACTCAGGCAACTTCGGCTACAATTAATCAAATTATTGACTGTTTGGAAACTTACCTGAGTCCTTCTGATGACCATGATAGTTGGCAGCCGACAATTCAAGGTCGGATTGTTCACATTGAGTGGGATCAAAAGGCTAAGCCAACGCCGATGTTGGTGCTGGAACAGTCGAATGAAGGAGTGAATGTTACTTTCAGAACTACTAGGGCTGCTGGGGGAATACCTGCTAATGCCAATGACAGTCAGCTAGCGAATGCTAAGGGTTCAAAAGGTGCAAAAGGTGCTGCTAAGAGTCCAAGTAAAACAGCATCTAAGGCTTCTAGTAAGGCAGGCGCTAAGCGTCCGAGTTCCCGGAAATAATTGTAAAGATATTTCAACTATTTAGGGAAATCAAATAGGACTTCTGTCATATAATGTTCTGCCCAATCTTGACCGAAAGCTTTTTCAAGTACGCGACGAGTTTTGTCGTTTTGTTGCTGCTGGGTGCAGTAGTAAATTTGAGCGTCGAGAATTTTTGATGCTTCGGCGACAGACACTGGTTCTGAGGCGACGGCGAGTTTGCAGTGAATTTCGACGTAGGATTCAACTATGTCCAGAAATCGATTTTCTTCTTCCTTGGAATCGGGCCGCACAAATAGGCAAAATTCTGAGAAGATGTCGCCCCAATCTGGAATTTGGCGGGGACAAGAAAATTGGTTGACGGGGAGAGTCTGTAGTCGAGTGCGGTAGGTTTCTGATAAGGTGCGATCGGAATTTAGGGGAGAAAGGTCGGCGATCGCAGCGCTGATCTGACCTTTACCTGCTACGATGTCGGTACCAAACATCGGCAGTGCATAGTTTGGTCTAGGAAACATCACGCAGTGCAGAATGTCAAGCATCGGCCCGACTTTGGCGAGTTCAAGGTGTATTTTGCGGAATTGGGGAGTTTGATAGCAGCGGTTTTCGATAATCAGTTTTTCTCCTTCCAAACGCCCTTCGACGTATCCCAAGTCAGCGGGTAGGTGGTAGGGTTCTAGGTCGAGGTAGCGACGCCATACTGCTTCTATCCGGTCGGCTAGTTCGCGGATGAGGTAGTGTTGTTGTTCGCGTAGAGAAGGTTTTGATATGTCTAACATTTCTATTTTATGGGCGATCGCTTAATAAAACTTTATTCAACTGTTGCAGGATACAGGAACAAAGGTAGATACTTTTAAGGATATCAGTAAGATCGACGTGCGATCGAGCAAGTTTTACGGGAGATAAGTCTATGTTTGGTCTGGGACTGCCTGAAATGGGCATTATTGCGGTGGTGGCGATTCTAATTTTCGGCCCCAAGAAAATTCCTGAGTTGGGAAATGCTTTGGGGAAAACCTTGCGGAGTTTTAAGGATGGTGTGGGTTTGGCTGATGATGAATCTGTGGATCAGGAAAAGGAGAAAAATCTGGATAAAGAGGTTAAGCCTGGGGATTAGATAAATTGGGGATGATGCAATTGTCGAAAATTTTTAGGGGCGGGTTTCACCGACAATAATTGCCAAAAACCCAGAATCTCTTCAACCCGCCCCCGCCAAATTATCAAATCTTTACAAATTAGGAAATTTGCCTTCTCTAACTTCTAGGGAATAATCTTTCACAGCTTGGGTAATTGTTTCTCGCAAATTGACATAAGCTTTCGCAAAAGGTGGTTGTTTTTCGGAAAGTCCCAACAAATCCGAAGTTACTAAAACTTGTCCATCACAGTGTGGCCCTGCGCCGATACCAATGGTAGGAATAGTTAATTTTTGAGTAATGCGATCGGCTAAATCTGCGGGAATGTGTTCTAATACGATCGCAAATGCACCAGCTTCTTGAAGTGCGATCGATTCTTGCAAAATCCTCTCTCCGGCTTCGACAGTTTTGCCTTGTTTTTTGTAACCTAGTTGGTGTACTGATTGCGGTGTTAAACCGACGTGTCCCATCACCGGAATTCCGGCTGATGTCAGTTGCGAAACCGTCGCCGCCATTGCTGGATATCCACCTTCTAATTTTACAGCTTGAGCGCCTGTTTCTTTCAAAACTCTGCCGGCTGAGTGCATGGCTTGCTGGACACTTTCTTGATAAGTTAAAAATGGTAAATCGACGACTATTAATGCTTGTTTAACTCCACGACGGACTGCTTTAGCGTGGTGCAGCATTTCATCGAGGGTTAGGGGTATGGTTGTCTCGTAGCCTAGGACTGTCATGGCGAGGGAATCGCCGACAAGGATGATGTCTACGCCTGCTTGATCGATCAGTTGGGCGATCGCATAATCATAGGCCGTCAGCGCGACAATTGACCGTCGTTGTTCTTTCCATTGAATTAATTGATGAGTAGTGACTGACATTTTAGTTAACTCTTAGATAATTAAATAATTCGGCGGGGCGGTTGGAAACCGCTTCTACACAAACCAAGTCCGCCTTCGCGGACTAAAGAGATGGAAATTATCTGGATTTTACACACGAATATAGCTTTGCATTCCTTCCATCGGCAAAACAATCAACCGCTGATTTCTCAAGTCCGGTTCTAAACCCAAATCTTCGAGGGGAATTAAGCCGAGTAAAGGTTCTTCTCCAGCGGGAATTTCTACACAATCATATCTGCCTTCCCTGCCAGCTACAGCAAGACCAACATTTTTGAACAGACGAAATTGTCTGGCTCCTATTGCTGTATTTCCTTGAATTTCACCAACTAGGGTTAAGCTTAACTGAGCGATAATATCTGCTGGTAAACAGAGCCGAGTTGCTCCTGTATCTACTAGGACATTATCGATGGTGACAGAGCGTATTTGCTCTGCGGGTATAAAGCCTCTTTCTGCTAGCATCTTGTCTACTTCGTTGGTGACGGTTATTGTTGTGGTAACTCTTCCCATTTTTTTATCCTTTTGTTTTGCTATAGAATGTTTGGCTCGCTTTTTAACTCAATTATATACAATTCAGGGTGCATATTCTATATTTTTACCCCACCCCAACCCTCCCCTTACTAAGGGGAGGGAGTAAGAAATTTACAAATGAATTGTGTTTGATGATGATTTTTGTTAATTACTATCGGTCTTTTTCTCAATCCACCAATTCCTAACAAAACGTTTTGTATTTTTATCTCCCATTGTCGTGGCGACTACAACTAGGACTTCTTGTTTTTTATCAATAAACTCAAACCGACAAGGCCCTTCTCCAGTGCCAGAGCAATCCTTAATCTCTTCATATCCCCAATCAAATAGCTCCTTAACCGCAGCATTGCTCAGGTTACTGGGTGTACCCTGTAAGTTTGGCTGCCACCCTTTTTTGATGAGGATTTGACGGGCTGCTTCGTAGGGCATACCTTTTTTTAGAGGTACTTCTTGAGGGGCATTGGCATAATTTTCAGGGCTGAATTGCTGTGATTTTTGGGTAGCATCTACAGCTTTTGTAGGAGATTCGGTACAGATTCCGAGTAGTGCTAGTAGCAATAGTGCGATCGTCTTTTTATTCATACAAGTTTGTCCTCCATCAGTGCTTTGGTGTGATAAGATCACATTTTATAGTCCACAATTGGAAATAAATATATAGCGTCGAATTGCGGACCATTCACTGGTGCTGATTTGATCGTTTTTGGGAATTGGCTGTCCAGTCCGTTGGGGGTGGCGACTATAAAAAATTGTATCTGCAAGTAAATCGTAGGTTTGTTGGTAGGTTTGGCCGTTGATTGTGGTGAATTCCCATCCTGTTTCTCCTGGGGCTGGCCTAAAGCAGACTTCTTGTACCGATTTCACTCGCGGATCGATCGCCTCGCGTAATCTCTCCCATTGACGAATATATCGGTCATCGCCCATTTGGAGTTTACGATTGTTTAACTGAGGATTTACCTTGTAGAATAGGAAGTCTGTTAAGCGATCGACGGCTTGATCGCGCGATTCGGCTTTGGCTAGATTGGGGTTGAGGAGGAGAAGTGCGATCGCGAAAACACAAATCATTGAAAATCTGGACACAAGTTTAATCGACATCGACTTGATTAGCATAGTGATTTGGCGTTAATTCCTACTTCCAACCCAACCACCGCAACAAAGGCACAACCAAATAATGACTGACTCCCAAACAAAGCCCGATCGCACTTCCCAACAAACCAAAAAATCCCACAGCCCCCCAAACTTCCCAAAAGCCCAGTGTAGCGTTAGACGACGCAAAACTTTCCAGGAAACTGCCAGGAAAAACACTCAAAGCATTCAGGAACAAAAACACTCCCGTAGAACACCCAGCCACCACCAAAGCGTGCACCAATTGGTGACTCCGCAAACCCATTCCCACAGTCAAAGATGCGATCGCAAAACCACCCAAAATAATCCCCTGCACCCCAGTAGAAGCACTCGACTCCAACCAACACAAACCCGCTAATAAATAACCTTGAACACCCATCATTCCCGATAGCCAATACTGTTTTTGCTGGCGAAAACTCCCCGCATCCGTCAACCCGATCGCAGTTCCGAACCCAGCAAACCCAAACAGTAGCACCTCCGGCCCCACAGCAAAAGTCATATTAGGAATTAATTGACGCAAACCTTCATTCAAAAAATTCGCAACTTCCGGGCCAATAGGCGAAGCATAACCCAACACCAAACCGCCGATCGCCCCCGCACTTCCCCCAATTCCACCGAGCACCATTTCCCAGCCCGTATCCAGAGAAGCTACCACAATTTGCGCGATCGCCCCGAACAACAAAACCGTCAAGCTAGCCGTTTTTTGCGCCCCCACCACCAACACTTCCCGGCAGAATTTTAGAATAGCTTGACTGGTTGGCGCCATCGCCATTGGCCCCCGATTCTTCCCATAAATCTGCCTTAAACGTTGGCGAACATCCCCAGCCGTAGCCGGACGCTGCTGCACATCCGATCGCACCATATCATCCAACAAATTAGCAAAAGCCGGGGCGATCGGCGAAATATGCCGCCACCGCAACTCCCCCGTCATCGGATCCTCAATCTCCGCCGGATACTTCCCCGTCAGCAAATGAATACAAGTCCGCCCCAACGCATAAAAATCCGTCGCCGGCCCCACACCACCCCCAACAATCTGTTCCGGTGGGCTGTATCCAGGAGAAATCAACCGCGTCGAACTTGGACAATCCTTCCCCGTTGGTTGGACACCACCCATTTGTTTAACACCACCAAAATCGATCGTCACCAGTTGCAATCCACCCAAACCTTTATTCAGCAAAGTTTGTGGCGATGACGAATTCCGCAGCATCAAATTTGAAGGCTTAATATCCCGGTGAATAATCTGGCATCTATGCAACTCCTCTAAAATTTCCACAGCTTGACTCAGCCAACTAAAAACCCATTCCTGTGGACAACCTTGGGGGTGTTCATCCAGAATATCTTCCAAAGTTTTGCCGTGAATCTTTTCCATCACCAAACAAGGCAGCCTGCGCGCCGCAGCAATACCCTCCCCTGGTAAATTTTGCATTTGCACATGAAAATAACCCTCAGCCTCGACTCTAGGGACACCAGGATGTCGTAAAAGCGCTAAAACCCAAGCTTCCTGCTCGAACAATTTCACCGCTTTCGGGGCAGTTTCCAGCAACACTTTCAGGACGCGCTCGGTTTCAGTTTCCGTATCCCAAACAGTATAGATAGCAGCAAAACCGCCTTTGCCCAAAATTTCTAGGGGCACATAGCGATTTTTCAGTCGCAGCGGCCCTCCGCAACTCTGACAAAAATTATTGCCCCAAGTCTGAGGGTAAGGCTTTGGGCAATCTGGATTGATGCAGTGGACAGATTTTGAATGGGGGTGTGGCACAACCAGAGTAGAAATGGGACTCAATATCCATAATAGACTTACGCTCAGCTAATGATGAAATCGGGTTAACGGTGAGGTTCAATTGCTGCGATCGGGCTTTTGCATTCAGAAACATTAGCAAGGGCGCAAGTCCTGTCCATATTATGTGCTATGGTTTCGTTTTTTGACTGTTGAGGAACTGAGATATTGATCGGGAAATTTGGGATTTGCGATTTGGATTCACAATTTAAGTTCGATCGCGCGATCGAACTCAGCCATCTACTATAAAATTAAGTATTTATAACTAATTTTTTATTTGTTCCTTCTTCCTTCTTCCTTCTTCCTTCTCTTGCGATCCCCAAGCATTATTCGTACCTTTTGTTTCATAAGAAATGTTACGCATATTTATCGAATTGTAAATCTAAATAAACAATACTTATGATGATTAAAAGAATATTAAAATTTCAGAGTGTTCGTTTATTGGTATATTCTTAGGAGCCGGTCATCAGGCCCAAAAAATTAAGCGAATACTAGGAAGCGAGATATGGCTTACGCGCAAACCCAAACTCAATCAAAGGCTGGGTATAAAGCCGGAGTTCAAGACTATAAACTAACGTATTACACACCGGACTACACCCCG
Organism: Tychonema litorale BBK16; assembly: GCF_021648855.1. GTDB lineage: Bacteria > Cyanobacteriota > Cyanobacteriia > Cyanobacteriales > Microcoleaceae > Microcoleus. The sequence goes on along the minus strand of NZ_JAKJHX010000023.1, from coordinate 23,472 downwards.
AAAGATACAGATATTTTGGCGGCTTTCCGTGTAACTCCACAGCCTGGAGTACCACCAGAAGAAGCAGGCGCTGCTGTAGCTGCTGAATCTTCCACCGGTACATGGACAACAGTGTGGACTGACCTTCTGACCGACCTCGATCGCTACAAAGGCCGTTGCTACGACATCGAGCCAGTCCCCGGCGAAGACAACCAATACATTTGCTTCATCGCTTATCCTTTGGACTTGTTTGAAGAAGGTTCCGTCACCAACCTGCTGACCTCTTTGGTTGGTAACGTTTTCGGTTTCAAAGCTTTGCGTGCTCTGCGGTTAGAAGACTTGCGGATTCCCATTGCTTACCTGAAAACCTTCCAAGGCCCTCCTCACGGTATTACCGTTGAGCGCGACAAATTGAACAAGTACGGCCGTCCTTTGCTCGGTTGTACAATTAAGCCTAAATTGGGTCTATCTGCTAAGAACTACGGCCGTGCCGTTTACGAAGTTCTACGCGGTGGTTTGGACTTCACCAAAGACGACGAAAACATCAACTCGCAACCATTCATGCGTTGGCGCGATCGTTTCTTGTTCGTTCAAGAAGCTATTGAAAAAGCTCAAGCAGAAACCGGCGAAGTTAAGGGTCACTACTTAAACGTAACCGCCCCTACCTTTGAAGAAATGATGGAACGGGCTGAATTCGCCAAAGAAATCAAAACCCCCATCATCATGCACGACTACCTCACCGGTGGTTTCACTGCAAACACCAGCTTGGCAAAATGGTGCCGCAAAAACGGTATCTTGTTGCACATTCACCGCGCTATGCACGCGGTTATTGACCGTCAAAAGAACCACGGTATCCACTTCCGCGTGCTTGCCAAGTGCTTGCGGATGTCTGGTGGTGACCACCTGCACTCCGGTACAGTTGTGGGCAAACTCGAAGGCGAAAAAGGCATCACGATGGGCTTCGTAGACTTGATGCGCGAAGACCACATCGAACAAGACCGCGCACGCGGTATTTACTTCACTCAAGATTGGGCTTCCATGCCTGGTGTCATGCCAGTTGCATCCGGTGGTATCCACATCTGGCATATGCCAGCCTTGGTTGAAATCTTCGGCGACGACTCCTGCTTGCAGTTCGGCGGCGGCACATTGGGCCACCCTTGGGGTAATGCACCTGGTGCAGCAGCTAACCGTGTTGCTTTGGAAGCTTGCGTCCAAGCACGTAACGAAGGTCGCAACTTGATGCGCGAAGGCGGAGACATCATTCGCGAAGCTTGCAAATGGAGCCCTGAATTGGCTGTTGCTTGCGAACTTTGGAAAGAAATCAAGTTTGAATTCGAGGCAATGGATACCGTTTGATGATTTTGGGTTAGAGATTTTAGGTTTTAGGTAGCAAACTTGCTGGGAAGTCTTTATCTTGGAAGAAGATTTACAAGTAAGTTTGCATCCAAAATCTAAAATCAACAATCTAAAACTCTTAAGGGCTGGGGTCAAAAATGGATCTCAAACAAGTTGCGAAAGACACCGCTAAGGTGCTGGCAAGTTACCTAACCTATCAATCCGTGCGGATTGTAGTCGCTCAATTGAGCGAAACCAATCCCGCTCAGGCAATCTGGTTGAATGAATTTTCCACTAAGGGTAAAATCCAAGATGGAGAAGCATACATTCGAGAGTTGCTGAGGGAAAATCAAGATTTAGGATTTCGGATCATGACGGTGCGAGAATATCTGGCGCACGATGTGACAGAATTTTTGCCAGAAATGGTTTGTACTGGCATTCAACAGTCGAATATGGAACACAGACGCCAGCATTTGGAGCGAATTACGCAACTTAATTGGTCTGTGGCTAGCAGCAATCCTGAAATATCCTCAACAGATTCTGAACCGAATCTAGATAATTTGTCGAGTTAATCGATCGATAAGTGCGATCGAACACACACCTTAGAGATAGAAAAATGAAAACTTTACCAAAAGAGCGTCGTTACGAAACTCTGTCCTATTTGCCCCCGCTGACAGACGCCCAAATCGCCAAGCAACTGCAATACATCTTGGATCAAGGCTACATCCCCGGCGTTGAATTCAACGAAACCTCAGCCGCTGAAATGCGCTATTGGACTCTTTGGAAGTTGCCTTTATTTGGTGCTCGCAGCGTCCAAGAAATCATGACTGAAATTCAAGCTTGCCGCCAAGAAAACCCTCAGTGCTACATCCGCGTCATGGGTTTCGACAACGTGAAGCAGTGCCAAGTGCTCAGCTTCATCGTCCACAAGCCTAACGCCAGAGGCTACTAAAAAGTATTGGCTGGCTAATCTAATTTTTAGGTTAACAGTCATTGCTGACTTGAGGTAGGGAATATTCCCCGCCTCTTTTTTATTGTAGCTATTAGAGGACACGGCAATGCCGTTTCCCTACGCCAACATCATGATTAGAGGAGACGGCAATGCCGTTTCCCTACCTCAACATCATGATTAGAGGAGACGGCAATGCCGTTTCCCTACCTCAACATCATCAATCTTCCTTTTCTGATATAACCATCGCCCGATTAATTGTAGGGAAACGGCACTGCCGTCTCCTCATTTCGGGTAATATTAATTCCGATGCAACCGAAATTGATATGACTAATCTATCCTTTCCATCACAATCCCATCAACTATTTCATAACCCCAATTAGAGTTGCGATTAGACAACTGCCGGGCCATATCATATTCGCCAAAATTGCAGAACTCAACTAATAGTTGATATCCGGCATCTCTTTCTCGCTGCAATCTTTCCCGCCGCAGTTGTTCCCGAGTTTCGTCAGAAGGATTTGGTCGCTCTTCGCCCAGCGGATTAATCTCGCTAATTCGTTTCATATCTACCTCCTAAAAAGGGATGGATTCGACTATTTCACCATCTACTATTTCGTAGCCCCAGTCTGGATTGGCAGCGATTTGTGTTTCAATTATACTGCGACCGAGAGGCGTATTGTAAGCTTTTTGCAAAGCAGAAATACTCGGAATTTCGGCGGGTGTTACCGATGCTATTTCTGCAAGTTTTGGCGGTTCTGGTGTCGGGTCAGATGTGGATTGATTGAGGCTAAATTGCGGCGCGATCGCCCCTAATTTCCGCATCACGCTATCCTTAGTGATTTGCGGTTTTTCGTTGAAGGAAGACGGCAGATATGGGGTGTCAACGCCCTGCTGTTTTGCTTTGAGTGCATCATCCGCAAGGCGATCGCACTTTCGCAAAAATCCCTCCCACAAATCCTTACCCAAAACCGGATTTCTCAAGTCAGCACGAGCCCTAGAAACTGCGGCTTCCAGCGGTTCACCTTTGTGGACGTAATACTGAATTCGCTCCTCTTCAAAGGCCGGATAAGGCACTTCTGGTGCAATTTCCCAATCTCGCTTCACCTTCTGACTTTCTCCTAATGGAATGCCCGCGATAAATTCATCCCAAAAAGTCGAAGTTAAGCCCTTGGTGATGCTGTCAATAATCTTAAATGCCCATCCCGAAGGATTACCAAAACCTAAGTTATGTTCTTGAGCATAGGCTTCTAAAGCTCGTTGAAAGTTGTGTAGTTGTTCTTGGGAGTTCCAAGGGCCGCTAAATCGGTAATTTGGGGTGACAGAAACGGCTATTTGCTGGCGTGGTTGACCGAAATATTTGTCGGCTTTAATGCTCGGATTAGGTACAGAATTCTCAGCAACTATATCTACATAATGATTGAGATTCTTGGGAATAGTTTGTGCTATAATATCTTCAGGATCTGCTGAAAAATAAGTATTTAATTTTGACTCAAATGCGTCAATATCTGCCCAGAGTTCTAGGGCTTCAGTGTGGGGATTAGGTAGTTTTTGTTTCAATAAAAGTCGCGCTTTTAGTTGCTGTCTCGCCAATTCCTGTTCTTCGGCATTTAAACCAGTAGCTTTTTCAATTTCAGCGGTGCTAGTTTGCACCCAATTGTCGGAATTGGTAAGTTGAGATTGCCATTGAAATAATTGGCACAGCAAAATACTCGCCGAGACTCCGCCAGTAATCTTCGCTAATTTGGGATAATAGATTAGCGGATTGCCGACGCTTCCTAAAAATATGCCTATCTGCATCTTGTATATTCTGGTTTAATTACTCCTGGAGTCCCGCAGAATCTAAGAAACCGGGTTTTTTTGATTTTTGGGTGGTGTAACGAAGTAGGTTGGTAAAAACCCGGTTTCTCGCCACCCACTAATATAGCTTTACAATTTATATTCAAGAGGTTCACAAAACTCACTCACCCCACTCTTAAACACATAAATAATCACCGCAGTTATCAAAATCTCCGGGCAAATACTTGCAGCAAGTAAATCTCCGAAAGCCGCATTCAAGCGTCCATCTGTCAACTCTGCTTTAACTTCCGATTTGCAGATAGCAACACGGCATCTTTTGGCCAATCCGTCTAACCAATTTTCAGAGATATTCGGTTCTTGTCCGGCTTGAATTGCCAGAGATATCGCTGCATCCTCGATGTTTCCCTCGCAGTCTTCGATTTCGTCGAGGGCTTTTAGGGCTTCGGGATAGGCGGCTAATTCGGAGCGAAATAGGGCGATTTCTTGGGAGGTAATAACGACCATATTATTTTAGTTGGTGCTTTGTTTGCTGGACAAGTTTAGGAGTTAAAGTTGATATTATAGCATTTTTTTGTTTTGGGTTGGGATTGGGCGATCGAATAACCGCAATTACCTCCCGTCCCGTGCAAGTCCTGAACTGGTATGCACATCGTACAAAAGTGGGGATTTGAGAGTTGCAAAATTGTACTGAAAATGTTACACTTCTCGATCATACAAATTATTCATTGTCAATAAAACATGAAATCAAAAAAATGGTTCATACGGGCAATAGAAATAGGGCTATTAGGATTGATTATTTATTGTATAACGTTTGTTTTTGGGAAATTTTTACCTCCGAGTGAATATCTGAAAACTATGCACTCTGCTAGTTCACCTTTTCTTACAGCTATAGCAGTTTTAGCATTTGTTAAAATCTTGAAAAGAATGGGTTACTTATTGCCAGTAAGAATCAGAAAGTTAATTAGGCGGCTAGATCAAGATATATCCATATTGATTATTTTTATAGTTGTTTTTTACTTTGTTTTTTACAGTCCTTCTGTCGTGCCAAAACAGCTCTATTTTTCTTATTATATGGTGATTAAATATTTTAATGATAAACAAGGATTCCTTTTAAACCCAGTTATTTCTTTGGTTTGGATAATTCCCTTATTAGGCCTGTTGTGTATTTTACGTTTAATATTATTATCGATGGTATCTATGCCCTCTGGGACTAATTTTGCATATATAAAGTACAACAATTATGTATTGTTTGTTTTTTCAATAAGTAGAATACTGAATGCAATTATATGGATTGTATTTTCGGTCGCTAGCTATTCTTTTGTTGTGTGGTTTTTCTGGTTGTTAGTAGTAGGAATAGTCGCAGCACCCCAATCAATAATAATGTCAATCAACCCAAATTTACTATTAGAATACCTAAATATAAGTCCAGAATTATATCCATTTGTTGTACAAAAATTACCTTGGTGGACAATACCTTATGCTTTATTACAATGGCTTTTTTTATTTTTATCATTAGCTTTTATGGCAATTAATGTATGGACATTTTTATGTATTGGCATTTTGACAATATTAATGTTTTTGGTTCCTGTTAAATTGAAATTAAATGTAAATATTAATAGAAAAATTTCTAACTTTATTTGGAGTTTTGTTAGTAATTTAATCAACTTTATAGAATTTATATCCACTTTTTTAATATTCTCAGATTATCTAAAAATAGCCATTATAGATATGGGACTGTCCTATGCTTTGGTCAGTGATTTTACACCCAAATCTCAGTCAGAAAATCTCAGAAAATTGGCAGCTAAATTCGCTCAAAAATGTCTTGGTACGAAAATTAGTCTCTTTGGTCTAGATCATCGCAAATTTAAGCTTATTAGTAATATAGCTGCTAAACTTCTTTTTTTAGGGGATTTAAAAAAAGCGGATATAATTTACAGTGTTCTGTGGGAATCGGCAAGAAATCAAACTGAATCTGGCAAAGTATTACCTAATTTTATTAAAAATAGATTAGTAATACGTAATTTTATACATAATATATTCAATATATTCGCAGTACCTAATTTTATAGATAATGTATTCAGTGAAGTCTGCTATTACTATATTGAAACATCTCAGTATGAACTTTTGAATTTGGTTATTAATGATTCAGCTACCCTTGTCAAAAAAAATCAACTGTCAGAACTCACTTATATTACTAATAAAATGAGAGCAGATTTCGCTAAAAATGTTTATTCTGAACAGGCAGACAAAGATGTAGATAAATGTTTAAGCTGGGAAAAAATATTTACGATATTAGTTGGTTTGCCAGATATCTTGAATTATTCTCATAATGCAAATATATTGTGGACGGCTAAAGCGTTTTGGATGGCTGAAGCACCAGAAGATTTTTTTAAGCTTGTTCTTGGGTGGATAAAAGATTTTAAAGATTTTGAGCTTATCTTCATCGAGGATAATCAGAAAGATTTAATTTGTTTATTAGAAACCTTGCGCTTGATTTTTGTGACACAAAGTAAAATTTACAGGTTTATTTCTACTCAAGATTTTGAATCAATTCCTACACAAACAGAAATTGCCGCAACTTTAATTAAACAACAGTCATTGAATATATCAAGTATGAAAATTTCAGTGGACAACTCATTTGCCAAAGATAACGTCAAGCTAATTACGGTAGTTTATCTATTGGCTAGTGACTATAAATCTGTCAACTTGCTCGGCAATCAGAGATTGGAAGTGGGATCGGAAGAGCTATTGAAAAAGATATTGAAAGAGAGCATTGAGTCAGCTAAAAAAAATGGACGAGAAATGGAATTAGCTTTTCTCCAATGCTGTCAGGGTAAAATATTGATAAATACAGGTTGTGCAGAAGACGGCTTTCATACACTTCTTAGAGGTATCGAAACTTATGAAGGTATTCGTCACAGCGTCAGCACCGATCAGCTAGGATTAGGCTTTGGCAGTAGTTATTTAGAATACTATGACTGGGCTATTGATGCCCTAATTCAATTAGAAAATTTATCACTTGCCTTTGAGTATACTGAACGAGCCACAGCACGGGCTATCCTAGATTTGGTATCCAGAAAAACGTCTCGCTTAGGTTCAATAAATGAGTCTAACCAAGTTGCACAATTAATTGGTGAAATCCAAAACCTCGATTTCACTATTTATTTTTCTCAATCCAGTATCTACGAACCCCCTTTCATCGCCAAGTTTCCTCCACTCAAACCTCGGCTAGAAAAAAAATTCTACACAGACAAGAAGCAAAGGTTAAAGCATCTCCTTAAGAATCGGGATTCTCTGGTTGCTAAACTAAAAGGTAAGGATTCAGTATCCGCTACCCTAGTCGAAGTAAAACCGCTTACCTGGAAAACTTCCAGCGAATCAGAAGAAAACTCTATTCCCTTTGATGCCTTATGGAACAGTCAGACAATCGCTGAAACAGAAACGATTCTCTGCTTCCACGTTATCCATAAACTCAGCTTTGCCAAAAATAAGCCTTGGGATAAGATTGTCTGCTTTGCCATGTACAACGAAAACGGCTCTTTGCAATTGCATCATCATGTTGTAGACGACCCTGAAACTGTTGCAAAACTACAACCACTATGTCAAGGAATAGCTAGTGAGGTGGAGAAAAGAAATTTGAACTTGAAGACAAATAGCCTTGATCCACTAAGTAATAACCTAATCATTCCTCTACTACAACATCTTCCTATTTGCTGTAACTCCCTCACAATTGTTGCCAACAGCGATTTGCAATTTTTCCCCTGGTCTATTTTGTACGATAGAGACGACAAGCAGCTAATAGAGAGATTCCGCATCAGGACTACTCCTAGTCTTAGTCTCATGTATTTACTAAAACAGCGAGAAGACTTCCGACATACGGATAGTCCGACTAAGTTTTTAGTAGCTGGAGTCGAGCAATATCCCAACCCGCGAGAATACCTTTTCTGGTGTGGCGTGGAAATCAACCGGATTTCCCAACTGTACGACTCAGCCTCAGTTCTCAAAGATGCGGATGTTGACGAGCATTTTGCTAACCAGTTTAAACAAGCTGAAGTTATCCACTACAGCGGACACGGCAACTATCGGAAGTCTGATTCAGGGCGAGACGCTTTAGATAAAACCTATCTCTGCCTTTATAATAAAGAAATCTCTGCCACTCAAATCCTTGATGGTGCTTTGGAAAATCCAGCCGCTAAGGTAATGATCCTATCTGCCTGTCTAACTGGTCAGGGAGATTTAACAAGATCAGGCAGCGAAATATTAGGATTAGAAAGAGCATTATTTCACGCTGGTTTGTCATCCCTCGTCACTACCCTTTGGAGTGTTGATGATTTTGCAACTGCTTTGCTAATGTTCAAGCTGCATTTAGTGTGGCGTCAACAGAATAACAGCTTGGAAACTTTAGCCGAATCTCTCAGAGAGGCACAACTTTGGCTGAAAAACTTGAGCTGGCAAAAACTTAAACAAGAGTGTCCAGAAATTGAGCGAGATGTTTATAATTGTCTTGCTACCTATCAAACCCGGATTACTTGTGCTAGGGCAAATGAAGATGAGGACTTAGCAAGAAAGTTTGAAAATGACCTCGAATATTATCAAAATGCTCTCAAACGGCTTCAATCAGAAAGCAGCCGAAGAATCTTTATCTATGATTACTTCTGGGCCGCATTTCAGGTCAAAGGATTAGGATAAGCCATGCAAGATGCAACCGATTTATTGCACCGTTTGCTACAATGAAATTAGATCAACTGTATCAGCAGCCATACTACTGACTTCCTTTCACCATAACTAAATTATAAAAGACATGGAAGACCACGATATCATAGCTTTTATTCTTGCCGTACTCCAACAAACAGAACAGCTACCCGCACCAGTCCAATCAGAGTTCAATAAAATCAGTGAAAATTTCACAATTGCGGATATTGAAAGACTTGCCGAATTACATCCCTCTCTACTAGCAGCCTATGAATATGCCGATGATTGCTTGATGAATGGCGACAACCGCAGCAAAAGATCAGATGCCAAGCCGGATGAATCTGAGGAGGACAACTCTAGTAATACCGAGCTTGGTAACATCATCAGGAGTGGCGACATAAGTGATCGAAAAAACTTAAACCAAATTATCAATACAGTGGAGGCACAAGTCAAGCCAGGTGAGTTGAAAGAACTCCTCAAAGAAATCTTGAAAGCTGGCGACCCAGTGCAAACAACTAAAAAGATATTATCGTTAATGGCAGACCGTTTACATCATGAGTAACGAGAATTGGCTAATCTACCCGACAGTCGGTTTATTTGTCTACGATTTAGCTGAAGGGATCGGGCAAACTGAGGAGAAGATTAGCAAAAACCGCCAACAGTTTGGAAAAAAAATTTATGGCGACAAAATCTCGCATTCACAGCTAGAACAACTCAAACAAGCTGAAACTGAAACCGGTGATTATATCAAGTTACTCGGTAATGAAAAAACAGTAGCATTTGAGTCTACCCTTGACGGTTACTGCTATCCTGTCAAAATCAGCGATACTTATGCCGCACTATTTGACTTGGCTGGCAAAAAAGAACCAGACGACAAGAAATTCGCACCCGAAGAAATCGACCGTTTAGGATGGCAGAAAGAAAAAATTACCTCCCGCATCAATCCACCAGCTACAATTGGTCAAAGTTGGCTGGTTTGGGGACAATTGACGACTGACGATCAAGACGCTTTAGTAACTGCTAAAAATTGCTATGCCAAATTGAATTTATTTCCGAATGCTAAATGGCGAAGAGACTTAAAAGCCGAAGGGCAATTTTTAGGAGCAAATTTTTATGAGTTGTGGCTGCCGCCAGGGGATAGCGGCAATATCAGCGAAAATTATCATGTCTTAATTTGCTTGTTTCCTTACAATAGTGGTCAATCAATTCGTGATATTAGCAAGATTGTCGGTAAACTTTATACGCATTTGATGCGATTATTTGCCTACCGCAATAAGGTGATTTGCGCTTACACTCAAAGCCGCCAACTTAAAGCTGACCTCAAAGATGCTTCGCGGAGGATTCAACAAATTTTTCAGCAACTCCCTGAACAGGTGAATGCCTCTAAAATTGACCTCAAAAAATTGCAATACAATTTAGTTGATTCTTTGAAGATTTTATTGGTTTATGCCAACTATATTAGTGAATTAGAAGAACAAGAAAGTACGATATCAACTAACCTTGAAAATTATACTAAGCGTCTGAAAACAATAGGCGATAGGATGGGAAATAACCAAAATGATTTCAAATTCATGACACACTTCAGCGATTTTGCTAAAGAAAAGTATCTATCGCAAGTGGAAGCAGATAACAAGAGTTTGAGTCCGGGTTTGAGATTGTTGGAAAATGCGATTCAGACGATTGAGGGGATTATTGAGATTGAGAGGGCTAAGAGCGATCGCACTTTAAATGTTACAATTGCAGCGGCTGGTGTGGGAATTGCCACTAGCGGAGTTTATGCCAGCACTTATGCTAGCAAAATCGATAGTAAGCAAAATCCAATCCCTGCGGATACAGTCTTTTGGTCTAGTCTTGTTTTGGGATTTGTGGTAGCAGGCGCGATCGCCCTAATCGCGAACAGACGGCGCTAAAATAGGTTAGTGGCGATTTTAGATAAATCGGCGATTGGAAACGGCGATTGAAATCGCGTCTACAGAAACAAAGTCCGCCTGCGCGGACTGAAGAGAAGAGAAGAGAAGAGAAGAGAGGAAAAGAGAGGAGAGGTAATAAAATGACAACCGTTACTTTAAACTTAGATACTGTCGAACTAACAGACGAACAATTTTACCGTTTATGCCAGATGAATCGAGATTGGCAATTTGAACGGACAACGAAAGGGGAAATCATTATTATGTCACCAGTAGGCGGAGTCAGTGGCAATCGAGAAGCCGATTTAATTGGCTTAGTTTGGATGTGGAACCAACGAACGCAGCTAGGGAGAGTGTTTAGTTCTTCAACTATTTTTCGGCTACCTAATAATGGAGATAGATCTCCTGATGCGGCTTGGGTTAGTCTGGAAAGATGGTCTGCTTTAACAGATGAACAAAGGGAGAAGTTTCCGCCGATTTGTCCTGATTTTGTCATAGAATTGCGTGAAGCGAAGCTATCCCGTAGGGAATCGCGTACAGACCCGCTGCGGCCGCTTCAGGAGAAAATGCAGGAATATCTCAACAGCGGCTTGCGTTTGGGTTGGCTGATTAATCCTCAAGACCAACAAGTGGAGATTTATCGCGCTGATTGTGAGGTAGAGATTGTACAATTTCCAGTTACTTTGTCTGGTGAAGATGTGTTACCGGGATTTGTGTTGAGTTTGCCGATTATTTGAATGGGAATTAGAGGAGTCGGCGATTGAAATCAGGGCAACCACGGGGGGATTGCCCCTACGGAAGATTAAATTTGTACGGTTTCCAATGCTATGGTTTTAGGACAAATATCATCATCATACCAACCAGTCAAAGCCACGGCTAAAGCATCCGCCGCATCATCTGGTTTCGGAATATAACCTAATTCCAACTCCCGCGCCACAGCTTCTTGCACTTCCGATTTATCAGCATTCCCGCGCCCAGTTAAGGCTTTTTTAATTTGCGCTGGGGTAAACTCGAACAGTGGCACTCCACACTGCGCTAATACTAACGTCAAAACTCCTCGCGCTTGGGCTACAAGTATCGTATTTCCCATTTTGTAAAAGAACAGTTTTTCGGCGATCGCCAAATCTGGTTTTATTTGTTCAATTACGGCGTGCAAATCTTCGTAGATTGTTTTGAGGCGCTGTCCCATTTCCTGTTTTGGTGTTGTTTTAATTACGCCGCAATCAATCATGGAAACAGAGTTTTGATCTAGTTTTCCGACAATGTGACAGGAAATTGCGCCGTATCCCAGATTGGCTAAGCCGGGATCTAATCCTAGAATTATCTTTTTCATGGGCGATTAGTCATCAGTTACTGTCATTAATTTTTAGTTTGATTTCTACACGCTGATGACTAATTTTAAGCGGCTGAAATAGAGGGGAGGACACGGCAGTGCCGTGTCCCTACCCGATATCTTGTTTAGGTTTGTAGTAAGGACTTTAGTCCTTGATGAACCTCACTACGAACTGGTTTCTATGCCGAATACCCGATCGAACACTTTGGTCACTTTAGAACCCGAATCAATTGATTCTAGCGGATCTTTCCGCAATCGGTGGCGCAAACACAGGGTCATCACCCGGCGAATATCGTTCACTGTGACCTCTGTGCGACATTCTAAGGCGGTCAAAGCTTTCGCGGCCCGGTTTGTGACCAAATCGCCCCGCAGTCCGTCTACGTCCAATTCCGCGCAGACTTGGGAGATTTTGACTCGCAAATCCCGATCGAGCTTTACCGATTTCAGCCGTTCCTGGGCTTCCACCAATTTCTCCTGCATATCATCTTGTTGGTGTTGATATGTCGAGAGAAACTCAGCCGGATTTTGGTCAAAACTCGATCGCTGTTCGACAATTTCCACTCTTAAATTCGGGTCTTTTACAGTCCGAATTTCCGCGTGCATCCCAAATCTATCGAGCAATTGCGGCCGCAATTCTCCTTCTTCTGGATTGCCGGAACCGATTAGAATAAACTTAGCTGGGTGGCGGATCGAAATGCCTTCTCGTTCAACAGTATTCCAACCACTGGCGGCGGAGTCAAGCAAAACATCGACTAAATGATCGTCGAGCAAATTGACTTCATCGACGTAAAGAATGCCACGGTTGGCTTTAGCTAAAAGGCCCGGTTCAAAAGCTTTAACTCCTTCCGACAAAGCTTTCTCAATGTCGATCGTACCGCAAACTCGGTCTTCGGTCGCGCCCAAGGGTAAATCTACCATTTGGACTTTTTTGCGGGCGATTTTGATGTCATTGTGAGTTAAAGTGCGTGAAGCGGAGCTATCCCATAGGGAATCGCGCACCTCATCACTCATCAAATCTGGATCGCTGGGATGGCTATTAAAAGGATCGTCTGCTACCACCTCAATTTCCGGCAGCAAGTCGGCTAGGGCGCGGATTGTGGTAGATTTACCAGTACCGCGATCGCCCATAATCATCACGCCACCAATTTTCGGATCGATGACATTCAATAGCAGCGCCAGTTTCATCTCTTCTTGGCCGACAATCGCAGTGAAGGGGAAAACAGGGCGGCGGGGGGCGGTAACAGTTGGCATAGTACCAGCATTCAGGGTATTGCTGACTTCGGCAGTAGGACTCACAGGATAACTCAAAATATAATAATTGCTTGTTTATTGTAAGGGATAAGGGATTGTCTGGGGCGATCGATTGGGGCGATCGCGGTTGCAGCCCCTTCAACACCGAAGCGCAACTAAGATTTTCTGTATTTACATAGCATCTTTGGGCGGGCTAGAAGCCCACCCCACAATAGTTTGAAGCAACTAAACCAGCTATTTTAAATGCTGGTGGGTGGTAGAGGAAGGGCGATCTAATCACCTTAATGTAACGAAATGTAACAATATTCCGGGTTTTGCGTAAAAACCTCAAGTTCCCCCAGATAGCTATGTAAGAGCAATTTAAAGCAACTATTTTTCAGGGGTACCAATGACTGAAGTTAACATCGGGGCATTGACTGGCAGCAAAAGCTACATCGGTAGTGTTGGCACTGCAAATATCGACAACCTGTACAAATTTACCATCAACAGTCCGGGAAGTTTCAAATTTGCGATCGACGATTTGAGTGGGAATGCCGATATATCCTTACTAAACCAAGCTGGCGCAATCATCAAGAGTTCTTCCAACGGCGACAAAACTGCCGAAACAATTAGCGCAGAAGGCTTATCAGCAGGGGAATATACCATTCGAGTTTTGCAAATCAGTGGCGACATCAAATACACTCTGAATTTAACAGAAGTAAACTCTCCCAAAAAAGCGGATGCCGATATCCTTACAGGTACAAAATTAGAGACAACATCTACTTCAACTGCCGCAATTTTACCAGTTGTCAGCACTTCTGAAAAACCAGCAGTAAGCAGAGATGCAATCACAGGAACTTTGGTTCAGGAAAATGCTGTCATAACAGCAGATAAAATAGCAGCTACCGACAAACCTGCAACAACTCTCCCAGCCACAACCACCGACAAACCTGTTACAACTACTTCTACAACAACTGACAAACCTGCAACAACTCTCCCAGCCACAACTGCATCGACAACAATCGAAAAACCAGTTACAACCACTTCCAGAACTACTGAGAAACCCGCAACAACTACTTCCACAATATCTGCGGTTTCAACTGCATCGACAACAATCGAAAAACCAGTTACAACCACTTCCACAACTACTGAAAAGCCAGCAACAATAACTTCCACAACATCTGCGGTTTCAACTGCATCTACAACAACCGAAAAACCAATTACAACCACTTCCACAACCATTGAAAAGCCAGCAACGACTCTCCCAGCCACAACCACATCTACAACCGTAAAACCAGAAGCAACAACTTCCACAACATCTGCGGTTTCCACAACAACCGAAAAACCAGAAGCAACAACTTCCACAACATCTGCGGTTTCCACAACAACCGAAAAA